>NZ_JAMYOZ010000022.1:0-109850 GCF_040320095.1 Mesorhizobium sp. M0800
CTTGTGGCTGTTTGGACAGACCACGTTCTATCATCAGCTCGAAGCGCAGCACCTTCCTGCATCACCGTTGAAGAAGGGGCGCAAGCCGAATACCCCATCTACCCATGGAACAAGCTGGCAGCGATAGAAGTTTAATGCGGGCAGCAAGCAGTCCCCCGCTTTGCTGCCAGATCGGGTGGCACCGGTCGGCCCGCGTTTTCTTCCCGCCTACGCTTGAAGACGCGGGCTTGTCATAGATACCGCCAGCAACCAGCCGATCCCCTCAATGCGATGTGCGACAGTGAAGCATAAGCAACGCATTGAAGGGAGCTTCACATGGCACGTCAGATTTCAAAGCCGTTCCGTTTTCACACGCGCGCTGGCATCATTTCGATGTCGCGCAAGGTGTTCGAGAGGATCTCCGCGCTCGTCATGCGCTGCAACGGCGCCTACGCTGCGCACAGGGGTGAATACGAGGGCATAATGGCGGATCTTTTCGCAGCCAAGGCGGAAATGCCGGACCACTTCAACGAGAAGGGCGACCACGTCCTTGGCACCGTCGAGTGGGCAGCATGACAGAGAAAATCTGGATCGACGGTGTCGGCATCGAAGGTGAGGCTGAGAAGATCAAGCCCATCGTCGAGGCCTATATCGAGGCCAGGGTAAAGGCCGGTCTTGGTGCGGTGATCACCGATGCCACGGGCGAACTGACGCAGTGGGCGATCGAGCTGGAGAAGAAATTCCCCTGGACACCGCCGGAAGCGGGGTTGACCGCGACGCCGGAGGTCAACGCCAAGACCTGCTATTACAAGAGCCTGAAGCCATGAGCCGACATCTTCCACCAAGGGCCGAGACCTGGACCGTGGCTGCGAAGATCGCCTATCTCGAGCGGCAGATCCGGCTGTGCGAAATCGAGGCTCGGGACGATCGAGTCTGGAAGCACCATCAGAACATTCGAGCTAACCCAGGGGAGGCAGTTCACCTGGGCAACGCGCAGCCGGCGGTCGTGTTGGCATAAAAACAACACCCGCAGACAGAGCCTGGTTCGGTCTTCCCAGGTGATCTGTTGGAGAAGGCGAGCTGCAAATCGCCTTTTCCTTTTACCAGGCAGCAGCCATGGAACCCCTTGGCCTCAGCAGCGTTCGCTCGCGATGATGGAAGGGCTCCGCTCGTGGCAAGCAGGCAGGACGTTCTATCGTTGATGGCAAAGCTGCTGGCTCAGCACTTCGCTAGAGACGACCGCGTCGACATCGCCCAGACCAGGCAATGCGTCTATCTCAGGCTCGACGACAAGGTCTATCACCTCACGGCTGAATCAATCGCCGCCATCGACGACGCCAGGGATCCTGTAGGCGCCGGCAAGCGCTTCATGGCCACCATGGATCCAACGCCAAAGCCCCGCAAGCGAGCAAAAGGCAGAACCAGCATCATTCCCGGCGTGCAGGTCCGGATCAGACACAGGCGAGGCTGAACGTCAACAACAGGTCCACTTAGGCCCAGGCAGGTCCACTACCGGCCAGGCCATGGTTGTCACCCCGGCAACCACATTCTGTAAAGTCATCTTCCGCACAAAGACAACTGGTTTACCCTAGGTTTCCACCAAGTTGTCGAACCAGACCAGCAAAATAAAAATCATCAGCCCGCAACCAGATCAAAAGCGTCAGAAAACAGCCAGGCAAGTCCACCAGCGAGCACCGACAAACTCCGACGACACAGACAGCGGCCAAGAGACGGATAGCGTCTACAGCGCTCCCCTGCAGAGACCAGAGCAGACAGAGCCATCATCACCAGAAGCCAGGCAGGCCAAGGTCGAATAGCTATTCGGACGACCAGGTTACGAGCACGCCGGAGAGCACCGACACGCACACGCATATGAAAAGCAGATATCCGCCATCGCGCATAGAGCACCACTACAACCACTGCAGACACTAAGGAAGAGCCGGTGCCCTGAGAGAGTGGACGAATAGAGCAGTATCGGAAAATTGGATGTTTGGTTGGGCCGGCCTGCGCTGAGGCTCACCACGGTGCACCTGAAAATGCGGCGGCGCGCCTAACCCGAGGCTCGCCACCCCGATTCGCGTCGTCCCGTTAACTGGATCGAGGCCGGAGCGACGCCTTTCCGGCACGGTTTTCTGCGTCGGACAAAGGAGCGGTTTTCTGCCTGCCGGAGCTCATTGCCTGCCGGAAGATCCATTAGTCACTTTTGGTAACTAAGGCTCAAGCCCTCACCGTGTTTCGTATATATATGTTTCTTTACCTGTTTATCTAAAACACCATATGAATACGAAACGAGGCAGGGTTTTTGGACCAGGCCCACGGTTCACAAGCACTGTTCCGGCAGGCACCTCGGGCTCCCCAGGTCAGGCAAGCAGAAGGCCCGCGCACTTGCGGGTGGCTCATCAGTTCAGAGGTTCTCGGGCTTCAAGAGCAGTGCCCGGAAAACACAGCACGATATTCCGACCAAAGTCACCCGTTCAACTCACAGCAGCGAAGCGTGAAACAAATCCTGCCGGCACGCGTTCCGACACGGCGGGCGGCGTTGCCGGAGGACCCAATGCCCGACGAATACAACGACATCCTCATCCCTCAAGACGCCCTCGACGCATCGCCACTCCGGGAGGAGGAGTATTTCGTCGTCTGCCCGGCATGCGGCCAGGCCTTCGACATCAGGTGCATGGAGGAGGCGCTCCATCACAACGAGCTCGGGCACGAGCCCTACGGCCTCGACTCGTAGGACTGAGCTAAGCCCCCCAGCCTACTGTTCCTTCTTTAGAAGCCTCAGAAACAGATCAAATCAACCTGTAGTCCGGGTCGTCTTTGTCATGGCCGAACAGCTCGAAGGCGCAGCAGGCGACCGACGTTGTGGGATCTTTGCCATGCCATGCGATCGCGGCTTCGATCGCCTCGTCCTCAGTCACTAGCTCCCAAAGGCTTTCCATTTTGATGCCCTCGATTGGCTCGATCTGTCCGTGAAGCATATATTCGCTCTGGCGCATTGGCCAAATGGAATGGCCAGAGCGGCAGCGGGCATGCGCTCGATATCAGGTGGATGCGTGGGCTGCTACGCGCCGTGCCTTGCTCAGCAGCCAGGTAGCAAGAAGCGCGGACAGGCGTGAGCGACGAGCGGGCTGGCCCGGATGATCCCGATCAGCACACGAAGAAAGTGACAACGCCGCCCGAGAGCCGGCGCGCTTTTCGCTATAAATTTCGCTGCGATCAAAAAAAGACCGGCCGACATCTTCAGTTGGCGACCGGTCTAACAATGGTGATTACATGAATTATAGCAATCCCGCGCCCGGCTGTCAGGCGGGCGCACATACGGAGTCTCCTGATGACACCGAGTTTGACGGTGATCTCGCGAAGTTCATCGCCGCTCTCCCCACCGGCTTCCCGCGTGTTGAAGCGCCGATCGTAGAGCCGATCGACACCGGCAAATTTGCGACAACGGCGGTTCCGGCCAATACGTCAGAAGCCCCGAAATCCAGGCATTCCGCGCCCCACCATATCGACGCGCCAGTTACCGGCACAGCTCACCCACAATCACCCTGTATCCCAACCGCTCCTAACCCCTCACGCCCTATAGCGCCTGCTACCCAGCCGAAGACCAAGAGCAGCAAGCGCGAGAGCACCAAGCCCAAATGGCGAAAGCTTGGTGAGCTCGGCAAGCTTCAAGCCGGCATCGAGGCAGCCGGCCGTCAAGGAGGACTCGCCTGGTCGCTCAACTTGGGGATCGGACGTGAGAGTGCGCTCCTGAACAGCGACGATCCGGCGCGGCTACTCTCGAACAACATCAGCAGAGAGTTTCGGCGGGCGGTGGGGCATGACCTTCCTTACTCCTTCATACTGGAGCTTTGCCGCGACAATCAGGGCTTCGAGCGGCTTCACGCTCACGGTGTCGTGGTATTGGGCACGGTCGATTCCGTTCGTGTCCGCGAGGCGCTAACTCGTGCCGGCGGCGAGATCGAAGATCGCGGTTGGGCTAAGAAGCAGCTCGAGCTCAAACCGATCATCGGCGCGGCCGGTTGGACTTCCTACATCACCAAGATGCGCCGCTGGGGCAAGGCCGTGCCCGCGAACCGCCATGTCTTCATTTCCCGGCAGCTCAAACAGATCGCCCGGCAGGATTATGATGAGTTCGGCCTGTCAAAGAAGCTGTCCTTCACAAAGCCGCGCAGGGCTCGGCGTGCTCAAGCTGCCCGATGAAGGCAACCTCCCGGCGCTGGAACCCAGGCGGACAGTTCAAGTCCCTGGGGCCATGGTAGCGTCAAATACGAAACGATTTCGCATTTGACCGACCGATCACGAACTTTAGAGATCCGACTTCGCTGAGTGCTACCGGGCCGTTTGTCGCGCTTGCGAGGCACTGGCATCGCGGACCTGGACTAGCGGCCATCCTCTATCTTGCATGCTCTCTTGACATTTAACAGTTAAATGTTAAGGTGGAGGTAGATACAGCAGGCATCAACTCAGTTGGAGCGCACATGGCTAAGACAGCAGCAGAATATCAGCGCGCCTACCGCGAGCGGAAAGCGGAGCTAGCGAAGCGGGCTGGCGATCCCACGGACAAGATCTCTACTCGGCCCTTCAACGAATATGTGACCAGTGACGGCAACTGGCCGGTCATTGAGGAAGTGCTCGAGAGCGTAGGCGTTGCACCGCCGGCCTTTGATGGAGACAGCGACGACCAGTGGCAGGAACAATGGGGCGAACCTTATCGCGCCTCAATTGGCCGTGCTGAGCGAATGGTTGGGGCTTTTCTCGATTCCGCTTCCGGCCTTGCCGACGCTATCGCCCGATACAAGCGGCAAGAGATCGACCGGGCGATTGCCGACCTAGAATCCGCCGACATGACAGTCCCGGCAACTAAGAAAAAGGCGCTCGCTGAAATCGTGCGCCTCAATCGAGTCCGCGACCAACTCGACAAGCAAGTGCGCTGGTCGCTTCCGCAATGGAAAACAACAGGAGAGATTTGAAATGACCGTCGACGCAGAACTGGAAGACCTCGATCTTAGCGCTGCTGAATTCAACAACCTTGAAGGCCTCAACAATGAGGCAGCCACGCCTGCAGCCAGTCACACAGCGGCCGTTGCCACGCCGATGCCGCCATCTCTCAGAAAGAGCATCTATGGCGCCCTAAAGCCGGAGATTGCCAAGCTGGCTGAGGAAGCGGCCGGCCGTATTCACGGCCAAAGGGAAAGCGTCAGCCGCAATATGGTTGAGATCGGCAAAGAACTGCGCTCGATAAAAGACACGCTCGACCACGGCATGTTCGGCAAGTGGATTCAGGCTCAATTCGAAATGACCGCGAAAACCGCCCAAACTTACATGAACGTGGCCCGTATGGTTGAGGAGAGCGGGTCCGTCCTGAATCTGAATCTGTCCGACACTGCTTTGCAGCTTCTGGCGGCACCGAATGCAGACTCCGTGCGCGACGAGCTCACCAAGACCATTGCCATTGACATCAAAGCAGGAAAGCCGACCCCGAAGCCAAAGCGCGTCAAGGAGATGATCGCCACGGCCAAGGCAAAGTCAAGGCACCGGCAAGGGCGGCAGCAACCAGCATGACGACCACGAGCTCCACGCCCGCCAATGCTGCAGCCGCCGCGCTCCCGACACCACCCACCGGCACGCCGGCTCAGACTCCGGTCAAGGCTGCACCGGCTGCGATCCAGACACCTTTGGCGACCACGAGGACGACCCCGGCACCAGTGACTCCGGAAGAGGCCAAGGCGGCGGCTACCTTGATGAAGATGCTTGTAAAGGTTCTGCCGAGGTTCGCCGAGCTCTACGACATCGCCGGCCATGAGGTGTTCCGGAAGGCGATGGCCGAAGCGTTGAAACAGGCAGGGAATCAGTCTGCACCGGAAAAGCTGGCGGCATAAGCCAGGCAGCAAGAAGGGCTGACGACCAGGCCCGCCGCTGACTCGGCGAACTCTTCTGTTGCGCCCTATCGAAGCGAGCTGGAATCGCAACGCCCGGTCGCCACCAAGGATCGATCGCGAATTGCCTTATCCGGTCGCGCTATGCGAAGGCGACCGATTTTAACAATGGTGATAACGTGAATTACAGCAGTTTCGCGCCTGCTTGTCAGGCTGACCCGCAAATACAGCGCCGTGATGACATCGATTTCGATGCCCTCAACGACAACAATCTAAAGGCGCTCGAAGCCCTCGACGCAGAAGCCCGCGTTGACAACAAAGTAAAACGGACGAGGGTCAAATCAGTCTATCGTGACGCTTTATTTCGCCCGCTGTTCCAAGCGGTTGCGGTATTGGACGACCTGCGGGCGAACGGGGGGACTTCAGTTACCTACGTGACGCCCTCCCACCCTCTCTACCCTGTCATCCACCTAACCAACTCTCCTACACTCCCGAACGTCTCATCGTCCTACAAGCCCGAGACTCTGACCGACGCCGAAGAGCTTCGACAAGCCCGTTGCTGGCGCGACTATGCCGTCATACTGCCTGGCCTGCGTGAGCACGTCCTGCCGGCGGCCTGGCGCGATCTAAGCGACCCGGCCCGTCTCGAATGGTTCCACCACGCCCTTCGCTCGCTCGGCCATGTGCACGGCTTTACGCTTGACCTGTCTCGGGACATTGAGGCCCAGGTCAGGACCGCGTCATCAACCGCCGGCTGGCTGTCGAAACGTATCGCCCGGCGTCTGGAGGCAGCGCTTGGCCGTCACGTCGATTGCTGGTTCGCATTGGAGGTTCCGAGCATCATCGGCTGCACTTGCACGGCGAGCTTCAGTTTGCGCCCGAAGAGGCTGAGGCGGCGCGGAAGGCGTTGCGCTTGGCTGCAGGCGAGTGGCACTCGGTTCGCCAGCACCAGGCCCGCACGAAGAACGAACCGAGCAGCGTTTGGGCGAACTACAGCTCGAAGAGGTGGATGTTCATCCGGCCGCGACCGCAGCATGGGCGGCTCGCAGGAATCGCGCGGCCGATCAATGGCGATTGGTATTTTGCGACAAAGCCAATTCGCGGGCTGGCGAGTGAGCTCTATTTCATTCGGCGGCAGCAAGTCATTAAGCTGATGAGGTCACTTCCTCTTCCGGCGCGCAGGTGTCGTAAAGCCCTCTAAGGGATGGCTGCCGAAGGAATTTCGATCAAACTGCCCAAGTCGCAGAAAGCGCCTCGGCCTGACGAAGCACCGTTTGCACGGCGGCGTCCTGGAGATCGGGCGGGTAACCATGCTTGCGCAGAATTCGCTTCACTAGCACTCGCATGCGTGCCCGGGCGCTTTCGCGGTGTGACCAATCCACAGACACACTGCCCTTGAGGCTGACGAGGAGTTCGTGCGCGATCACCTTGAGCGAATCGTTGCCCATCAATTCCACGGCGCTCTCGCTTTCTGCCAGTGCGTCGTAGAAGGCGACCTCGTCCTGTGATAACCCCTCATCTTCACCGCGCCTTCGAGCGGCCCGAACCTCTTTGGCGAGCTCGATAAGTTCCTGCAATACCTCAACCGTGCTGATCGCGTTCGTGTGGTAGCGGGTGATGGCCGCTTCCAGGCGTTCGGAGAAGCGTTTGGTCTCAACCACGTTCGTTTTGCTTCGGGAGCGGATTTCATCGTTCAGGAGCTTGCGTAGTGCCTCAAGGGCCAGGTTCTTCTTTTCGAGCTGCTGAACCTCGGCGAGGAACTCATCCGAAAGGATCGAGATATCGGGCGTTGTAATCCCGGCAGCCGCGAGGATATCGACGATCTCGGTTGAAACGACCGCCCGATCCAGAATCTGCTGGATGGCAAACTCTCGATCGGCGGCGCTCCGTTCGGCGCCGTCGACCGACTTCACTAGGGCTGCGCGAACCGTCTGAAAGAAGCCCACTTCGTCCCTGATATTGCGCGCTTCATCGCTTGCCGACGCCAGAGCAAACGCCTTGGACAAGGCGAGCATGGCATCCTGATAGCGGCGGTTTTCGCGGCGTTTTCCGTCTTCGTTGGTCTCCCTGGCGGCGGCCTCATGCTGTCGATCCAGTATCCATTCGATAGCCTCGGCCAGCACAACCAGGCGTTCATGTGGAGCGCTCGCCAGTCCGCGCGCGTAGTCGAAACCGTGATACATCGCCTTCACGACTTCATACTTCTCAAGCAGCACTGCAACCGCTTCAGCTTCATCGATCCCCGCCTGGCGCTGATCTGAACCGGAATATTGGCCGAGTGCGTTCTTGAGGTTCTGAGCGATCCCAATATAGTCAACAACGAGCCCGGCCGGCTTGTCGCGGAACACCCGGTTCACACGGGCGATGGCCTGCATCAGCCCGTGGCCTTTCATCGGCTTGTCAATATACATCGTGTGCATTGACGGGGCGTCGAACCCGGTCAACCACATATCTCGCACGATCACGAGCTTCAGCGCGTCCTTCGGGTCTTTCGCCCGCTTCGCCAGAAGATCGCGGCGCGCTTTGGTGCCGATATGGGGTTGCCAGCCTTGAGGATCTACGGCGGACCCCGTCATCACTATTTTGATCGTGCCCGCCGCGTCCTCGTCGCTATGCCAATCGGGCCGTAGAGCCACAATCTGATTATATAGAGCAACGCAGATGCGGCGGCTCATGCAGACCGCCATCGCCTTGCCATCCATGGCGGCGACGCGATCCTCGAAGTGCCGCACCAGATCGGCGGCTACCATCGCAACCCGCTTCTCGGACCCGACAAGCGCCTCAACGGTCGCCCATTTACGCTTGATACGCTCCTGTTCTGTTGTGGCCTCGTCTTCAGTCAGTTCCGCGATCTCCGCGTCGATCCTAGGCTTTTCCTGGTCGGGAAGCTCGATGCGCGCGAGGCGGCTTTCGTAATAGATCGGGACCGTAGCGCCATCCTCAACCGCGCGGCTGATGTCGTAAACGTCTATGTATTCGCCGAACACGGCTGGCGTATTCACATCGTCCTTTTCGATCGGCGTTCCGGTGAACCCGATGAAGGATGCGTTTGGCAAGGCGTCGCGGAGATATTTAGCGAAGCCGTAGGCGATTCCGCCGCTCTTCTGCTCGATCCGTGCCCGAAAGCCATATTGACTGCGGTGCGCTTCGTCGGCGATCACCACGATATTGCGGCGGTCAGTCAGAGTCGGATAGGTAGCCTCGCCGGTCGCTGGCGAGAATTTCTGAATGGTGGTGAAGATTACGCCGCCCGACGCGCGGCTGAGCGCCGATTGCAGATCGTCGCGGCTGTCGGCCTGGATCGGCGTCTGACGGATCAGGTCGCGACACATGGAAAACGTGCCGAAAAGCTGATCGTCCAGATCGTTGCGGTCGGTGATAACGACGATTGTCGGGTTTTCAAGCTCGGGCCGCCGCACTAGCTGTCCGGCATAGAATGCCATCAAAAGGCTCTTGCCCGAACCCTGCGTGTGCCAGATCACGCCGACCTTTCGATCGCCCTGCGGTGCTGACGCCTCAACGGTTTTCTCGACCGCGTGCCGCACCGCATGGAACTGGTGATAGCCAGCGATGATCTTCGCGAGCCCGGCGCCCGTTTCGCCGAACACGGTGAATTCGCGCAGCAGATCGAGTAGGCGGCGTCGGTCGAAGACGCCTTCGATCAGGATATTGAGTTCCGGCTGCCCCTTCGCGGCGATGACCCTTCCATCGGTCGTGCGCCAGGGCATGAACCGCTCTTGATCGGCGGTCAACGAGCCGACGCGCGCCGTTATGCCGTCAGAGGTGACAAGGACCGCGTTGGTTCGGAAAAGCGACGGAATCTGTGTCTTGTAAGTCTGAAGCTGACTGTGCGCGCCGGAAAGCGTGGCGTTTTCGCCACCAGGGGCCTTGAGTTCGATTACACCGAGCGGCAGGCCGTTGATGAAGACCACGATATCAGGCCGCCGATTGATGCTGCCCTCAATCACCGAAAATTGGCCGGTTGCAAGCCAGTCGTTCGCGGCGACATCCTCGGAATCGATCAGGCGAACCTTGTCGCCCCGGATCGTGCCGTCTTCACTGTAGAATTCAACATCGACGCCCTCGACCATCAGTCTGTGCAGACGGCGGTTCTCTTCGATAAGCGACGGCTTCTCGGTTGCCAATACCTTCCGCAACGCGTCGCCACGCGCTTCGGCCGGGATCGCCGGGTTCAGCTTTTCGATCGCCGCAATCAAACGCTTGACGAGCACGATATCGGCATAGGCTTCCCTTTCGGGCGCCTTTCCGTCCGGCCCGATCTCGGCATCGGTTGAAATCGCGTAGCCAAGCCCCGCGAGTTGATCGAGCACCACCTGTTCTACTGCGGCTTCGGAAAGATAAGCCATCAGGCGACCTCCGCGTTTTGAGGCGCAGCGGCTTTGGCTTCACGACATGCATTAAGCACGAGTTTGTAGGCTTCGCGATCCACACCGAAGAGGAGGCGAGACGTTTCGATGGCGAGAGGCACCTCTTCGCCGTCGGGGAGGATCACGACGGCACGGATGAAGCCTTCCTCGTCAAGTTCGGCCCTCAACGTGGCGAACTCATCAATGATCGCATTCGACCCTTCAAACCGCTCGTAGGGCTCGAAAGTGCGAACGGGATCAGGTTCCCGCTCCAAATAGATTTCGTGAAGGAACGTCACGATCGCGTCCGCCGCCAGCAACGCGGAGCGGCGGTGATGCGCGGAAAGCTTTTTGCTCAAGCCGTCCTTCCCGTGACTGACGGTTCCAGCAATGTCGCGGAATTTTCCGAGCGCCTCCGTCAGGTTGTAATGTTGAGATATTATCTTGCTGAACGGGTCGTCGCGACGCTCGACGATTGCCATCAAGCGAAACGCGGCAGACACCCAATTGCTGAAACTCGGATGGGCATTTCGAATTGGACTGTCCGGCCATTTTTCAATCGGGTTTAACGGATCATCCAATTCCTGGATCAACAACCGGCACGCGCATTCCACAAAGCCCTTGGCCGCGTCGATGCAGGCGTCGTTCTCGTCGGCGAATTCGCGTTCGAGAGTCTCGAAGGTTTGCTGAAGCATCGGCGCATGCCGCCAATGCGCGCTGAATGCCTTGATACCTGGATACCAGTCCGCGCTCATGCCGCTCTCGGCGCTGGCCCGAGAACCACGATCTTGGGAAATGGGCCGACCAATTCCTCAACGTCAAAATCGGCACCGTCCCGCGCCCAACGCTGCAGTTCGCGGCGGACAGCTCCGCACATCACGTGACCTCCCCGACGAGCTTCTCGGCGTCCCTTATGCGAACCTCGCCCGACATTAGTTTCGGGAGCAGGAAGTCGCGGGTGGCAGCTAGAGTATTTGTTTCACGCTTGTTTGCCTCCGCCCGGTCAAGAAGTGCTCTGGTTGTGGAACTGAATGCAGCGAATAGGCTCCCCGGCGCGACAACGAGTTCAGTTGCTGTCACTAGCTCTGGACGCACGGCCGGATAAGCTCCGCCATCGGCGAGGCGTGCGAGGCGGTCGATGTTCTCTTTTGCAGTGACTGCAAAGTAAACAACCTCACGGAAAATCTGATCCTTTGGCCGAAGCACGGCGAAGCCCGTGCTTCCGGTCAAGCCCTGAGCGGAAACATAGGCATACGATCCGTTGCCAGGCCGGACGGTGCCAACAATAGTATCACCCGGCCGCAGAATACGCTGAGCGCGGCTCGGTGCCGCCTCCCGCGCATATGGAGTGGTTGCCTCTATAGATCCCCATTTGGTGTTGGATAGATCGACATAGTCGACCGCTTCGGGATACATCGCGCGGGACCAGCTTTCTGGGTTCAGGCTTGCGACATCCGACAAAGCTCCCGCACTCCAGCCCTCCGGCTTGCCGTCCTCATCAAGTGTGTCCGGGAAGAGAGACCAGATGTCGGCGGCGAGATAGGGCGAGCGATCGATATTGTTTCTGTGCTGGTCTTCGCCCCGCATGGCCATCTTGGCGCGAGTCGGACCGAAATCCACGAACCAGTCACTGAAAATCGCGCGCGCGGTCGCTTCCAGCGTCTCGCTCATCCGCCGGTTCAACTCGATCTTGTCGTCGAGCGCCCCGAGGACTTCGACGACCGAATCCTGCGTGATGCGATCAGGCATGCAGATGTGAAAAGCCTTGGCCTCAGGAAAGTAGATCGTTTGGTGGACGCTCCCGACCGCGAACATCAAAAGAGCTTCGCGCTCAGCAAGCAGGACATACTTGAGAAAGTGCGGGTTTAACTCCTCCGAGCAAATCCAATTCACAAAGTCTTGGCTGGTCGACATCGGGCGACCCATGACGACGACGTAGCCAACGGAAGCTGTTCTCGATAGGCAAACAGTGTTTTTTGGGAGCACGCGGGCCGAGGAGTTTTCAATCCCTAGCTCGTTTGTGGATTCAAGCGTCTCATGGATTACGCGGCCGTGGTTTCCGGTAGCATCACGAATACCGACCCAAGGGATCGGACCGCCCCAGTATTCGGGGCGCCGTCGGCTGGGTGTATGCCCGGACTCAAGTCTCGCAACCGAAGACAAGGGCGTCCAGCTCCAACCTTCAGGCGCGGGCAGATTGGGCCATCCGACCGAGAGCGCGTATCGCCCCGGGATCACAGCGACAGTTGCATCGCGTCCGCCAGTTATGGTTTGGGCTCGCGCCATCAGCCCACCACTTTTTTAAGAGTCTCAACAATGCGCGCAGAGAGTGCGTCCGCGTCCGCGAAATGGCCGCGAAGCTTTTCGGTCAGGTCTGCAAAGCGATCCGCAAACAAGCCTTCAGCGTCATTGACTTCAGCACTCCCAACATATCGACCAGGCGTCAATACGTGCGCTTGTTGCCGGACTTCCTCAATGGTTGCGGCTTTGCAAAAGCCCGGAATGTCCTTGTAGTTGCCCGCATCGGCTTCGCCACGCCACGCGTGATATGCGCGTGTAATCTTCACGATGTCGGCATCAGAGAATTCCTTGCGTGTGCGGTCTACCATGTGACCAAGCTTGCGAGCATCGATGAACAGGATCTCGCCTCGACGATCCCGGAGCTTCGCATTGCGTGCGATGCCGTTGGATTTGTCCCGAGCGAGGAACCACAGGCAGACGGGAATTTGCGTTGAATAGAAAAGCTGGCCGGGAAGGGCGATCATGCAATCGACGACACCGGGTGTGCCACCCACACCTTCAATGAGCGCCCTGCGGATTGTATCTTCTCCGCTTTGGGTCGACGACATCGAGCCATTCGCGAGAACCACTCCTGCCGTGCCGCTCGGAGCAAGGTGGTGCACGATGTGCTGAATCCAGGCGAAGTTGGCGTTGCTCGCTGGCGGCATGCCATATTTCCAGCGCACGTCGTCCCGCAACCGATCACCGCCCCAGTCAGAGATATTGAAGGGTGGGTTCGCGAGGACGTAGTCAGCCTTGAGGTCGCGCAGTTCGTCCTTGTGGAAGCTGCCCTCGCTGTTCCATTTGATCTCAGCATCAATCCCGCGCACGGCCAGGTTCATTTTGCAGAGCCGCCATGTCGTATAATTCGACTCCTGCCCATAGATGGCGATGTCACCGATCCGCCCCTCGTGTTCCAAGGCGAACTTTTCCGACTGGACGAACATGCCGCCCGATCCGCAGCAGGGATCGTAGACGCGGCCCTTATATGGCTCGATCATCTCGACCATCACCCGCACAACTGACCGCGGCGTATAGAACTCGCCGCCCCGCTTGCCTTCCGATCCGGCGAACCGGCCGAGGAAATATTCATAGGCGCGGCCGAGCACGTCGCGCGCCTCGCCCTTTTCCTGACCGAATGCGATGCCGGAGATTAGGTCGATCAGTTCGCCGAGCATCACCGCGTTGAGCGCGGGACGGGCATAATCCTTCGGCAGCACGCCCTTCAAGGTTTCGTTTCGCTTCTCGATCGCGATCATCGCCTCGTCGATCATCTTGCCGATCGAAGACTGTTTCGCGTTCGCCTGAAGGTGCGACCAGCGCGCCTCTTTCGGCACCCAGAAGACATTCTCGGCGGCGTATTCGTCCGGATCTTCGGCGCCATCGGGATAATCGGCCATCAGCTCAGCGCGTTTGGCTTCGAAACTGTCTGAGATGTGCTTCAGGAAGATCAGGCCAAGCGCGACGTGCTTGTAGTCCGACGGCTCCATGTTGCCGCGCAGCTTGTCGGCGGCCTTGAACAGTTCGGCCTCGAAACCGAGATCGCCACCCTTACCGTTGCCATTGGCACGGGCAGGGTGCGCACGCGCAGCGACCGGCGCACCGGCCGCGACGTCGGCTTCAACCGCGCCGCCAAGCGAGACCGAACCGCCGCGACCACGTCCGGTCGCCACGACGCCCTCGGCGACGAGTTCATCTCTCACCGCGGTATAGGTGGTTTCATCCCATTCCAGCGCTTCGCGCAAACGTCCGTTTCCTGCGGAACCGCCAAGCTCGGCCAGCTCCGCCACGAATCTGTCCCTCTGAGTCTGTTTAGCCATTCCGCCCTCGTGCCGAATCCCGAACAATCTGCTTGCGCCATTTAGGCCGAAATGGCTCCCATTGCTAATGAAGGTATGGTGGGGTTCGTCGTTTCGACTAGCTGAACCAGGATCACGTTTCAAGGCTTGCTTTTTGCGGGCGGGTTATGATTTTCCATGCGAATCTGGCGCGTTAATTCGGCGGTCCTCGCTCCCTGCCAAAGTCCGCGTGGCAACCAAATAGGTCTTGCCGATCCCGTTCCTATGGAGAACAGCGTTTATAGCTGCGAGCTTTTTCGCTTGAGCGGCCTTATCAGCACCGAAATCATGCCGGACTGGAATATGTCGGGGTGGTGACCAAGCTCCGAACCCTTGGTCAAGCACGATCGTCGCGCGGCTTCCGTCTTTGAACTCGATGTCCAAGTAGCGTCCATGCGGCACATCCTTGTGAACCACTGATACGCCTATACCCCGCTGTTGCCCCAGGAGTGCGGTCACCGCCTTCTGATCGCCCGCTGCCCGCCAATCATGGCCGATCTGCCAAGGCTGACCTCGCTGTTCATTGCTACGGGGTGATCGAGTTTCGACCGTCAGGAACGCACCGTTTGCCCCGGAATCGAGGAATACCTGACTGATCGTGTCGACAAGCAAGCGCGCGACAAGTGGAGAGGAAACATAAGGGTCCTGATAGGTAGCTCCCAAGACGCCAGCTTTTGACCAGGCGCCACATTTTGAGAGAAGGTCGACTATGATCTTGGACGCACGATCGCCGAAAGATGCGAAATCGCAGTCGAGTTCCGAACCGATCTGGACGAATTGCGCACCCGGAGCCGGGAGAAGCGTATTGGGGTCGACAGTCGCAAATCTCAGGCTAACCGGTGCTCTTCCCCTAACGACGGGAAGGGTGTTCGGGCTTCCCCATCGCAATCCTGGAAGGCGTGGCTCCTCCTCGCGGGACGCCCAAACATAGCTCAACTCGCCTTCACCGACGATTGACAGCGCCAATGCACCGTTTGCGAAGACCGGCGCCTCTGCCGAAACCAGCTCGACATTGTGCTGCAGAGCGAAATCCCGAACTGCCAGTTTCTCGGCGGGACTCAGCTTCTCCAGGCACACAGGGGCGATGGCCAATCTCACCCGATGACCCAACATCGTCCAGCGTAGGAACTGCCCGGCCAGCGCCCAATCCTGCATAGCCGCCGAGACGCTGCGCTCGGGCAGAAAGACGGTCAAAATTGAGCGGGCCGACCTGCGGAGTTCCCAGTCAATCTCGTCCAGCGGAGAGAGGGACAGCTCTGCCCCCTCGACAAAGCAATCAACTGGAGCGAGCTCTTTGGGGAACGTCAGGTGACCGCGAACGAAATCGAGCGCCGCTTTGCGGTCGAGGTCATCCTTGCCATCGGGCGCATCCGAGGTGAGCACGCAGGCGGCGCAGGCTTTTTCACAACCCGGCGTTTTGCAATCCAAGATTTGCTCCGCGCGGCGAAGGATTGGCCTCATCAGATGCTCGAACGACACCGCGAAGCCTGCCCCACCAGTAGCCCGGTCGAAAATGAACAGCGATGCGGTGGATGCACCGAGAACATTGCGACTTTCCGCTACTGCAAAGCCCATCTCGTCCGCCTCGACGCCAAGTTCCTGACCAAGAGCTTCGCGTAGGGCAATGACAAGCGCATTTGCCGCCGCGCGGCGCAGAGGATGGCGCGGCTGCAGCTCGAAAACGTCGGTGGTTATTTCGTGTCCGAGCGAGATGTTTCGCTTGATGCTAAATGGCTTTTCATTGCCAGGACATATGTCCTTGTCCTTTCGGTAGCGCAATGGTTTGTGATCCACGAGCGCTGGCGGGAGGATCCCCGAGCCGTCATTACTGCTATCCGCTTCCGCCCGGCCGCAATTCAAGCACACCGCATAGCCGGATCCCTTTGGTCCGCCCCTGTTGGAGTAATAAACGAGACCTTCCCGGCTGCAGCGGTAACGACCCAGCTCTGGAACCGGCAGAGTCCGCCAAGGGCTGTTGCGAGTGGACACGGCTGGATCTTCGGGCGGGACATAAGAAAGTGTGTCCGTATCGGCATGCGCCCGCTCTCTTGGATCGACGGAGAACCCGGCTGGTCGCAGGAACTCGACACTGTATGGGCGTTCGGCGCCACAAGCCTGACAACGCTCCGGACCTCCGCCGCGTTTCGTGTCGCTCGCCCCGCATTCCCTACAGCGCCAGTGATGGCGCAGACTCTGGATCTCAGCCAGGTTCTCTTCACTCGCGGGCCGTTTCCAGTTCAGCGTCACGCCTGCAGACTTGTGGACGAGACCGTCCAACACGACTTCCGACCCCGGGGCATAGTCTCGGATCGCGAGGTCGAGCGAGCGCTGAGGGCCTACAGTCCGGAACTGGCGCGACCCGTCCAGAGGAGCGTCTTCGGGCGATTTGAATTCCTTTCCAGGGATGAATGAAACCACGTCAGTAGGGAAGCCGTGACCGGGCAAGAACCCTCGGTCAGCTAGGCTGCTCAGCAGGAATTCTCCGCACATTCGCTTGAGCTCGATGCCCATGCGGGATTTGCCCGCCTCTTTCAGCCCCTCGTCCTTCGCGAGAGCCACCAAACCCTCCCATTCGCCAACGAAACCTTTCGTGAGGTCGACGATAAGATTCCTGGCATCTTCGATGACCGTCTGGTCACCTTCGAGGATCGACCGCCTCGTCAGCGTCGCGAGGCTGGCCTCGTGCGCTGCGGCTACAGCGGGACGTTCGAGCCATTCGATGAAAATCTCGACCGGCCGGTCTGCTTTTAGCAGGCGGGCTTCCGTTAGCTCCGTAGGGCAGCCAAGGAAGGCGCCGATTTGCATCTTCAGCGAGTCGCCAGCACGCTCACGCATGAAGGCGCCGAGGAGGAAAGCGTTGACGTGACGCTGGACGATCGGCCTGCTGCTCAGCGTCACGGTTGGTGCCGAAAGGGTCCGGCGGAGGAAGCCATATGGATCGCGGAACGCCTCACGGTCGAGCGGCCGATCTTTGCAGAACGTGAAGGCCATCGCGACAGCTTGGCCACGTCGGCCGGCGCGACCGACGCGCTGCCGGTAATTGGCAATGGACGGTGGCACATTGGTCATCATCACCGACGAGACCGAGCCGATATCGACGCCCATTTCCATTGTGGTGGAACAATTGAGAATGTTGATCTTACCAAGCTTGAAATCCCGTTCGTAGCGGCGGAGCCGTCCGCTATCCTGCTGGGCCGAATGCTCGGCGGAACGCGCATAGTCGCCGAAGAGAGCGATACGATCAGAAATATTCGTCCATGCGCCGCGGTCCCGCAGACCGGCTATGGATGGATCGGAATCGATCCACTTGTGAACGGTTTGCCGTGCGCGGCTCATGTCATCTAGCCCAAGCAAGGGCTCAGGATGTCGCGGCATCTCGACCGGAATAGCCCGTCGGCGTTCGTCTCGCTTGTCCTCCAACCCGTAGGGCGTCAGGCCGAAAGGCGCTCGGTCGATGATGCGGCGCGTGACCGGGCAATAGAACGCGCTTAGGACCGGCGCAACGAAGGTTTTGCTGAAGTCGAAGACGCGTCGCTCCGGGTCGGCCGAGAACGTCGACTGGACCTGTCGCCAGGCTGCGGATAGACATTCGTCAAGGTCCGCCCTGTCGGCTGCGTCACTCAAATCGAGCCCCAGGCCATGAAGAAGAAGGGCTACTGGCCGCGACCGCGGGTGGGCGCGAAAATAGCCGTTTGGCCAAGCCTGCAACCTCTTATCGCCGTTGGTTTGTTCCTCCGGGCCTATCAGCGATTTCAGCTTCGCCTTGGATGATACCCAGTGCTGCACCTGTCGCGAGATGGAAACCGCGCCGTTGGCACGCACGAAGAAAGTAAGCACGGCGTCGAGGTAGGCTCGCCAGTCGTCTATAGCCTTTCCCCTGCGTCGGAACGCGTCAGGGATATCAGTAAGCCGTCCGATCGTAGGATTGCGCAGCCGCGCCATACCCAAGGTTTCCACCGAATTGGCGCGCCGCGGCCGCCGCGCGAATTCTCGAAGCAATAAGAATTCGGCAATCTTCCCAGCATCAGTGAAGAGTGCCTCGTCGCGCGCTCGCCAGACATCTCTTATCCACTTGGCCACCTCAATCCGTTCGGCCAAACGGTTCACCAAATCGGGGAACGTAATTCCGTCAGGACTCCCAGACTCAAGTTCGGCCAATTCTTGCTTTTTTCCGGCGACCACCGCTTCTAGCGCCGGGGACTTGTTGACCAGGAGCAAAGGTTCCAACTGGCCGATGTCCGCCTCTATCCGTTTGATCTGCTCCGCCGCGCCCGCTTTCGGCCTCATGGAGGTCTGGACTTGGTGATAAATGAAAGACCGGACGAAGTTTCGCTCTGATTCCATCTGCAGCTTGGCAGCCATCCGCGCTGTGCCTTGGCGGCTGTCGGTGAAAGAAAGCAGCCGGCGACCGGCTGAGGGGAGCCTCTCTCCCTCGGCCGTTTTGGCCGGCTCTACTCCTTCGAGCAGAATTGGCGCTGCATTGCCGAGGATAAAGGGCGCCCCGAACCGCAGCGGCCGCATTATTTCGGAGGTCTTGCGGCCTTCCGGACTGCAATGCGGGCATGCGCGGGGGCCGTCGTATTCCTCGCACAAAAGGGACTGGCCGCCCTCCACAGGCGCGTCGGCGACCCGCCACCCGGCTTTCCTATCGAGCCAGAAGCCGCGAGCGGCGGGAGTGGGATTGGCGGCGAACAGACGGTCGCGCTCGAAGGCCGCACGTTCATCGTGGGACCCCTCTTCCTCGACATCGTCGGCGATCTCAGACCCGATTTCGTTCTCGCGGGCGCTCTCGAAGGCGAACTCGTCACGCGGCGGGTTGCGCAACGGTGCAAACAGCCGTGAGCCCCTTTCCGTTCCTTCTAAGTAGGCTTCGCCGCATTCGGTGCAGCTTATGATCTCCAGCACCGGCGCCCGGCAGGACGGGCAATAGTCCGCGCGCTCGGACAAGACACGCCCAAATGGCCAGTTCGAAGGCCTGTCGAGGCATTCCGAATTGATACAGCTCCATAAACCAGGAACGGCGCGCGCGAATGCGTGAAGGCGCACCGGCGCAAGGCGTTCCTCTTCGCGGTCAGCAGTTTTGCGTGCAGCGCGCGACATGGCGAAAACGAGATCGGCCGCGCCGGCTTCATATGCGCGCGCGGGCAAATCGAAATCGGCAAGCGACACACTTCCCTGGAACAATCTCTCAACGAGACTCCATGTCTGCGGATCGCGGCCGAATATGTCATAAAGCTGAGCTGGGTCGGCGCTGCGAATGTCTTGCGAGCTGCGCGTGTGCTGGCCGGTCGGACGGTCTGGCATCCGACGACGGCCCTCGACTACGTGAACCCGGCTGTCTGGGATGCCGGCGACGTCGGCTAGGAAGCGCTGGAGCTGCTCGCGCACGTTTTCGCCCGAACCGATAGTCGCCGAAGTGGCTACGAAGCGAACCTGGTCGGGCTTTACAGCGAAGGCGAGCAGCACCCGCCGAAGCAGCAGCGCTATCTCGGCGGCCGCAGCACCGACCAGAGAATGGGCCTCGTCAAGGACGATCCACCGCAGCTTGCCTGTCGAGGCGTCAATAATCGGCTGGTCCTCGGCGCGCGCCAGCATGTATTCAAGCATGGTGATGTTAGTGACGAGCACCGGCGGGGGATCTGCGCGCAGCTGCACCCGATCGATTACTTGCTCTGGCGAGCGACGGCGATCCGATTCCCGAGCATCCCTCGGCAGATCGCCGTTGTAGAGACAATAGCGAACTTTTCCATTGAATGGCTTCGTCCAGGCCGAAAGGCGCTCGCGCTGGCTCTCAATCAATGCGTTAAGCGGGTAAAGCATGATGGCTTGCACCCCCTTGAGTGACTCACGCTGCCCATGTGCCTGTGCGGCGAGATCGCTCAGGATCGGGAATAGGAAGCATTCTGTCTTGCCCGAGCCGGTTCCGGAGGTCACCAAGACGGATTGCGGGTCTTTGTCCGCAAGTAGCCGCCAGGCTTCGGTCTGATGCAGGAAGGGTTTCCGATCCTTTGGGAAACGATAGTCGTGGTCGAACGGCAGTTCGTCGAGCGCCGAGATCAAGTCTGGATGGAGCAACGATTCCGACAGCTCATGCATGCTCTTGTCGGCTGTAATGAAAGGGTGAGCCCCTTCGAGCACGGCCTCTTGCAACAATGCCCCAGCGGCGGGGTTATTCCCGCCCAGTAGCTCGCGCAGATGTCGTCGCAGTCCCTCATGCGCTAGGCCCGATTGTGCGATGACGGCCTCGGCCGCGCGTCGTTTTACTTCATCCAACACGTCGAACGGGGTCATTTTCATTCGGAACCATAGAATTTCAGAAGATGAGCATAAGCGCCGGACACATAGGCCGGGTCCTCACGGAGCGTGCGACGTGCGAGCAGTGCGAGATCGCGTTCGATAGTTAGTTTTCCCTGGGCGCTTGCAGCCAGCAAGATCGGCGCGAACAGGCCGCCGAAATCCTCGTGCGACTTTGTCAGAATTTCCGATGGGAGCCTTAGGCCGGACTGCGCAAGCCGAGAGGCAAGATCGTTCCGTCCCTCACTATCCCGGTGAATCTGACTCGCGATATAGCCGCCGGTGAGTTCCTTGAGCGACGGGATACCAGAGGGTGCCCCCGCAATTCCCATCAGGCTGAAGATCGAGGCCAGCGCCGGTTCCAGCGCTGTCAGTTCGGCACGCAGAGTGACCAACCGGCCCAGCGCCTCCGTAGCAGCCTTTTCGACGCCGAAGATAGGTTCGAGCGCAATGGAAACAGCGGCGTAGTCGGCCTGCAGCGCAGCACGCCAAGCGGACAATGGCAGTTCCAACCAAAGGAAAGGCAGCTCATTTTGAAGGGACCAAACGGTGCCGCGTTCTCCAGCGTCGCGTGCGTTGAACAGGAGGCCAATCAACGCATCCGGACACGACGATAGCTGTTTCAGCGCGTCAAAAGCGCTCGCCGGAAGGCCATTCAGGTGAGTGGCGGCTTCAAGCAACCAGCTGAAGCCGCCGACTTCTCGGCCTATGCTGCGAAGTGCGTTCCCGATCTCGGCTTGCCGGGTTTCATAGTCGGCTATTGTGAGGGCGGACACCAGATGGCCAGTATGAGCATCAGGAGATCCCAGTCGCGGAACGGGGAGGGGTCTCGAAACGACATCCACTCCCTGCCGAAGATAGACAAGGCAGAGTCCCTTGCAGCGCTCCGGGATTCGCCAAAGCGCAGAAGTTTCTTGTTCCAGTGCATGTTCATGCCGAGGATCGAGAACCATTTTCGCCACAGGCAGCACTTCGGTTGCGCTGGATGTCTCTGACCAGCGCACCATGCCAACATCGTGCGTGAGCTGCTTGCTACGGTAGCGGCTGATGCGGATAGGCAGTCGGGTGTCGCCCATGAATTCGAGCTCTGCCAAGTCGTCCTGGAGAGGCAGAGTTGCAAGGATTTCGTCAATCGCGCTTCTCAGCACGCCCAAGGGCAGCTGGCCGTCGACCGCTGCGCTCAGCCCGCCCGACTTGGTCCCCTTGGCCGCCACATGCAGGACGGTTCTGCGGGGTGATATGGCGACAGCGCCCCTGAGCGTCCCAAGATCAACCTGGGCTCCGGGTCCGAGAATCGAACCATCGGCCAGGGCGATAGCCGCGTCGCGGCCGACTAGGGGGACAACGATCTCGCATGGCTCCCCCACCGGAGGACGAATCGTCATTGGAAGGCGATACAGGGGGCGTCCTAGAAATTTGAACGACAGCGTCTCTTTATCAATCTGGTCGACCACACAGGACCCATCTGCAGCCGAAGCGGTCCAGCCCGGTAGCCCTTCCAGCCGGATTTGACCACTGCGCGCATCCTTCATGGTCCCACTTATTCGGGCGCCTATCGGAAATAGTGCTACCAACCGCCTCTCAATTTGAACGCCAGCCTCTGGGTCGCGCAACGAGAATTCTGTCAGGCCGGCGCCTTCGATATGCCCGGACAATAGCGCCCATTTCTCTCGTGAGCGCCGAGAGAACAATTCGCCGGTGCGTGGTGGCCTTGGCTGCTTTCCTCCGTCACGGATGAGCGGGTCAGCTGGCGAGACCACTAGTTCGCACTGCTCGTCTGCGAGGTCGAATCCGGTCGTCGAGCCAGACGGAAATTCAAGCTCGTGTTCGCGACCCTCTGTGTCTGGTTCGACCCTAAAGCGGATCGAATCGCTTTCACCGCTCCGGAAATATGCCGTTCCAACCAGGCGGGCGATTTTTCGGTTAAGGTGTGGCAAGCTTTCGACTTCAACGACCGCGCCTTCTGACGCCGGCTCAATCGTCCAGTCTTCTGGAAACAAGACATAGAGGGTCTTGACCGGAGAACTTACAGACCCCGACCGGAAGAAACGAAGAAGGGGCTCGGCTGCCGTCGATCCTTCGTCGTCGCGAAAAACCAGCAAATCCGAGCGGAGCGGCTCTCCACGCGGCCAAGTCCAGGGGCAGGGAGCTACGTTTGGAGAAGTCAGCGTCGCGGTGACCGGCGACGTGAAGGGAAAATTTCTCAAGAGCTTGGCGGTTCGCGTGTATGGAAGCACGCGCCAGCGACGTTGTTCCCCTATCGGCGCCTCAAATAACGCCAGCTCTCCGGAGAGGTGATTGCCGAGCTCGCCAGTCGGAACCGCGCGAACTCGGCCCTGTGTCGGCAAGTTCGGCAGTTTCGAGGCTGGTATCTCTCCATCGGCCAGCAACTGTATGGCCGGAACCCATTGACCGTTGGATTTGACCAAGTATCGCCGCGCCTCCACGCCTTCGGTGGATAGCCCGGTCATCTTTTCATCGAGCAGTCCGGTAAGCAGCTCGGTTACGAGCGCTTCATCTTGGGCCGGGACATAAATCGGCAGGTCTTCCCTCCAACCCGGGCGCCTAATGTCGAGCAGCGCAGAATTGCGGATGCTGCCAGCTCCCTCAGCCTCCGCGGTTCGCCGTAGATCAAGAAGTCTTTCGACTAGTTCGGAGCAGAGAGCGACAAAATCGTCATGCTGGTAGCTCTTTCGCATTCGGCCGCGTTCTTCTTCAGCGATCTCGAGGATCTCCTGAAGTGTGTCCACTCTGGATGTGATTGCGCGGCGCATGATTGAGCGCAGATAGTCTCGTAGCCATGCTCGTGCGCCACTTGTAAGAATACGGACCGGGAAGCCGCCTTCGAGTGCTACCGTGAGCAAGAATTCACGGTTTGAGCCGCTCATGCGCAGCTCACGTTGCCAGTAGCTCAAGCCACGGCGAGTCAGTTCGCGCTTGGCGGAATCTGGGAAGGTCGGAAACAGGTCTGGCTCAGGGTCGTCCCATTTTAGGAAGGTCGAGTCCGACTCGCGACGAAACCACTCCGCACAATAAGCGACGAATATAGCGCCGGCACGATCATCCGGTTGAGCTAATCGCCCCTCGCGCGCCAGGTGACGCAGGATCTTCTTTGCCTCATCATACTCGCTGTCGGCCATGCGATAACGATAAAGCGCCCGCCGGTCTGGCCGCGCAATGCTCCTTCCGGCTAGAAATGCGCGGAGCCAATCCCGGACCGGGCCTGACTGCCGAGGCTTGTGTTCGCTCGGTTCGGGCTTGGTGACGCGTGCGAAGGAGCGGCGTGCTTTGACCACTTCGAACTGTAGTTCGAGGGCCTCATCGCTTTCTCGCTGGTTCAGCTCCCGGTTGAGCGCGTCCACGAATTGCGAGTCATGGCGTCTTTGCCTGAAAATTTCGCCGAGCTGCCCGTCGTCTAGACGCGACAGATCGACATCCCCCCCGCAGCCCAATTTCCTCGCCCCTTGTGTCCCAGGCCAAGAATGCACGATTCCCGAGCAAAAGAAACCCGCTACTACTGGCCTTTCAGGATACTTTCGATGGAACGTTTTAATTTCGTATAAAACAGCTCAAACAAAATTTAACCTTTGAAGCCCGCACTCGTAAACGCTGCTTTGCGGCTCTGGCCGATTCAGGGTAATCCAAAGCCAAGCTGCCACATGTTTATAACAGACAAAGAGCACTGGTAAGTTGGTCGTTCCGGGAGGACTTAGCGTTTTCTGTCCTCGATCGCATCGTCATTCGAGACTGATGATGGACGCAGGCGCAAAGCTCATCATCTTTTTGAGGCCACTGAGCATGCCCTCGGCATAGCGCGGGGTGCCGATTGTGCCTTTGAGCCAGCATTGGCTCTTGCGCTTCATGTAAGTGAAGCCGATGCAGCGATTGTCTGTGACGCAGGCTAGCCTGCACTGCTGCGCGGTGACGTTCCTCCCAAAAGGTCTCTTCGACAGATCTCCGCCCGGCAGGTCGACGTTTTTGAACACGGCTGTCTTCGGGTCGATCACGCCCATCGAGAATGTATTAGGATCTGGATCAGCGCTGCTCAGAAACTGGCCCGAGATAGCAGCCGAGTTGCCATCAGCTTGACCTGGGCTGGCTTTCAGGAAGCAGTTTGGACCTCTCGCGACGTGCGGGTTCATATTGAATGTGAATGCCTTGCATTCACCGCCCATGGAGAGACAGGCTCGCGCGCAATTTGCAGCATCGTGCGTTCGCTGAGAAGTGATGTCGTCGCCAAAGAGATCGAGCCCCGCAAAGACAGCCATTCGTGTTGGGCGACGCGTGTATTCCTCGATTGAAGAGAGTTTGGAGAGCGATGAGCCGTCTAAAGCAGGCGTATCTTTCGTCACGACGGTTGCCGGCGGAGGGGAAGGTGTCGACGAGGTTTCGGACGATGCGCCTGGCTGGTTTCCAGCATTGGAGGCCGTAGTTGGGTGATTGCCCTGTCTGCGATCGATCCCATAGCGCGCGACCTCATCAGGCGTGAAGACATGCATGTCGTCGGGAGGGGTTTTAAACATCACCGTCAACACCTCGACCGGCGTATCAAAGCGATTGAGAAGTTCAATGATGTCCGAGATGGAAAGCTGGGCGCTGACCAGATCGGTGGACTCAGACGAGATCTGATGGACGCCCAGCTCGCCATCGACCTGGCGTTCGACACCCGCAAGGAAGATATACGCGCAAGCGGAATAGCAACCTGCATTTTTCGGGATGTAGGTCGCGAGCTTCCGCTCGTGCACGTCGTCTGCGATCAAAAGGGCGATCTGAACCACACCCCCAGCGCTATTCAGAACGACCAGCTTGGCATTGGGTGCAGCCTCGGCCGCGCGGCGGAAGTTGAGCGCCGCCCCTGCATCAATCTCACCATTGAGAGAGATAATGTCCGAATGGGCGTCATCGACCGTAAAGGGGCCAAACGACTTCACAGCAGCGTGGGCGGAACACAACTGAACCGCCAACATCCAAATGACCGGCAGCAACCGGCTCACGCAATACGAAAACGAACTCAGCACCCTTCGCCCCCCAGCGGCGAATTTTGGATATGAAAGCACCCAGCAGGCCCAACTAGCAAGTGTCAACTGAGGATCTTTCAATCAACCGGTTAACCGCATGCCCCGCCCGTGAGGATGCTGCCCGGCTCCTAGACAGCAAAAACACGATCGAGTGCCCGCAAGGCGCGCTTGTCCAATGCCAGCAACCGGAACATCGGAAGTTCTGGCGCATTGCTAGTGGATACCATCGCGGCTCGCTGCCTACGGTTCAAAAATGCGACCGGTGATTACAGATGCATGGGGCTTAGTGCGGGAAAGCGTCGTTGGCTTTGTCAACGACAATGCTCTTAGTCATGGCGCGGCAATGGCTTTTTACGCCACCACATCGTTGGCGCCAATTCTACTCATCGTTGTCGCGATCGCAGGTCTCGCTTTCAGTCATGAAGCCGCCCAACTGGCTTTGTCGGCCCAAATCTCGGGCCTGATGGGTCCAGAAAGCGCAAGTCTCCTTCAGACCGCGCTTGAGAGTGCATCCGGCAAATCATCCGGGACCTGGGCGGCGGTCATTGGCATCGTCACCTTGTTCGTGACCGCTTCTGGCGTCTTTGGTGAAATGCAGCAGTCGTTGAACACAATATGGAAGGTCGACCCGCGGGGCAGTTCGTTGTCGCGTCTGGTGCGCGCACGCGCAGCTAGCCTGGGTTTGGTCGCTGCACTCGGCTTCATGTTGCTCGTATCTCTCATAGCGACTGCGGCGATTTCGGCGCTTGGTAACTTCATCAACGCAAACCTACCGTTCGGCACAGCAGTCCTCGGCGTGATCAACACGGTCGTGTCGTTTGCCCTGATCTCAGTGACGTTCGCCGCTATCTACAAAGTTTTGCCTGATCGGACCCTGGAATGGCGCGATGTCGGGATTGGTGCTGTTGTGACTGCGGCCCTGTTCACGTTCGGAAAATCGCTTATCGGTTGGTATATCGGCTCCAGCGCGATCGCGTCCTCATATGGAGCCGCCGGTGGGCTGCTCGTCATACTACTCTGGGTTTACTACTCATCGGAAATTTTTCTTCTCGGCGCGGAGTTCACTCGCGCCTATTCCGTTCGACACGGCAGTAGGTCCGATCTGCAGGCGGTGGTCGACAATGATTTGCCCACAAAACACGTCGCCCCATTTCGCGCAGAGAAAAAGGCCACCTCTGCTGGCGTCGTCGCGCTGATAGCGGTGGCGTGCGCGAGTGCAACGATGACCATCGTCACGCTGGGTCCTCGCCGCCCATAAGGCATTTTTTCGTCGAAGCGGGAGAAGTCTCATGACCGTCGACCACAGTGAGGAAGCGTTGATCGATCGAATTGCGGCCCGGCACGCGATTTCGACCGACGCTGTCAGAGCCGTTCTGCAGGCCCTTAAGCGGGGCGGCGGAAGGATGGCCCAGTTCAGCCATAGGGAGTTTGGGGGCATGGCGCAGTGGTCATCTGGCATGACGATGGTGGGGGACATGTTCAATGATTCACTTAAGACCAAGCTTAATGCCGTTGCCACCGAACTGGTGGCGCACCTTAGAGACAACCCCGAAGCCTTGGTCAGAAGCGATGAAGTCAGCTACCGCTCTCCTCTGCGTCCCGCGAGTGACGCATGGTGGCCGCCTGAATTCGGCCAACCGAACTCGACCGGCGCTCAGAATGATCTCCGCTACGCGATCTTTTCCGATGCCCGGCGCCTGGTGATCGATGACCACGGCAAGTATTCGGTCTACGACACGGGCGAGCACGACATCTCAGGTATTAGCCAAGCGCAAAGCTCGGGATCGACACTGACCTTTACCAGCCAGGATGGGCTGGTGCGGGTGTCGGATTTGAAGAAAGTTCGCCCGTCGAGCTCGTAGAATTTCTCCCGCCGCATCAGACGCGGCGAAGAGCTCAGTGAATTCGCGCACATATCGGTGCAGCCGCCGCCATAGACCGTCATGAGGCGGCGGAAGGCAGTAGTGGATCTTCGCGAATGATCATACGGTCGACACTGCCGGCGCAAAGCTGATCTCGCCATAAAAGATCATCTACATGCCTCGCCTACAGGCTGGCTAAGTGCCCTTAGCGGCGTCCTCGATCAGTTCGGCTACCAAGTTACGGAACCGCTCGTCCGACCGATCGCCTATGTTTCCCACATCTTTCGCCACGATCCCTGGCGCCGACACTTGACACCCCCCACTCAACTGAACGCTGACGGTGAACGTCCTTCTGACCTTCTTCTCCAATCCTCGCTTCGTGTAGATTTGGAACCGAATAGACGGCGTTGAAGCTTTGACGTGGCGGCGTGGGGCGGTGTCTATGTCGACAGTCACCTCGCCTGCCACGTCAGCCTTGGCCGCTTCCAACGACGCAACCACGACGTCGTTTAGCCAGGCCCTGGCTTGCGCGCCGAAGTCAGCCATAGGGGCACCTTGGTCTCCCTTCTCATCGCGGGTGTGCTCCTCCTGCCGACGGCGAGCTTCCTTTCCGCGCTCAAGGGCTTCTTTGAACCTAGGCATCCTGGTTGCCTCCGATCTTGTCGCCGCATGGAGGCTGTCCGTTAAATCGGCCATAGCTCCTCCATCAGTAGAACGCGCCCAATCGGCATTATGTTGCGTAAGCGGAACGCGTGCGTTTGCCGCTGTCCTTCGATCGGCCGCGCCTGCGTGCAAACTTGAACGGAAGCAGACTTGGCAGTGATCAACGAAATCCGCCGCGAGGACGATGCGGGTCATAGCTACATCATCCGCGGCTGCGAGGAAGAGGGCGGCGTGCGCCGGTTATCGCTTCAGCCCGGCCATGAAAGTCCTTACTCGGGCGGAATCGACTTGGTTCCACCAGACGCCGTCATGCTTCGGCGAGCTGGCGATGATGACACCATCGATGATGCAAGGATCTCGTTGGCATTGTCGGCGTTCACAGCAGCGCAGAACGCGTCTGCGCGACAAGGTAGACTAGCATGGAAGCCCAACATATGATCCAAAATGTCTGGGCCGCCCTCAGACCTGGCTCGAATGAAGCTATTGAAAGCCCCGCGGGCGTCTTGGCGAGCGAGGAAGCTGTTTGTTTCTCTGCGGCCCGGAGCCCGACCATGAGGGCGAGACTCTTGCCAAAGCCATCATCGAAACGGTCGAAACACTAACTCCACCCACTGATGAGAGTGCCCGCAAGTGACGCCGAGCGCGCAAAAATCACTTGGCACCTCAGCGTGACGGCGCGACGCCAGCGCCGTGACCGATGCCTCGGGCACGCCGAATCCGCTCGGCGCCGGCGGCACCGGCGGGCCGCGGGCCGATCCGCGTTTCCAGCCGGTCTTCAGCAGACATCGAGGGGCGACATGTGTTGCGACCTCTAAAGTTCAGTTGCCGCCGAAAAAAGCGAGCGGCAGCAGCCATCAGTCTGGCGGGCCTCTTTCCATCTGTCGCAGCCAGCGAACCGCGTCGTCGAGGCGATCGTCCCCCCAGAACAACTCGCCGTCGACAATGAAACTCGGCGAGCCGAAGATGCCGAGGGCCTTGGCCTCTTCAGCGGCGTGGACAAGATCGGCTTTCCCTTTGTCGGAATCGGCGAGTCGCAGCACGCGTTTGACATCTTGGCCGGCAGCACTAATGCTGGCGGAAAGGTTGGGCTCGCTGCCCGCGGGCTCCCCGGCTTCGAACCACCGTCGGTAGCTCTCCCGCGCATAGGCCGAGCACCAGCCCTCGGCGGCCCCGATGATAGCGACGCAGTTAGCACGTTCGAGTTCGGCGAGCGGGTATGGTGCAGGAAGCTTCGGCAGTAGACCGTAAAGCGCTCCACGCCGTTCAACATCTCGCCACATGTAGGCCTCCTTCACAGGCTTCGTGCGGAAGGGAATGTTGTCCATCTCGATCATGATGGTGCGGAGGTTGAAGGGCCGCCAGCTGAAGCGCACTCCGGTTGCCGCCTCCACATGGGCTAAGCGCATTACTGATAAGTAGCTGTAGGTGCTGCCAATGCAAAACCAGAACTCGATCATGGGATGCATCTCCCAATCAGATAACGTTCCAACTCAGCCAGATGACATTACCATGCGCCTCCAACAGACGCTGAGTCTTGGGAAAACCATTTCTACATTCGGACGTGGTGATCAATTCTCATCCCGGAAGTCCTGCAGCGAGGCTTGCCGTAGGTATTCCTCGCCTCAAAGATGCTTCACGCGGCCGATCAGCCCGGGCTTGACCCATTGCGTTGCCGTCCGTTTTTGCAGTCCTTCGGTGCCGGCCCGGCATGCTTCGACCCGCTTCAGAGCCGTTCCCGCATCTCGCAATTTCGGCTCGGGATCAGATCGAGTCGGGCGGGACAAAAAAACAATTCTCATGCTCTTCGGTCGGATGGAGGCAAATATGATAGTCGCCATCCGGCGACGGAATCTCGTCACCATATGGAATGAAGTATCGCTGTTGCCGCCTGATCTTTCGATGATCCCCAGGCCTCAGGATCACAACCCAGCCACCGGGACGAACATGAACCGCCCGGTCTGGGATTCGCTGACATTCGCCATGTTGCACGTCGCCGTGACAGCAGGCCAGCGGATAGCTCCATCCGGACGGGGCATCGTGTGCGCTCGAGGGAACCGAAAAGCCTAGGACCGCAAAGACGGCTGCGGCAGTGGCTCGGCGCAGCGCCATTCCTATTCCCCATTGTCGGGCGGGGCTCATATTGTGGGCTATCATACATATTTCTATTAGCCATAGCTAAACAAAAGGCTCCGCGCGCGCGTCCTCCTAGGGAGCCGTTCTTGCTTGCGCCCCGGCACACTGCTGTGGCCCTCATCAGTGGCTCTCATCGGCCATTTCCTGATTCCGTTTAGCCTCCACGATCAGGCGGGCCACGATCGAAATGAATCCGTGAACTCAGTGCCGGGTCTGACGATCTTTGACTTTGAGCCAGACACCGCCCATTGGGCGTAAATTGATCGACGGGAACGGCGTCATCTTGTGACCCGACTGCCACTCAGCCGAGAAGCGTTGCGCCATCGTCGTCAAGATCAGAACTGCTTCCATCATAGCGAAACGCTGCCCAATGCAGATACGCGGTCCGCCGCCGAAAGGCATATAGGCGAAGCGCGGCAACTCGTGTGCGAGATTGCCCATCCAACGCTCTGGCCGGAACGTTTCTGGCTCCGCGAAATAGCGGGGGTCGCGATGCAATATCCAAGGGCTGATGAAGATGGTTACTCCGGCGGGGAAGGCGTAGCCACCAAGTTTGAAGGTCCCGATCGATTCGCGGCCTATGATCCAGGCAGGCGGGTAGATCCGCATCGATTCCAACGCGACGCTTTCCGTGTATTTCAGGCGTGGGATGTCGTGGGTCGTCGCCAGTCGGTCGCCGAGCACGTCAGCGATTTCAGCCGCCATTCGAGCTTGAATCTCCGGCCGCTGGCCGAGCAATAACCAGGTCCATGAAAGTGCGAGCGCCGTGGTGTCGTGCCCTGCAAGAAGGAGCGTAATCGCCTCGTCTCGAAGCAGGGCATCTGACATCGGTTTCCCCATCTCGTCACGCGCTTCCATAAGACGGGACAGAACGTCGTATCGTCCTTCCAAACCGCTCGCACGACGTTCGGCTATGATTGATGAAACGACCCTCTCGAGCGTTCGGATTGCTCGCCGATACCTGAGGTGACCAGGCAACGGAACTCCGTCAGGAATAAGGATCGGACGTTTGAAGCGCGATTCCATTTCCGTGACGAGATCGTTTGCCGCATGATCAATGTCGGCAATGTCCCACTCAGCCTCGGAATCGAACAGCGTTTTCGCGGCGATCCGCAACGTTAACTCCATCATCTCGGGATGAATGTTCAGGACCTGATCGTTGGTCCAGCGATCGAGCATCTGGTGAGTCAGCGACACTATCGCCGTGTCATAGGCAAGGAGCTGTTGGCCGGCAAAAGCCGGGGCCGCCAACCGGCGCTGGCGTCGCCATGATTCACCTTCGTTGGTCAGCAGGCCATTCCCAAACAGCGCCTTTACATGACGCAACGCGAGCCGATGTTTGATATAATTGTCATGATCTTTGACGAGGATGGTCTCGATAGCTTCCACATCGCTGACCAGAAGAGCGGGCCATCCGGCAAGATTGAGCCAAACGAGATCGCCATATCGACGTGCGGTTTCAGTGATGAAACCGAGCTCGTCTCTGCCGAAAGCGACCAGATTTCCGAGGAAAGGCAAGCCTTTCGGCCCAGGTGGTCGATGCGAACTGGAAGACCCAATGCGGCTTTGGAGCAGGCTGGAAAGGACCATGCGATCCCCCCTAACTTTTTGATAGTCGAAAGCCCTTCCGGAAGCATGGGCCAACGGCCCTGAAAGTCAAATCAACAGGGCCCATGTGCCCAAAAGCCCGCCGATCAGGCCCGGCAGTGCCACCCGAAAAGGCTGCCCACGCTGTAGAATGGCGGCGATTGCGTTCTCGTCCTCTGGCGACAGCCAAAACGAGGATCGTTTCATGCTCTGTTCCTTGCGTGGGTCTCGCAGCTTGGCAACGCGCTCTTTCGATGAGCTCATGCGACTCTCCAGCCTAGGTCTGCAGTCACGTCCGACTTGTCCAAAAGTGCAAGTTGCAGGGGAGGATTTGTGTTCCGCAGAGCAACCCTCGCCGCAAGCTTGTGATTGCGCTGCAGGAACGCAATGGCCCTGCGGCCCGGAATTTCATCGACCAAGATGGTGCGGCGGCTGCGGACTTGTGCAACTCACTCGCACATTCCAAAGCAGCGTGTCAGATTGCTTTGCTTTGTGCCATGCGGGCGTCAGCGGAAACAGCGTCTAATGCGTGAGAAATCTTAGGGCGGCCCCCGGGATCGTAGCTTGTGCTGAACCGCCTGAGACTTTCGGCCGAAACGCTGCGGCGGTATTCACGCGGAGAAATTCGATAGATCTTTTTGAAGGCCCTGCAAAATACCGAGGGCGAGGAAAACCCGCACGCAAGAGCGATTTCCTTAACGCTCATACTGCTATAAAATAGATATTCGCGAGCGTGATCCATTCGCAAACTGATATAGTAGTCAGAAGGCAATACGTTGAGGTTTTTCTTGAATAAGCTTTCAAGTTTTCTTTGATTCATCCCGAATCGCACCGAGATATTTTCTATCCTTTGAGGGTCATCGATATTTTCGCTCATGAAGACGCATATTCTCTTCAGCAGCAGCGAATCTTTTGTGACAGCGCTTGGCTCGTCCGGCAACTGCCGCTCGGCGCCACTGCGGTGGGGATAATGCACTAATCCATTCGCCACCTTTTCCATCAGCGCCCGGCCATGTGCGGTTGAGATCAGCGTCAGCATAAGGTCCAGGGTAGAACTACCGCCAGCGCATGTCAGGCGCCGGTCGTCGATCTGATAGATCCGATCGGTGAGGCTCACCGCCGGATAGTGCTCGCGTAGTGTCGGTGCGATCTCCCAGTGGACAGCGGCATCCTGGCCGTCGAGCAGGCCTGCCGCCGCCAGCAGGAAAATGCCTGAATCAAACGCCCCGAGCTTTGTGCCATGCCGGTCAATCTGGCGCAGCCAGTTCAAAATACCCGGCGAGCAATGGTCGAGTGGGTGGTTCCCCGCTACGGCAAAGCAGACCGACAGCTTTGGGCAATCGGCAATGCTGTGGTCGACGGCGAGCGTCATTCCATTGGTCGCAGTGATCGGGCCGCCATCGACGGATACCAGGTGCCATTCATAGAGGCGCTGCCCACTATTGTGGTTGGCTACACGCAGCGCCTCGATTGCCGGAAATAGCCCGTAGAAGGGGAAGTCGGGAACAATCAGGAAACCAAATCTCTCACTCAATTCGCGGTCCTTCGCACGTTGCGCCCTGTTGGGGGACTCGGGCGGGAAAACGAATGTCTGCGCGACAATCAGCCTGTCCGCAAAATATGTCAACAATTGCGCAAAAAATGCACATTCCCGGCAAACGCTTTGGTGTAGGATCTACGCAGATACCCCCCTGTGGAAAGCAAAATGCTGAATTCATCCAGATATGCCGAGCTCAAAAGTCGCCTCGAAGGCTGCTACATAACTATTCCTACCATGTTTTCTGATCCAGATCTTGACATCGATCTGAGATCAACTCGCAAAATTGTTCGCTCCATGCTTGACCGCGGCATGGATGGCAAGCACGGAACGTTGCTGGTTGGCGGCGCGGCCGGAGATTTCTCCACCGTTACTTTCGATGAAAGATTGCGCCTGATCGACGCCGTTCTCGAGGAGGCCCATGGCGCCATGCCCGTCGCCGTTGGCGGTCAGAGCACGTCAACGCGTGAAGTGGTAGCTCTCGCCAAGGCGGCGAGCAAAGCAGGCGCCGACTTCCTCCAAATTTCCTGCCCGTTCTATTTCGGCCATACCGAGCGGGATTTCTTCGAGCATGTCGCCGCCGTCGCGGACGCCTCCGATCTCGGGCTGATCATTTACAACACATTCTGGACAAGCAGCAATCTGTCCAACGAGCTGATCGAAAAAGTGTCCGAGATTCCAAGCGTTGTCGGACTGAAATGGGCGACGGCGCGCACCGACAGCATGGAGTTCGAAGAGGTCGTCGCCAAGTTCTCAAACAGATTCTGCATCATCGACAATCAGCTGAAATTCGTCATCAGCCACATGCTCGGCGCGAGAGCCTATGAGGTGCATACATGCAACTACTGGCCCGAATGGGGCACTCGGCTTGTCGATGATCTGAACGCCGGAAAATATGAGCAGGTTCAACGCTCGCTCGTCTTCAATGTGCTGCCATTCTATCAGCTGTGGAGGGAGATTGAGAGCGATTTCACCAGCGGCGATGGCTATCTGGACAAGCTCTGCATGGAACTCGTGGGGATGCCATCGAGCCGCTGCCGCCCGCCAACCAGAGACATTCGCAAAGAGTATCGGGAAAAGGCGCGGACAATGCTCATCAACAGCGGCACGCCCGGTGTCGCACCTTTGTAAGGGTGACCGGTCAACAGAAAAAATGTGCAGATAGGGAGATTATGCGATGCAACAGAAAACGGAACATCTGTCCAACCAGCTGGGGGCCGGGATCAGCCGGCGTCATTTCCTGATGGGCGCAACAGCGATGGGCCTCGCGGCTCCGGCGCTGTCACTCTCGGGGCGGGCCATGGCCGCGACCGCGAAGAAGGGCGGCCGCCTTCGTTTGGGCTGCACGGGCGGCGCTACGAGCGACACGCTTGATCCCGCGCTCATCCTCGACATCTACATGAACCAGGTCAGCTTTGGACAATTGAGGAATTGCCTCACCGAAATCGCGGCGGACGGGAGCCTCAGCGCCGAACTCGCCGAAAGTTGGGAGCCCTCGCCCGACGCCAAGGTCTGGACGTTGAAACTGAGGAAGGGGGTCGAATTCCACAATGGCAAATCTTTGACCGCCCAAGATGTGATCGCATCGTTGAATCATCATCGCGGCAAGGATACGAAATCGGCGGCGAAGGATATCGTCAAGCCGATCGTCGACATGAAGGCCGATGGCGACGGCGTGGTTGTAGTGACCCTTGCGGAGGGCAATGCCGACTTCGCCTATCTGCTGAGCGACGCGCGCCTCGGGATCTGCCCAGCGACACCCGAAGGAGGCATCGACTGGAAATCCGGCATAGGCACCGGCGGATACGTTCTGGAATCCTTCGACCCCGGTTTGCGCACGGTCACCAAACGCAACCCGAATTACTGGAAGGAGGGACGGGCGCACTTCGACGAAGTCGAGACGCTATTCATTGCCGACGTGGTGGCTAGGACCAATGCGCTGAGGTCCGGTGAAATCGACGCCATGAACAAGGTCGATCTCAAAACCGTCGGCCTGCTCAAACGTGCGCCTGGCGTGGTCGTTTTTGCCGGCGAAAGCAGTCAGCACGTGTCGTTGCCGATGCATGCGAATACGGCGCCGTTCGACAACAATGATGTGCGCCTGGCGTTGAAGTATGCGATCGACCGTGAGAAATGGCTGAGCGCGATCATGAAGGGCTACGGCAAGATAGCCAACGACTTTCCGATCGGGCCGGCCAACAGATACTACGCGACGGCCGACGAGATTCCGCAGCGCACCTATGATCTCGAGAAGGCGAAATTCCACCTCAAGAAAGCGGGCCACAACAGTCTCGAGGTCCAGCTTCACGTCGCCGAAACGGCGTTCGCCGGAGCGACCGACGGTGCCCAGCTATACCAGGAAGAGGCCAGGGCTGCCGGAATCAATATCGAAGTCGTCCGCGAACCCGAGGATGGCTATTGGTCCAACGTCTGGCTCAAGAAGCCCTGGTGCGCCAGCTTCTGGGCCGGACGTCCAACCGAGGACTGGATGTTCACACAGGTCTATTCCGCTGGCGCGTCGTGGAACGAGTCGATGTGGGACAATGAGCGTTTCAACAAGCTGCTGGTCAGTGCACGCTCGGAACTCGACGAGACCAAACGGCGGGACATGTATGTCGAGATGCAGCGTATCCTGCACGATGAGGGCAGCACAGTGATCCCGCTCTTCGGGTCCTATGTCCAGGCCGTGAGCGACAAGATCCAGCTCCCGGAGGTCATCGGCAACAATCTGGAGTTTGATGGCGGCAAATGCGCCGAAAGGTGGTCCTTCGCATAGGGACCGGAACGTGGAAGCAAGCGACGCCGAATGTCGGCGTCGCTTCCACCTCGTTCCATAGGACAGGCTCTGCAAGCTGCTTGCAATGACGGCTCAGTTGGCTGTTCTGCGAAAGATACCGGAAATGGCAAGGGACATGATAGCTCCACGCAAGAGCCGCAACAGCATCGTGGCGAGAAACGAGTTCGCCTATCAGGCGCACCCGCACATCGTGATCGCGCCCGACGGAACCTGGTTGGTCGTCTTCAACAACACCGTGCGAGGTGAGCACACACTGCATCCACCGCACGATCCACGGTATCGCAACATGCTGACGCGATCATTCGATCGGGGCGCTACCTGGGAACCGGCCGAGGTGGTGCCAGGCTATGAATGGTCCGGCGTGGAGTGCGCCGGCCTTACCGTGCTTTCCTCCGGCGAAATCATGCTGAATCAGTGGCAATTCGAGTGGATTCCGCTCGGCCGAGCGCTCAGCGCGCAGAACCAGAACACATACGACCTGCCGGAGGCATTCGCATCTGAGATGACGGATTCGGGCGAGCTCGAAACGGGGCCGAAAATAGCTGGCCGTGCAAGGAAGTTCGCGCCTTGGGCACGCGGAAAAGGCCGGACGGTCGTGCATTTCTCCGAAGATTGCGGCGCGAGTTGGGGACAAACCCGCCAGATCGAAACGGCACCTTATTCGGGGGGCTATGGTCTGCGCGGCGCGGTCGAACTGAAGAACGGCCGACTCATCATGCCCTTGAACGATATCCCGGACTACCAGCGGATTTTCGTCGTCATCTCCGACGACCGCGGGCGGAGTTGGGGCAAACCGATTTTTGCGGCCTGGTCGGCCGATCATCTGTTCACCGAGCCGGACCTCATCGAGACCGATAATGGCAGACTGCTGCTTGTCTTTCGGGACGACCGGACCGGACATTTGTTCTCGGCGATATCCGAGGACGGCGGCCTCAGTTGGAGCGCGGCGGTCCAAACTCCGATTGCGGGCTACCCGCCCCACCTCATCAAGACTTCCGACGGACGGGTTCTGTGCACTTACGGACATCGCAAACCCGACTACAGCATTCGCGGCGTGTTTTCGGATGATGGTGGCCGCAGCTGGGACGTCGAGAACGCCGTCTGCATTCGCGGCGGGCTGCCCAACAAGGATCTCGGCTATCCCGGCACGATCATCACCGGACCCGGAGACTTCTTCACCGTGTATTATTGCCAGGACGAGCGCGGCATCACCGGGATCGAGGCGACGAGCTGGTCGCCGGTATAGGAAGACGCGATGGGAAAAATCACAAGGATCATCCTTCAGCGAATCGGCTTTGGCGTCATCACCCTGTTTGTGGTTTCGGTGATCGTTTTCTCGGCCGTCGAACTGCTGCCGGGAGATGTTGCGCAGCAGGTTTTGGGTCAGTCGGCGACGCCCGAGACGGTTGCGGCGTTCCGCAAGGAACTTGGTCTCGATCAGCCGCCTTTCAAGCGGTATTTCACCTGGATCGGCGGTATCGCAACCGGCGATTTCGGAAAGTCACTCGCCAGCGGGCGCGAAATCTCGGAGCTTATGGGCGTCCGGCTGGGCAATACACTTCTGCTCGCCGCATTCGCTGCGGTCATTGCTGTTCCGCTCGCGATATTCCTTGGTGTGACAGCAGCGATCTATCGGAATTCCCCATTCGACCGGATCGTCAACGTCGTCGCCCTGTCTTCGATCTCGGTGCCGGAGTTCCTAGTCGCCTACATTCTGCTGTTGATATTCGCGGTCAATGCAGGGATATTTCCTTCACTGTCCAACATCGCGCCTGGCGCAGGGTTCTATGAGAGGCTCGACAAGATGCTTCTCCCCGCGCTGACGCTGACGTTCGTGGTCGTCGCGCACATGATGCGCATGACGCGAGCCTCGATCGTCAACTTGCTGGCAAGCCCTTACATTGAGATGGCGCGGCTGAAGGGAATGCCGCGCTCGCGCATTATCGCCCGTCACGCGCTGCCGAACGCACTCGCGCCGATCATCAACGTGGTCGCTCTCAACCTCGCCTATCTGGTTGTCGGCGTCGTGGTCGTGGAGGTGGTATTCGTCTATCCCGGGCTTGGGCAACTGCTGGTCGACTCCGTCTCCAAGCGCGACATTCCAGTCGTCCAGGCGGCAAGCCTCACCTTCGCGTCCATCTACATTGTTCTCAATCTCATGGCTGACATTTTGTCGATCCTGACCAGCCCGCGACTGATGCATGCGAGGTAACGAGTCCGATGGCTGCCACATGGAGACTGCTGAAATCCGCCCCCCCGACCGCCTGGTTCGGAATGGCCGTGATTGCAATTTACATCTTCGTCGCCATCGCGGCGCCGGCCATTGCCCCGTTTGGCGAGACGGAGGTGGTGGGAGGGGAATATGAACCGTGGAGCTGGGTCTATCTGTTAGGAACCGACAGCCTGGGACGGGACATGTTCAGCCGTCTCGTCTTCGGCGCGCGCAACACGATCGGCATCGCCGCCCTGGCTACCGCTCTGGCGTTTCTTCTCGGGGCGACGGTCGGTTTCCTATCGGCCACGCTCGGCGGCTGGGCCGACCAGCTGCTGAGCCGGTTTGTCGATATCCTGATGGCCATTCCCTCACTCATCTTCGCGCTGCTCATTCTCACCATCGTCGGCACGTCGATCCCGGCCCTCGTGGCCGTGATCGCGATACTGGACTCAACGCGCATCTTCCGGGTGGCGCGTGCAGTTGCCATGAACATCGTTGTCATGGATTACGTGATGACCGCCCGTTTGAGGGGCGAAGGCATGTGGTGGCTGATCACCCGTGAGATCGTGCCAAACGCCACCGCGCCGCTGCTGGCCGAGCTTGGCCTGCGGTTCTGCTTCGTGTTCCTGTTCATATCGGCGCTGTCCTTCCTCGGACTCGGCATCCAGCCGCCGACAGCCGATTGGGGCTCCATGGTGCGGGAGAACGCGACGCTGATCTCGTTCGGCGACGTCACGCCCTTGTTTGCGGCGGCCGCGATCGCCCTTTTGACAGTGGGCGTCAATTTTGTCGTTGACTGGATGCTGCATGTCACCAGCGGATTGAAAGAATGATCTCCGAACGCGAGAGCAGGGTTGCGAACATGCCTCTTCTGAAGGTCCGCGGCCTGCGCATCGAAGCCAAGGCCGACGAGGCCTGGAAGGAAATCGTCCATGGGATCGGCTTCGAGCTGCGGCGCGGCGAGGTGCTGGGGTTGATCGGGGAGTCGGGCGCCGGAAAATCGACGATCGGGCTGGCGGCAATGGGCTACGCGCGAGACGGGTGCCGCATCTCCGGCGGCACAGTCGAATTCTTGGGGCAGGATCTCGTCAGCGCGTCCGAAGAGGATAACCGCCGACTACGCGGCTCGCGCATTGCGTATGTGGCGCAGTCAGCGGCGGCAAGTTTCAATCCCGCGCACCGATTGATCGATCAATACTGCGAAGTCCCCGTCGTGCACGGCGTGAAGCGCCGTGCTGAAGCTCAAAAAGACGCGGTGGAAATCTATCGCCGGCTGCAGCTTCCCAACCCGGAGGAGATCGGGTTCCGCTACCCCCACCAGGTCTCGGGCGGCCAGCTTCAACGCGCGATGACCGCCATGGCGATGGCCTGCCGGCCAGACCTCATCATCTTCGATGAACCGACGACCGCGCTGGACGTCACCACGCAGATCGAGGTTCTTGCCGCGATGCGCAATGCGGTCAGGCAGTTCGGCACCGCAGCGATCTATATCAGCCACGATCTCGCCGTCGTTGCGCAAATGGCCGACCGCATCATGGTGCTGCGCTACGGCGATGTTGTGGAGGAGGCAGACACCCGCACAATGATGTCCGAGCCGAAGCAGGCTTACACCAGAGCGCTTTGGGCGGTGCGTAGCTTCAGGACCGAGCCGAAGCCGCCTGCGGCATTCTCAGAGACACCGATCATCCGGATCGACAACATCACTGCAGCCTATGGCAGCGCGATCGTGCTGAAGAATGTCTCGTTCGACATTCACGTCAGGCGCACCGTGGCCATCGTCGGCGAGTCCGGATCCGGCAAGTCGACGCTCGCGCGGGTGATAACCGGCCTGTTGCCTCCACTGGCAGGCTCAAGCGCGTTCAACGGGGCCGTCTTGCCGCGCGACTTTCGTGACCGCAGTCGTGACCAGTTGCGGCGTGTGCAGCTGATCTCGCAGATGCCCGACACGGCCCTCAATCCGCGCCAGAAGGTGCGCGATGTCCTCGGTAGACCGCTCGAATTCTATCTCGGCCTGCGCGGTGCAGAGAGAGAAGTGCGCATCCGTGCGCTTCTGAACAAAATCGAGCTTGATCCGGACGAATTCATCAACCGCCTGCCCAGCGAGCTCTCGGGCGGGCAAAAGCAACGTATCTGTATCGCGCGGGCTCTTGCCGCCGAACCCGATTTCATCATTTGTGACGAGGTGACTTCTGCGCTCGACCAGATTGTCGCGGAAGGCATTCTGAGGCTGCTGATCCAACTGCAACATGAGTTCGGCCTCTCCTACATGTTCATCACCCACGACCTGGCGACGGTTCGCGCGATCGCGGATGACGTCGTCGTCATGCATCGTGGTGAAGTAGTCAGGCAAGGCGAGAAAGAGCAGGTCTTGCGGCCTCCCTACGATTCCTACACTGAATCGCTGCTCTCGTCCGTTCCAGAGATGGATCCGGATTGGTTAACGACAGTCATCGACCGGAGAACTTCTTCTTCGATGGGAACGGGCCGATTGTCGAACTAACGGTGTGCGCCGATTTCGAGACCTGATTTACCGATTGTGTCCTTCCTCGTCCGCATGTTGCAAAGCCCCTGCTTCCCGACCAATTCGAGGCGACCGAACTTGCCATCAGAATCGGCCGTCTTGGGCTCAGGCGCTATATCCACCGAAGCTCCGCGCCGTCCTTATGGGCAACTTCAGGACGTCGCGGGTGCGGCCAAGCTGTCTAGGCCATAACGGCCACCGCATCGGCTCGCAAAGCGACGCTCCCTGACCCGTAGCTGCCCTTGCCGCGTCGGAAAGCATCGCCACCCCACGTCGCCAAGCACAGTCGAGAACCCTCGGCTCCCGTTTGCGCCACGATTTTCAGATTTTTCTCAGAAACCGATCGGGATTTGTCCTCTCGTATCGCGCAAAAGATGCTTGTCGGCCGTGGTGGTCGACGGCGCCCGAGGCGCTTACCCCATTCAAGATGAAACCGGCCAAGAATTGGTCGAGCAGTCGGAGGCCTTCGGTCCCGGGCCGCGCAGGAGGAACATATGGTCATATCTTTCAGGAATTTGAAGCACAGGCGCGCGCTCGTCGGTGTCTCCTCGCTGGCTCTGATCGCCGCCTGCCTCGGCTTTGCGGCGCTGAACGCCGGCGCTGGTGTGCGTAATGCCGCAGCCCCGGCCGCGCCCGAAGTCAGGCGCGTCCAGGCGACGACGGTCAAACCGCGCTCGATAGAAGACGACCGCCGCGCCGTCGGCGAGATCCGCCCGCGTCGCGAAAGCGATCTTGGCTTCCGCGTCTCCGGCAAGCTCATCTCAAGGGCGGTGGATGTCGGCGAAGCTGTGACAAAGGGACAGGTGCTTGCCCGCATCGAGGACGAGGACTACCGCAACCGGCTGCGCAGCGCCAAGGCCGACCAGGTCGCCGCCGAGGCGGTGCTGGTCGAGGCGAAAGGCGCTGAGGAGCGCATTCGTCGCCTGCTTGAAAAGGGCTACACGACGCACGCCAACTACGACGCGACGCTGAAGCACCTGCGCTCAGCGCAAGCCAAGCTCGAATCCGCCAATGCCTCTCTCGACATGGCGAGCGACCAGCTCGACTACACCGAGTTGCGTGCCGATTTCGATGGGATTGTCACGGCGACCGCAGCCGAGAATGGCCAGATCGTCAATGTCGGCCAGATGGTCGTGCGGCTGGCCGGACCCGGCGCCAGGGATGCCGTCTTCTCGATCGCGGAAGCCGCGTTCGGCAAGGCCAGCAACGCCGGCAAGAAACCAAGAATCGTCGTCTCGCTGCTCAGCAATCCAGCTGTCACCGCGGTCGGCGTGGTCCGCGAGATCGCACCAATGGCCGATACCGCAACGCGCACCTACCAGGTCAAGGTTTCGCTCGAGGACGCGCCGGCCGAGATGCGCTTCGGCGCCAGCGTCGCCGGCAGGCTGGACAGCACCAGCGCCCCCGTCGTCGTCCTGCCGGGCAGCGCGCTGTTCGACAAGGATGGCCAGCCTGCGGTCTGGGTCGTCGACCGGCAGTCGCAGCTGGCGCTCAAGTCCATAATCGTCGCCCGCTATGAGACCGACCGCGTCATCGTGGGGGGCGGCCTGGCCAAGGGCGACATCGTCGTCACCGCCGGCGTCAACCGCCTGCGTGAAAACCAGAAGGTCCGCGTCGAGAAAGGAGACATGAAATGACGGCCTCAAACACCCAGGTTATGATCGTCGGCGCAGGGCCGACCGGGTTGACACTAGCGCTGTGGCTGAAGCGCCTAGGTGTCGATGTCCGCATCATCGACAAGGATTCCGAGCCGGGGGAAACCTCACGGGCGCTGGCCGTGCAGGCGCGCACGCTGGAATTTCACCGCCAGATCGGCATCGTCGACGACGTGCTTGCCGCCGGCGTGCGGGTCGAGCAGCTCACGGTGCGCACGCCCGCCGGCATCGCCGCCAAGCTCCGCCTCAGCGACTTCGGCCGCGGCGTCAGCCCGTATTCGTTCGCTTTCGCGCTGCCGCAAGACATTCACGAGCGCATTCTGATCGAGCATCTCGAGAGAGCCGGCGTGACCGTCGAACGGCGCACTGAACTGGCCGGCTTTCGGCAGGATGCCGGCGGCGTCACCGCCACGCTCCACCGCAACGGTGTTTCCGAGACGGTGCGGGCTGCCTATCTCTGCGGCGCCGACGGCGCCCGCAGCGCTGTCCGCCATGGCCTCGACATTGGCTTTCCCGGCGGCACATACGAACAGTTGTTCTATGTCGCCGACGTCGAGGGCACTGGCGCGGCGACCCGCAACGGAATGGACGTCACGGTCAGCACCTACGGCTTCGCCATCGTCATGCCGGTCAGGCAGTCCGGTTCGCTCAGGCTGATCGGCGTCGTGCCGAAGGCGCATGAGGCCGACGAGGCGATCACCTTCGAGGCCATTCGCGCCGCCGTAGAACGCGACACCTGCATCAAGGTCGACACGGTCAACTGGTTCTCGACCTACCGCGTCCATCACCGCGTCGCCGAACGCTTCCGGGTCGGCCGCGTGTTTCTGGCCGGCGATGCCGGGCATATCCATAGCCCTGCCGGCGGCCAAGGCATGAACACGGGAATGGGCGATGCGATCAATCTGTCATGGAAGCTGGCGGCCGTGCTGCAGGGCAGGGCCGATGCCCGCCTGCTCGACAGCTACGAGCCGGAGCGCATTGCGTTCGCCAGGAAGCTGATCGACAGCACAGACAAAGTGTTCCGCTTCGCGACCAGCCGGTCGCGCCTGGTTGGGATGTTCCGTCAATACTTGATGCCGCGCCTCATGGCACGGTTGCTTGGCACTAATGTCGGCTCGCGTGCATTCTTCGGCCTGATCTCGCAGACGGCAATCAACTATCGCGGCAGCGCGATTAGCACCGGATCGGCCGGCAAGCTCAGCGGCGGCGACCGGCTTCCCTATGTTGAAGATGCGTTGGGCGACAATTTTGCGCCGCTCACGGCTTTGGACTGGCAGGTCCATGTCTATGGCGAGGCAAGCCCGGCATTCGTCTGGGCGATCGAGCGCACCGGCATCCCGGTTTATGAGTTTTCGTGGACCGGGCAAGCTGAAAAGGCGGGGCTGGTCTTAAACGGCGCCTACCTCGTCAGACCGGACGGCCATGTCGCGCTGGCGACCGCGGAGCAGGACCCGCACGCCTTCGAAAGCTATATCGACGCCCTGGCGATCAAGCCGCGGCGCCCGGCCGTCAGCCGGGCGGAAAACCAGAAAATGCTATCGGCCGCCTAGGGCCGAGATCTCATCGAGCAACCATTTTGGACAGCCAATAGCGCGGAGGCGCTGCGGCTGAGGGAGCAGAGCCATGACCTCTTTCAACCTTTCCGACTGGGCAATCCGGCACCGCAGCTTCGTCGTCTACCTGATGGTGGCGGCGGCGATTGCCGGGCTTTGGGCCTACTCCTCGCTGGGGCGGGAGGAAGATCCGCCCTTCACCATCAAGACCATGGTCATCAAGACAATGTGGCCGGGCGCCGACACCAACGACACCGTCGAGCAGGTGACCGACCGCATCGAGAAGAAGCTCGAGGAGCTTCCCAACCTTGACTACGTCAAGAGCTACACCAAGCCGGGCGAGTCGGTGGTGTTTGTCAATCTGAAGGACACGGTCGGCGCCGCCGACGTGCAGCCGCTCTGGTATCAGGTGCGTAAGAAGATGGACGACATCAAGTCGACCATGCCCTCGGGCGTCCAGGGCCCGTTATACAATGACGAGTTCGGCGACACCTATTCGCTGATCTTTGCGCTCACCTCGGACGGTTTGAGCCATCGCCAGTTGAAGGATCTGGCGAGCGGGCTGCGCGCCGATTTCCTGCGCGTGTCCGATGTCGCCAAGGTCGATCTGGTCGGCCAGCAGGACGAGAAGATTTATCTGGAATTCTCGACGCAGAAGGTTGCCGCGCTCGGCCTCGACGTCGGCTCGCTGTCGCAGGCGCTGGAGGCGCAGAACGCGCTCACGCCGAGCGGCACGGTCGATGCCGGTCCGGAGCGCATCGCCATCCGCGTCAGTGGCGAATTCACCTCCGAGGACGGCCTGAAGGCGATCAACCTCTATGCCAATGGCCATTACTTCCGCCTGGGCGATGTCGCCGAGGTCAAGCGCACCTATTCCGACCCGGCGCAGCCGCAGTTCCGCTTCAACGACGAGCCGGCGATCGGCATCGCCATATCGATGACCGCAGGTGGCGACGCGCTGGCGCTTGGTGAGCACGTCAAGGACAAGGTCGCCGAGATGGTGCGCGCGTTGCCGGCCGGTGTGGACCTGCGCCTGGTCGCAGACCAGTCGCATGTGGTGGAGGAATCCGTCGGCGAATTCACCAAGAGCCTCGGCGAAGCGATCGCTATCATGCTCGCCGTCTCCTTCCTGGCGCTCGGCTGGCGGCCCGGCATCGTGGTGGCTATCGCCATCCCGCTGGTGCTCGCCATCACCTTCGTGGCGATGCAGTATTTCGGCATTTCCCTGCAGCGCATCTCGCTTGGCGCGCTGATCATCGCGCTCGGCCTTGTGGTCGACGACGCCATGATCGCCGTCGAGATAATGATCTCGAAGATGGAAGAGGGGCATGACAAGATCAGCGCCGCCACATATGCCTACACCTCGACAGCCTTTCCGATGCTGACCGGAACGCTGGTCACCATCGCCGGCTTCGTGCCGGTCGGCTTCGCCAAGAGTGGCGCCGGCGAATATTGTTTCTCGCTGTTTGCGGTGGTCGGCATCGCGCTGGTCGTCTCGTGGGTCGTCGCCGTGCTGTTCACGCCGCTCACCGGCGTGGCGATCCTGCCAGAGCGCCTCAAGCGCCACGGCGGCCACGGCAGTTCGCGCTTCTCGCGGGGCTTCCGCGCCGTGCTCGACCTCGGGATGCGCATGAAGTGGTTGGTGCTGGGCGGGACGGCGGGGCTGTTCGCGCTGTCCGTCGTCGCCATGGGCCTGGTGCCGCAGGAGTTCTTCCCCAAGTCCGACCGGCCAGAAGTGATGGTCGATCTGACGCTGCCGCGCGCCGCCTCGCTGCAAGCGACGCAGGCAACCGTCGAGCGTGTTGAGAAGCTGCTCAAGGCCGATCCCGGCATCGACCACTGGAGCTTCTATGTCGGGCAGGGCGCCGTGCGCTTCTACCTGCCGCTCGATGCCCAGCTCGCCAATGATTACTTTGCCCAGGCGGTGGTCGTCACCAAGGGCCATGCGGTCAGGCAGGCGGTCATCGACCGGCTGGACAAGGCGCTGTCGACCGGTTTCGACGATGTCATGAGCCGCGTCACCCCGCTCGAGCTCGGACCGCCGGTCGGTTGGCCGCTGAAGTTCCGCGTCAGCGGACCCGACGCGGAGCAGACCCGCGCCATCGCGCAGCGCTTTGCCCAGGTGCTCGGCGGCAACGCCAGCATCCGCAATATCAACTACGACTGGAACGAGCCGGCCAAGGTTATCAAGGTCGAGGTCGACCAGGACAGGGCGCGTGCGCTTGGCATCTCCTCGCAGCAGCTTGCTGATACCATCAACTCGATCCTGTCAGGCTCCAAGATCACGCAAATGCGCGATCGGACCTGGTTGGTCGACGTCGTGGCGCGGGCTGTCCCTGATGAGCGTGCCAATATCGACTCGCTGCGCACGTTGACGATCAGCGCCTCCGGCGGTCGCCGGGTGCCGCTCGAGCAGGTGGCGTCGCTAACCTACCAGACCGAGCCGCCGCTGATCTGGCGCCGCGGCCGCCTGCCGACCGTCACCGTCCAGGCCGATGTGACGCCTGGGAGCGATGCCACGGCGGTGGTGCGGCAGCTCGACGGGCCGCTCGCCCGCTTCCAGGCCAGCCTGCCTGCCGGATACAATGTCGCTCTTGGCGGTGTCATCGAGGACAGCGCCAAGGCGCGGGCCAGCATCTTCGTCGTGTTTCCGCTGATGCTGTTCATCATGATGACGGTGCTGATGGTGCAGCTGATGAGCATCCAGCGCCTCGTCCTGGTGCTGCTGACGGCGCCGCTGGCCCTGATCGGTGTGGCCGGTGCCTTGCTGATCTCGGGCTCGCCGATGGGCTTCGTCGCCATCCTCGGGGTGATGTCGCTGATCGGCATGGTCATCCGCAACTCGGTCATCCTGATCTCGCAGATCGACCAACACATCGCTGGTGGCGAGGAGCCGTGGGCCGCGGTGATCAGCGCCACCGAGCATCGGCTGCGGCCGATCCTGCTCACCGCGGCCGCCGCCATCCTCGGCATGATCCCGATCGCGCCGACCGTGTTCTGGGGCCCGATGGCCTATGCGGTGATGGGCGGGCTGGTGGTGGCGACGGTGCTGACGCTGGTCTTCCTGCCGACGCTCTATGTCACCTGGTTCCGCATCAAGGCGCCGGCAGAAACCGTCCCCGCGTTGGAGCCGATCGAGCCAATCGCTGAACCAGAACCAATGGCGGCCTGAGCGGCACCAGCATCCCAACAGGAGCCATGGCGGAGAGGCCGCCCTGGCAACCGATCTGCAACCATTCAATATCTGAAAGGAATTGAACATGATCCCCTTCGGACACGTTCTCATCCGCTTCGACGCCGGCTTTCTGATACTTGCGTCGGCAGGCGGCCTGATCACCGATATCGCCGGTTCGGTTTTTGGGCGCGGCGCCGAAGCCGCACTGCTCGGCAATGCACCCGGCACGGGCAATCGTCCCACAAGACTTGCATCAACATCAGGAGAAAGAAACATGGCCACGAAATCCATGAAGAAAATCGGAGCGATCGCCACCGCGGTCGCAATCAGCCTCGCGGCCGTCGAAATCATCGGCAGCACTGTGCCAACGCTGTCGCTGGTCGGCCAGGCGCAGGCCCGTGTCGGCCAACCTTGGACGCCCCGCAGCGCCGCCGGGGTTACGCGGCGAACCACATGGCGCGTGCTCAGGCACACCACGGCCTGGGTCCCCGCCTTGCCAGCTGGCTGCGTCCGCACCACCGTCAACGGCTTCGCCGTCGGGCGTTGTGGCGGCACCTACTATCGGGCCTATCAGGGGCGCTATATCGTCGTCGTCGATTGACCCGCCCCAGACGCAGACCGCGCGCCAAGTGCCAGCCGGATCCCGTCCGCCAGATGCGCGGCGTCGCCCGGGCTCTCGAACGGCATCGCCTTGGTGGCATAGTCGATCGGCGAGAAATCGGGGTCGCCCTCATTGATGAGGGCGGCCTGCCGGCGCGCTTGGTCCATTTCGCCAAGCTGGGCGTAGCAGGCAGCAAGCCGCGTCCTGATCCAGGGCGTCGGCCGCGTCGCAAGTTCCAGCGCCTCGGCCGCCGGCCGGTAGTCGCCCATCATGTAGAGCGCCAGCGAGCGGTCGAACTGATACCAGTGCGGGATCATCGGATCGATGCGGATGGCGCGCGCCAGCCAGCCCAGCGCCTCGAACGGCCGCCCGCGCATGGTCAGCAACAGGCCCATCTGCTCGATGCAATCGGCATCGTAGGGATTGAGGTCCAGCGCAGTCCTGAGGTGGTGTTCGGCCGCCTCATGCTCGCGCATGTAGAGACGCACCAGCGACTGGATGCGATGTCCGGTCGCCTGGTCGGGCGACAGCGCCAGGCCGTTAGCGACGAGGTCACGCGCCTGGACCAGAACCGCATGACTGGCCTGTTCGAATTCGCCCTTGAGGGCGCAGGACAGGCCGAGATAGATATGGGCCAGCCCGTAGGCCGGGTCCTTGGCCACGGCCGCCTCGAAAAACGCCTTCGCGCCTTCGATGTCAGTCTGGGCGGGGTCGCGCACTAAGGCGACGCCGCGCAGCACCAGCTCGTAAGCGGCAAGGCTGGTGATCGGTTTGCGCGTCGCCTGCTGCAGGCCGGCATTGGTAACCCGCCTTGCCAACCGCCCGACAATCTCCTCGACAATGTCTTGCTGGATGGCAGAGAAACCGCTGCCGGCGGCTTGGTATCGATCGCCCCAGAGCTGGCTGGCATTGGCCGCGTCGACAAGGTTGACGGCGGCCGTTATGCGGTCTTCGTGGCGGCGCACCGAGCCCTCAACGAGATAGTCCGCCCCGATACGCGAGCGGATCAGCTGCCACTCCGATCGTGCATAGGAGGCGAAGAAGAAGCTGGAATTGCGGGCCAGCACCGTCACCGTGCCGAAGCGTGCCAGGCCGTTGATGATATCTTCGGCAAAGCCGTCGACGATTGGGTCGTCAGTCGGGTCGCCGCTTTCGTTGCGAAAGCGCAGCACCGCCACGATTGGCTGCGAACCGATTTCGGGGGCGGCCTCGACCTCCGCCGCCAGCATATATCCGCGCTTCGATACCGTCCGCACAAGATCGTTGCCCAGCAGCTTGCGGATCTCGCGGATCGACTGCGTCAGCGAATCCTCGGTGACAAAGACGTCGGGCCACACCGCATCCATGATTTCCGATTTTGGCACGACGCGGCCCATGTGCTGGGCGAGATGGGTCAACAGTGCGTAGGCTTTCGGCCTGAGGTAAGCTGGCCCGTTCGCATGGCGCAGCGTGCCCTTTCGGAGGTCCAACGTGCAGCCGCCGAATTTAAAGACCTGCTCGTCAAGCACGACTGACATCGGTGCGCTCGAAAAAAAGCCTCCTGGCCGCTTGAAGAATACTACATCTTTCCGCCGCGCACAGCTTGGTTAAAGTCAATGTCCAACCTCGGGCTCAGTGTCCTTGGGTTAGCGCCACGGTGCTAACAATAATCTCGGCGAGTAGGGGACGGCCCGGGTTCTGGCGCTGACGGCGAGAACAGGCCGGCCCCGTGAATGAATTCGCGGGCGGGTCCCGTGACTTCTGCGATTCTGCGCCACTAGGGCTAAGGCCTCTGACGACCATTTCCGCGGCGCCGCCTTCTGCGGGTCGAGCTTTTTTTTTCAAAATTCAGTTACCGGAGACGAAAGCGCTATAACGTCAGCAGAAGGAGCAATCTGTCATGACGATGATCACCTGCGAGCTTATACACGCCCTGCCGCCATCGGACCGCCGCGTCTTTAGTCGTTCCGAAGCCGCCAGCTTCGTGGGGGCTAGCGTCGGTTATTTCGACAAGCTGGTGCGTGCCGGCATCATGCCGCAGCCGCTGCCACTTCCTGGCGTCAAGCGTTGGGATGTCCGCGCGCTTGACAGGGCGCTTGACGGCTTGAGCGGGATTTCCGACTCTCAAGATTCCGACAACGAGTGGGATCGGCTCGTCCAATGAAGCGTAAGCTGCCGAAGCACGTCAAAGCCTTCATTGATCGAACCGGCCGGCCGCGGCACTACTTCAGACACACGAACATCACGTTGCCAGGTCTTCCATACTCGACAGAGTTCATGGACGTTTACAGCGCGGCATTGAAGGCGTGGGAAGCGGGAAGGGCGGCGCCAACGACCATGATCGGTGCCAATCGGATACAGCCGGGCACAATTGCGGCATTGATCCTCTCCTACTACGGCAGCGCAGATTTCAGAAATCTAGCAAAGGCGAGCCAGAAGACATATCGCAACGCACTCGAGCGCCTCCGTGTTGACTATGGCACTGGCTCGGTCGTCAAGCTCGAGCGCAAGCACGTCCTCAAGATGATGGACAAGAAGGCTGAGCACCCGGGCGCCGCCAACGAGCTGCTGAAGATGACGAAGCTACTGATGGGGCGCGCCATCGATATGGGGATGCGAAAGGACGATCCGACGCTGCGGATACGGCGCATGAAAATCAAGTCGGGTGGATTCATCACCTGGGAGGAGGAGGACATCATCGCGTTCTATGAGGCGCATGAAGAAGGCACTCGTGCCCGACTAGCTCTCGACCTTTTGCTGTTCACGGGCCAGCGACGCTCGGATGTGATCGGCATGGGTCGGCAGCACGTCAGGAACGACGTCCTGTCAATTCGGCAGCAAAAGACAGGCACGGCTGTCTCGATACCGCTTCATCCATATCTCAAAGGCATCCTCGATGCCCGACCTCATGACAACCTCACCTACCTCCTGACGCAATACGAAAAACCGTTCCAGCCGGAATCGTTCACGAACTGGTTCAGGGTCTGCGTCCGCGAAGCGGGTCTGCGCGAGGATCTGGCAAGCGGCGCCATGGGGCTTTCTCCGCACGGTCTGCGTAAGGCATGCAGCCGACGCCTCGCCCAAGCAGGCTGCACACCTCATCAGATCAGGGCGATCACCGGCCACAAAAAGCTTGATGAGATCGTTCGCTACACCGAGGCGGTCGATCAGATGCGCCTGGCGCACCAGGCGATGAACGCTATTGTCGAGCACGGAGCGGGAACGAAAACTGTCAAACCAAACAGGTCGGTTTGACAGTTTTACCCGTAAGTCATTGAAAGCGCTTGGTTGAGAAACGGCTATTCTACACTGAGCCGATACCCAATACCGCGCACGGTCTGCAGCCAGACCGGATTGGACGGATCGCGTTCGATCTTGCGGCGCAGCCGGTTGATCTGGACGTCGATCGTGCGCTCGCCGACCTCGGATTCATCGCCGACAAGCTCATGCCGCGGTATCGTCTCGCCGGCACGGGCAGCGAAGATCGCCAGGATTTCCTGCTCGCGGTCAGTCAGCTTGAGCGCCTCGCCGCCGCGCTTCAGCTCACGCCTGGCGATCTGGAACGTATAGGGGCCAAAGACCAGCTGTTCGACCTTGGGCGTTGTCGCGGGGCCGCCGCGGCGCAGGATATTGTTGATACGCAGGATCAGCTCGCGCGGGTCGAACGGTTTAGGCAGATAGTCGTCGGCGCCGGCCTCGAGCCCGGTGATCCGGCTGTCGGTTTCGGACAGTGCGGTGAGCATCAGGATCGGCACGTTTTTCTCCGCCCGCAGCGCCTTGGTGAGGTCGACGCCACTTTCACCCGGCATCATGACGTCGAGCACGATCAGATCGAAGTCGAGGCCGGCGAGCTTGCGCCGCGCCTCGCCGGAATTTCCGGCGACGGTGACGCGAAAGCCGTTTTCGGTCAGATACTGTTTCAGAAGATTGCGGATACGGGTGTCGTCGTCGATCACCAGCAGATGCGGCGCGTCGTCTTCCGGTGCTGTCGGATGATCAACCCTCTCAATGGTCTCCATGGTTTTTCCCTGACATCTTTGCGGGCACAATGTCGATCTGCGCCCTTAGTTCCGGATTTACCATCGCTTCAAGGAACCGTTCGATAACGGCGCGTTCGGTGGCTCCGAAATCTTCCAATGCAGCATGGATGCGGCGCGACTGTGGCCGCGCCAGCGCCAGCGCCAGGGCACGGCCCTTGGCCGTCGGGTAGAGTTCGCGCTGGCGGCGGTCGCGAGGGCCCTGCAATTGCACGATATGGTCGGTGTCGATCAGTTGCTTGAGCACGCGCGCCAGGCTCTGCTTGGTGATCTTGAGCACGTCGAGGAGTTCGGCGACCGTCAGCCCGGGCCGGCGATTGACGAAATGCAACACCCGGTGATGGGCACGGCCAAAACCGTAATCGGCCAGGATCTGGTCCGGATCGGAGGTAAAGTCGCGATAGGCGAAGAAGAACAACTCGATGATGGCGAAATCGATGCCGTCCTCGTCGGTGATCGCCGTCCTGATCGGTTCTGCGGCTGCGTGGCTCGTCATCTTTTCTCCGTGTGAAGCAGGAAATTATGTCAGCACTATTGACGTATTTTCCGCGCGATGGTAATTTTTGGCAAGCTTTTCGGCGGATTGCGAACGAAAAGGCAAGCGAAGCCGTTTTTTTCCGGAACTTCCTGAGTTTGCCAGACCTTAAATATCCGCCTACGCTTTGAGACAATGGCCGCCCGCAGCGGCCGAAGCGAAACACGCAACGACACAATGATGTGCGGGCTGCCGCCCGCGGGAGGTTACCATGGCATCCGTTCCCTTCGACCAACTGGACGGCTTTATCTGGATGAACGGCGAATTCGTCAAATGGGCCGACGCCAAGATCCACGTCTTGACCCACGGGCTGCACTACGCCAGCGCGGTATTCGAGGGCGAGCGCGCTTATGGCGGCGAAATTTTCAAGCTGACCGACCACACCGAACGCCTGCATGAATCGGCGCGCCTGCTTGGCTTCAAGATACCCTACTCGGTCGCCGAGATTGACGACGCCTGCCGCACGCTGTTGAAGAAGCAAGGTTTCCAGGACGCCTATGTCCGGCCGATCGCGTGGCGCGGCAGCGAACAGATGGGCGTTTCCGCACAGAACAGCCGGATCAACTGCGCCATCGCCATCTGGCAGTGGCCGAGCTATTTCGACCCGGCGCAGAAGCTCAAGGGCATCCGGCTCGACATGGCCGAATGGCGCCGCCCCGACCCGCGCACCGCACCGTCGAAATCGAAGGCGGCCGGCCTCTACATGATCTGCACCATGTCCAAGCATGCCGCCGAGGCCAAGGGCTATGCCGATGCCATGATGCTCGACTGGCGTGGCCAGGTGGCGGAAGCGACAGGCGCCAACATCTTCTTCGTCAAGGACGGCAAGATCCATACGCCCATGCCTGATTGCTTCCTCGACGGCATCACCCGCCGCACGGTCATCGACCTTGCCAAGGACCGCGGTTTGGAGGTGATCGAACGCGCCATCATGCCAGAGGAGCTTGAAGGCTTCCACCAGTGCTTCCTCACCGGGACGGCAGCCGAGGTGACGCCGGTTTCGGAGATCGGTCCGTACCGATTCGAGGTCGGCGATATCGCCAAGACATTGATGAACGACTATTCTGCGGCGGTTCAACCCAACCACGCGATTGCTGCAGAATAACGAAAGTCACAGGTTTTTTATCAAGTAGGGGCGGTTTTCGGGCCGCCCCTTTTATTTAAGCGTTTGCGCATTTGACTTTCATTCAATTCGGCGTCTCATGATGGCGTCGGCCTGGGAGGCTGGCAGCTATGGAGGGACTGGAAATATGGATATGAACACGCTTCTTCCGATCATTATTCAGGTGATTACGGGCATCATCGGTGGCCAGGCGGTGGGTGCGGCTATCAAGACTGCGGCGATGGGGCAGCTTACCAAAATCCTGGGAGGCGCTGTCGGCGGCGTCGGCGGTGCGGCCATCCTCAACAGTCTGCTGGGTGGCGCGGTCGATCCGGCAGCAGCCGCCACGGCGGCAGGGGCCGGCAGCGCGTTGAACATTTCAAATATCGTTGGCGGTGCCGGCGGCGGCGCCATCCTGACCGGCATCATCGGTGCGGTCATGAACGCGATGAAAAAATAAGCTTCGACGTTTCAGGTTTTCAAATGGGCGGCTTCGGCCGCCCATTTCGTTTGCCGTTTGCCGTTTGCCGTTTGCCGTTTGTGGAGCGGTGGACGCCGTTCGCGTGTGTCTCTACATCAGGTATGGTTGAAGGTTAGGGCTTCCTGACGCGTTCGAGGGGGCGCGCAGCGCTCCGACAGCGTGAAAGGACGAATATGGGTCAGCTCAACGCCGGCATCGTGCCGGTCACGCCGTTCCAGCAGAACTGCACCATCCTCTTCGACATGGACGACAGACAAGGCGTTGTCGTCGATCCGGGCGGTGACATCGACAAGGTGCTGGCGGCGCTCGAGGACAATGCGATCACTGCCGGCGCGATCTGGATTACGCATGGCCATATCGACCATGCCGGCGGGGCCATGGAACTGAAGGAGGCGCTCGGTATCGAGATCATCGGTCCGCATGCCGCCGACCGGCCGCTGCTCGCCAATCTCGAGAACCAGGCAAAGCGCTACGGCATCACCGATCCCGTGCGCAACTGTGTCCCCGACCGGTTCCTTGCCGAAGGCGAGACCGTTTCGTTCGGCTCACACGAGTTCGAGGTGCTCCATTGTCCGGGCCATGCACCCGGCCACGTCGTCTACTATAGCCGGGCTGCGAAGTTCGCCCATGTCGGCGACGTGCTGTTCCGCGGTTCGGTCGGCCGCACCGATCTGCCGGGCGGCAACCACGCCGCGCTGATCGCCTCGATCAAGGAGAAGCTTTTGCCGTTGGGCGACGACATCGGCTTTATCTGCGGCCATGGTCCCGGCGGCCGTTTTGGTGAGGAGCGGCGGAGCAATCCTTTTCTGGTCTGAAACCGCTTGCCGGAAACAAAAAGCTCGGCCTGTGCAACCGCGCTTTTTTCCGACGGGAAACTGCCTCCGCTAATTGGCGGTGCAGAAATGCTGTTCGCCGTCATAGCCGGTGAACGTGCCGGTACGGGCGTTGAAGCTCCGGTAGCGGTCCGAGCAGTATTCGTACCAGCCGCGGGTCCACGGCTCCGCATAGCTTTCGGCATAGGCCACTCGCGGCTGCACGTAATAACGGCGCACCGGGGCAGGCCTGTAGTATTCATCATCATAGGCCGGGTCGTAATAGCGGGGCTGCGGGCTGGCGAGCGCACCGCCGATCAGGGCACCGGCCGCAAGGCCGAGCACGCCGGCCGCAACGGCGTCGCCGTGGCCGTGGTGGCGGCGGTGATGGCGCCATTCGTCGGCATTGGCCGCGGGCAAGGTCGCAAGCGTGGTCGCAACGACCGCGGCGGACAGGATGGCAGTCTTGAAAATTCGGTTCATGTCGGTCTCCTTCGTGCCGGCCCGGGTCGTTTTCGGGGGATGCGGTTCGGCTTTAACGAAGATTAATATGCGACCGTGGCTGAACGGGGGCTGAACGAAATTTGACCAGGCGGTTCATCTAACTGGGCGGTTCAAGCGTGCGGCAAACACCGCAGGCCAGACCGGCCCACGTCCATTCTGTCCGGGGGTGGTTCAGCCGATCGACAGGTTGACGGCTTTCGGACCCTTGCCGCGCTTGTCCGGCTCGGTGTCGAATGTCACTTTCTGCCCATCCTCAAGACCGGGAAGACCCGACGCCTGCACGGCCGAAATATGGACGAAGACATCCTTTGCCCCGTCGTCCGGCGTGATGAAGCCGAAGCCCTTGGCGTGATTGAAGAATTTGACGGTGCCGGTCTGCGGCATGGGAAGCTCCTTTGATCCCACAAGTCCAGTCTCGGGCCGGCAAATGCCCGGACGGAAATTTGTCCTTTATTTTAGTGCCATCGGCAAGAGAAAGTTTTGCGGGTGCGGGCAAGCATCCCGGAACACAAAAGGCGCGACGAAAACCGCCGCGCCTTTACAGAATTCAAGTTCACTCCAAAAGCCTTGCAGCATCCTCACCCCGAAAGGACGCGCGGCACGCTGTGGTTTCAGGCAGCGCGGAGATTGACCGCTTTCGGACCCTTGCCCATACGGTCGGGCTCGACATCGAAGGTGACCTTCTGACCGTCGACGAGCGTGCGCAGCCCGGAAGCCTCGATCGCCGAGATGTGGACGAACACATCCTTGGCGCCGCCATCGGGCGTGATGAAGCCGAAGCCTTTGGTAGCGTTGAAGAATTTAACGGTGCCGGTCTGGGCCATTGGGGAAACTCCTTCACCCGTGTCAGTCTTGGTGGTTCCGCCCGCCGCCTGGCGCCGTGGGCAAGTCCCGGTGGTTGCTTCGGCAGTCATGCATTGGCGCATGGTAAAACCCCCCGCCGAAAACGGGGCTGTCAGAGATTCACAGTATCGGGGAAAGGTCGTCCAAAACGTTCCGCTCTCCGGGTCGCAAATGCCCGAACACAAAATTTATCGCACGGAAACGTGATGCTTGCAAGACACAGCCGCGGGCGGCCCCAACAGGCGCATCCCGACGCATCGCACCGATAGTCCCGGTTCTCTGCGCGGTCATCGGCCAGACTTCACCCAGGCATGGTCCAGCAAGCGGGGCAGGTGCTGTCTTGGGTTGCGCCGGCATACCGCCCTGGCTCGCCAGTTGCAAACAGGGGTTGCATCTGGCAGCGGAATGACGAGGATCGGCCTGACCCAGGCACCATTTGTGCAGGCAGGAGTTTCGAGGGAGGGAACATTCATGCGGTTTCTTGCGGCAATCTTTCCGCGGCAGGTTTTTTCCATCCTGTTCCTGTCGGCAATTCTCGCAGCCTGCACCGTCGTGGTGGATGATGAGGGGCCGGGGCCGCGCCCGCCACGGCCGGGGCCGCAATTCTGCACTAGGCAATATGACCCGGTCTGTGCCCGGCGCGGCGGCGACCGCCAGACCTTCGCCAATGCCTGCCTTGCCGAACGGGCCGGATACCGCATCATTCGCGAGGGCGAGTGCCGCGGCGGTGGTGGTGGCGGTGAGGAGCAGACATTCTGCACCCGCGAATACCGCCCAGTCTGTGCCCGTCGCCATGGCGAACTGCGCACATTCCCCAACGAATGCGAAGCCCGCGCGGCGGATTATCGCGTCGTCGATGACGGGCCCTGCTAGCGCACCGACCTACAGCCTGGCCGGATAGGCACCATCTGGGGGCCGGCGTAGAGCTCAGCGCCGTTCCCGTTGGAGATGCGCAGGCGACGCGGATCTGCGGCATCATCAGCGTGTGAAGCAGCGTTGCGGCGCGTCGGCTCAGTTGGCCGGGTTGTCGACCGGTTCGAGATTGTCTTCCGTGGTGACCCGCTCATAGGTCTCCTGATCGCTGCGGATGCGATATTGCGGCGAGCCGTCCTTGACCGGCAGCCGGCTCTTGATCTGGAACAGCTCCGCGGTCTTTTGGGCAAGGCCGGTGCGGCTCTTCATGCGGACGGTCTGGCCGACGGTGAAGATATGCGCCGGCGTGTCCGTGCGCCGCGCATTCTGCTGGAAGCGGATCATGTGACATTCTCCTGGTCGTGCCGAAGCGCTGCGTCGAGCTCGGCATGGTCAATGGCGACAAGCTGGCTGGTCGCGCTTTTCACTGTCCTTGCCGGCAGATGGATGAAAGTGGCGACGCGGCGCCAGGCAGGCCAGGACATGCCGTCGATCAGTTCTTCGTCGTGGTCGATGTCATAGTCGCCGGCCGGCTGCACGCCATCCAGCCCGCCAAGCACGAAAGGTGCCGCGAAATGCGCTATGGAATGGGTGGTGCGAGCAGACATTCTTGTGCCTCGAAGTTCTCGCTTGTGCCTTGAAGTTCTCGTGCCTTGAAGTTTCTTTCCGGCCTGCCCCGGAAGCGGAGCCTGCATTGCGGTACCAGGTGTCGGCGATTTGGATAAGTTTGGCGGGCCGAGAATCCCTGACACCGCGGGGCCAAGCATGGCCCAAAACGGTTTCATACCAATAGTCTGAAAATACGGCTTATTCAAGAAGTTTTCGGCCTCTTACCCCTACCAACGTCAAATTACTTTTCTATAGTTATCCGCAGAACGATGATACGGTCCCGGTGCACCTCAAAAATTGTTTGAAGAACTTCCGAAAAAATTCCTCCGGCATTTGTATTTATCTAGCAATGGAAGGAAGAGAGTCATGAACTCCGCAAGAACACCGGATGTCCCGACAGTAGCAGTCAGTCCTGTCGCAAAGCCGATAAAGGTCTTGTCGCCGCGTCTCACGATAAGAAGCGACGAGGCGGCAAGGCGAAGGATTGCCGACACCGACGGCACGGCGCGGCGGGCGCGCCAGCTTGCCGAAAGCAACCGCCTGATTTGACGCGCATGACGCTCAATTTTCCCAATCCCAGCCGCTCCTATGACGCGGCGGCCAAGCGCATTCGTTTCGTCGGCCATGACGGCATGCTCGAAGTCCCGTTCTTTGTCGAGGTCGCGGCACTTTCGGCGGCAAACCCGGCTGCAAGCGGAGCCGAGGCCGAATTTCTCAGCGCCTTCGACGCCAAGCGTTCGTCGATCCACGAGATTGCGCGCCAAGCCTACTCGCACGGCCGCAGGAACATGTATGTGCTGACGCCGGCCGACTTTCGGTAGGCTCCCCCGGGTTCGAAGGTTTGCTTCGTAGCGACCGCCGTCTGCTCTTGCACGCGCCGCGGCGATGGCCTAGATCCCGGCAGGCGGACAACACGGCAGGTTTCCCATCAACAGAGATCCGAGACAACCGGCAGGCGCACGTTACGGCTCAGGCGGACAGCCGCCGCTGGGGCTCGACCAGCACGTGCAGCAGGCGCTGCAGCTGCACCAGGCCGGGCGCCGGCAGGAAGCCGAGGCGCTTTACCGACAGGTGCTGGCGCAAAAGGCCAACCACCCGGCTGCTGCGCATTTCCTCGGGCTTCTGCTGCACCAGACCGGGCGCAGCGCCGAGGGGCTGGCGCTGATCGAACAATCGGTGCGTCTGCAACCGAACAATCCGGATTTCCTCAACAATCTCGGCACCGTGCTGCGCGACCTCGGCCGGGTCGCGGCCGCCGCCGATCTCTTCCGCAAGGTGGTGGCGATTCGGCCGGACCAGCTGGCGGCGCGTGACAATCTCGGCTCGTCGCTGAAGCAGCTCGGCCAATTCGAAGGCGCCGAGGATATTTATCGCGGCACGATCGGCCGTAACCCGTTCCATGTCCGCGCCCGCGTCGGGCTTGCCGAAACGCTGCAGGAAGCGGGCCGGCTGGATGAGGCACTCGCTGTTTTTCGCGAGGCGCTGACGATCCGGCCGAAGGATGCCGATCTTTTGCACGGCCTGGGTGTCGGGCTGATGGAAAAGGGCAATCTCGACGAGGCTGCGGATCTTTTCAGGCAGGCGCTGGCTGTGGACCCCGGCATGGCGAGGGCCTGGCTGATGCTTACCCAGGTCAAGCGCCAGAAGGAGCGCGACGCCGAGCTTGCCCGCATGGAGGCGGAGCACGCCAAGGCGCCGCAAGGCAGCCTGGCGCGCATGCAGCTTTCCTTCGGTCTCGGCAAGGCCAATGACGACCTCAGGGATTATGGCCGCGCTTTCGACTATTTCGCCGAAGGCAACGCGATCCGCCGCCAGGGCATCGACTACGACGCCGGCAAGACGCGCGGCGAGTTCGAGGCGATGAAGGCGGTGTTCGACAAGGCCTTTTTTGAAAGGCACAGGCCGAGCGGGATAGCCGACGACACGCCGATCTTCGTCGTCGGCATGCCGCGTTCCGGCACCACGCTGGTCGAGCAGATCATCGCCAGCCATCCGCAGGTCTATGGCGCCGGCGAGCTCAGCATATTGAAGACGGCGGTCGGCAAGCAGTTTCCGCTCAGCATGAAGGGCGGCTTTCCCTGGGGCATCGCCGACATGCCCGACAAGGCCTATGCCGAGGCCGGCCAGGCCTATCTCGACATGCTGCACGCCCGCTATCCGGGTTCTCGGCACGTCACCGACAAGATGCCCGGCAATTTCCTCTTGGTGGGCTTCATCCATTTGATGCTGCCGAAGGCCAAGATCATCCATTGCGCGCGCGATGCGGCGGCGACCTGCCTGTCGATCTACAAGGTGCACTTCCGAGGCGACAGCCATCGCTACGGCTACGATCTCGACGAGCTCGCCGATTTCCACAATCTGTACACCGACATCATGGCGCACTGGCACGCGGTGCTGCCTGATGTCGTGCACGACGTTCGCTACGAGGATTTCGTCGCCGACCAGGAAGGCCAGTCGCGGGCGCTGATCGCCCATCTCGGCCTGCCGTGGGACGACGCCGTGCTGTCGTTCCACCAGACCGACCGGCCGGTGCGAACGGCGTCGGCTGCGCAAGTGCGCCAGCCGATGTATCAGGGCTCGGTCGACCTGTGGAAGCGCTATGGCGACCGGCTGAAGCCGCTGCTCAATAAACTTGATCGAGGGGCGCCTACAGCTCGATGAAGGGCTGGAAGCCGCCGAAGATCATGCGCTTGCCGTCGAACGGCATCGTCGACCAGTCCGGCTTGAGGCGTGGGTCGGCCATCACCTTGGCCATCACCGCGTCGCGGCTCTGCCTCGATTCATAGACGACCCACGAGAAGATGACGATCTCGTCGTCCTTGGCCTGAACAGCGCGCGGGAACGAGGTGAGCTCGCCATAAGGGACGTCGTCGCCGACGCATTCGACATAGGCAAGAGCACCGTGCTCCTTCCAGACGGAACCTGCCGTCTCGGCCATTTTCTTGTAGGCTTCCAGATTGGCCTTGGGTACGGCGAGAACGAAACCATCGACATAAGACATTGGATTTCCTCCTGGTAGGTTTTCCTTCTCCGGCAAGGGGCGAAGGAAAGAATGTGCTAAGCCTTCTTCACCGGTGCGTTCATTGCCCATTCGACGCCGAACGGATCACGCATATTGCCCCAGCGGTCGCCCCAGAACATCACCTGCAACGGCACGACTTCCTCGCAGCCCGCCTCGATGGCCCGCTTCCACCAGGCGTCGATGTCGTCGCTGCCGAGATGGAGCTGCATGGTGTAGCCCTGCGGCTTCACAGCGGCCATTCCATGCTCGGGATAGAAGTCGGAAAGCATCAGGGTCGAACCGTTGATGTGGAGATGGATATGCATGGTGCGGCCCTGTTCGTCCGGCGGATAGGCAAAGACCTGCTCGGCACCGAAGGCCTTTTGGTAAAATTCTGCGGCTTTGAAAGCGCCGTCCAGCTGAAGGTAGGGCGTCAATCCGCCAAGCACTTTGGCGGCGGGCTGGGTCTGCGGCTGGTCATTCATGTCATGCTCCTCTTTGCGTCTGGTTTGCCTTTGCGAACCACAGGACGAACGGAACGGCGACGATCCTACACGGCCGATGGTTTTTTGGATTCGAAATGGCGCCTGCCGCGACGGCCAACTGCCACCTTTCAACGTTCGATGCGAATCCGCGGGCTGTTTTGCGCGTCGACGACGATTTCCGGCCAGCCAATATCTTTGCGCAGCTCGATCGGCAATGAAAGGATGGCGCGTTCGCTGCGATAACGGGCGCGAGCCGCCGAGTAAAGCGTCACGGCGTGACCTATGGATGACAGAATAGACATGATGCTTTCTCCTCGATTGGCGCCGGCATCACCGTGTCGGCAACCCAAGGACGTGGCATGCGATCATCATCCGACAGAGCGCCGGAATTTTTTTCCGCAAGCCTTCAGCCGCCGGCTTCGGCAACCTCCCGGAAGAACTCCTCCGGGCTGTCGATCTCGGTCAATCGCCGTTTCTCGATCAGCCAGAAGCGGTTGCCAACCGCGCGGATGAAGGAGCGGTCGTGCGAGGCAAGCAGGCAGCTCGCCTGATGTTCCAGCAATTCCGCTTCCAGTGCTTCCTGACCATCGATATCGAGATGATTGGTCGGCTCGTCGAGTAAATAGAAATTGGGGTTGGCGAGCCTCAGCGCCAGCATCATCAGCCGCGCCTTCTGTCCGCCCGACAGCACGCCGATCCGACGCTCCTGCATGTCGATGCTGACGCCGGCGCCCGCCAGCAGCGAGCGAGCGCGCTGCTCACCGATATCGAATCTGCGCGAGAGCATCGCCAGCGGCGTGTCGTCGCTGCTGATGCCCGACAATGCCTGGTCGCTATAGCCGAGCACGATCGACGGCGTCACCTTCACGCCTTGCGCCGCCGTTTCCGGCGCGACGATGGCATTCCGGATCAGGCCGATCAGCCGTGACTTGCCGACGCCGTTACGGCCGAGCAGGACGATGCGGTCGCCTTGGCAGATGTGGCGCTTGCCGGTCCTGAACAGAAGCGTGCCGTCAGGTGTTCCGACCACCAAATCGTCGAACGTGGTCAGCACCTTGGCATGGCTGCCGCGATTGGCGAGCTTGATCGCGCCCGCCGATCTTTCGCGGTGTGCCGGCGCTGCCGCTTCTTCCAGACGCTCTGCCCGCTGGTTGAGCTGCTTGGTCTTGACCGTCAAAAGGTCGCTGCCGGAATTGATGCCGATATTGTTGAGCTTGGCGGCCTGCCGGCGCAGCTGCTGCGCCACTTTCATGTCGCGCTGGAATTTGCGCTCGGTCGAGGCATCGACTTCGCTCAATGCGTCCCTGGCTCGTGAATAGGGCAGCGAGAATACCGGCGACTGTTCGGGGCGCAGGAACAGCGTCCGGTTGGTCGTAGCATCGAGAAAAGCGCGGTCGTGGCTGGCAATCACCAGCGGCACCTCACGTGGCAGCGCGTTCAGCCAGGTCTCGAGCTGGCTGATCTTGCCGAGATCGAGGTGATTGGTCGGCTCGTCGAGAAGCAGGACGTCGGGGTCGGTGACCCAGACGCGGGCGATCAGCGCCAGCCTTTGCCAGCCGCCGCTCAAGGCCCGCATCGGCCGCGCTCGCATCGGCTGCGGCACGTCGAGCGAGTCGAGAACCACGTCAACGCGCCATTGCTCGCTTTCGGCCTGCTCGGCCGGCAAGGCGTCGGCCACCACCTCATGAAAGCTACGTCCGGCCAAGGCTGCGGGGACGACCTGCTCGACATAACCGACGCGCAGGCCGCGCGTGCGGGTGATGTCGCCTGTGGTGGCTTCGATCTCGCCGGTCAGGCACTTCAGCAAAGTGGATTTGCCCCGACCATTGGCGGCGACGATGCCGAGCCGGTCGCCGGTGCCGATGGTGAGGTCGAGGTTGGAGAAGAGCGGCGCACTCATGGTGACGCCGAGAGACTTGAGGCTGATCAGGGCCATGTCGATTTCTCTGGTCTGTCCGGAGTGAATTCCGGTTCAATGCACTTTGACGGTGCGCAGCTGGCCATCAGGCTCGGCGTTGCAGCACCACGAAGGGCGGACCAAAAAAATCGAAGCGGGAAGAAAAACCCGGACCGTCTCTGGTCAGCCCTGCAAGCAAGCTCGCAGGGCAGGGACAGGGCCGCGCTGACGGTGGTGAGAAAATAACACGCAGCCCTCCTTTCAAGACGTTCGAGTTGTAGAAACTGGCTACACCAAGGGTAGGGCCGATGGCAAGTGGCTAGGCTCCCCCTTCGCCACTTGTGGGAGAAGGTGGCCGCGAAGCGGTCGGATGAGGGGTGCTCCAGCTTGGCACCGACGGCGATCCGTCCAGCACCCCTCAACCGTCTCGGCGCTGCGCGCCGATCCACCTTCTCCCACAAGGGGAGAAGGGAAGCTCGCTACCGTCCCGGCCGTCCCGTCTTGCCGGGACGGCGCTTTTCGCGGCGGGCGTCGGCGGGGTCTTCGTAGGAGCCGATGCCGGCGCGCTGGCGGGCAACAGGTTTGGCGGAATCGTCGCGTTCCTTCGCGCCCCCCTCTGCCCTGCCGGGCATCTCCCCCACTTGGGGGGAGATCGGCTGCGGCTTCGCCGGCACTCTTCCCTCAACAGGCTTTTCTGTGCGCCGCACGGTCATCTCATCCAGCGAATTCTTCTTGAACAGCGGCTTGGTGGAGTCACCGGGGATGCCGAAATCGGAGCCGTGCGCTTCTTCGGCCGACTGTTTCTTGAACAGTGAACGCGACACCGCGCCGGCCGGCGTCGGCATGTCGGTGCCCGGGCCCATGGCGTTGAGCGACGGCTTGGCAAACAACGGCTTCTTCACCGGCACGGCGCCATCGGCACCCATTTCGTCGAGCGCCGGCTTGCGGAAGAGATTGGGGCGGGCCGCCTCTTCGGCGGCACGTGCCTCGTCGAGCTTGCGGAAACGCTCCTGTTCCTCTGATGTGCGATGTTTGGCCACGCCCTTGTTGTGCTTGCCCTTCTCGCGGCCCGAGACCGGGCTTTCCATGTCGGCATATTTGGCCAGCGGGTCGTCGGAGATGGACAGCTCCATCTCGCGCAGCCGCTTGATCTCGTCGCGAATGCGGGCGGCCTTCTCGAAATCGAGGTTGGCGGCGGCGTCGCGCATCTGCTTGTCCAGGGCGTCGAGATGCGCTTTCAGATTGTTGCCCATCATCGCGCCGGCGCTGTCGGTGAACTGCGAGATATCGGCGCGGACATGATCTTTTTCGTAGACCGAGTCCAGGATGTCCGAAATGCGCGACTTGACCGATTCCGGGGTGATGCCGTTGGCCGCGTTCCACTCCATCTGCTTTTCGCGGCGGCGGTTGGTCTCGGCCATCGCCCGCTCCATCGAGCCGGTGATCTGGTCGGCATAGAGGATGACCTTGCCGTCGACGTTTCTGGCGGCACGGCCGATGGTCTGGATCAGCGATGTCTCGGAGCGCAGGAAGCCTTCCTTGTCGGCGTCGAGAATGGCGACGAAGCCGCATTCGGGAATGTCGAGGCCTTCGCGCAGCAGGTTGATGCCGACCAGCACGTCGAAGGCGCCGAGGCGCAGGTCGCGCAGGATCTCGATACGCTCCAGCGTGTCGATGTCGGAGTGCATGTAGCGCACGCGAATGCCCTGCTCGTGCAGGTACTCGGTCAGGTCCTCGGCCATGCGTTTGGTCAGCACGGTGACCAGCGTGCGGTAGCCCGCCTTGGTGGTCTCGCGGATTTCGCCGACAACGTCGTCGACCTGGCTCTTGGCCGGGCGCACTTCGACCGGCGGATCAATCAGGCCGGTCGGGCGGATGACCTGTTCGGCGAAGACACCGCCGGACTGCTCCATCTCCCAACCGCCGGGCGTTGCCGAAACCGCGACGGAAAGCGGGCGCATGGCGTCCCACTCCTCGAAGCGCAGCGGCCGGTTGTCCATGCAGGACGGCAGGCGGAACCCATACTCGGCCAGCGTCGCCTTGCGGCGAAAGTCGCCGCGATACATGCCGCCGATCTGCGGTATGGTGACGTGGCTTTCGTCGACAAAGACCAAAGCGTTGTCGGGGATGTATTCGAACAAGGTCGGCGGCGGATCGCCCGGCTGGCGGCCGGTCAGATAGCGCGAGTAATTCTCGATGCCGGCGCAGGAGCCCGTCGCTTCCAGCATCTCCAGGTCGAAGCGGGTGCGCTGCTCAAGCCGCTGCGCCTCGAGCAACCGACCGGCCCGTTCGAGTTCGACCAGCCTGTGCTTGAGCTCTTCCTTGATCGACTTGATGGCCTGGTTCAAGGTCGGGCGTGGCGTCACATAGTGCGAATTGGCATAGATCTTGACGCTCTTCAGCTCGCCGGTCTTTTGGCCCGTCAGCGGGTCGAATTCGGTGATCGCCTCGATCTCGTCGCCGAACAGCGAGATGCGCCAGGCGCGGTCCTCGAGGTGAGCCGGGAAGATCTCGATCGTGTCGCCGCGCACCCGGAACGAGCCGCGGACGAAATTGATGTCTTGGCGCTTGTATTGCTGGGCGACGAGGTCGGCGAGCAGCGCGCGCTGGTCGAGCCGGTCGCCGATCTGCATCTGGAAGGTCATCGCCGTATAGGTCTCGACCGAGCCGATACCGTAGATGCAGGAGACCGAGGCGACGATGATGACGTCGTCGCGTTCGAGCAGCGAGCGCGTCGCCGAATGGCGCATGCGGTCGATCTGCTCGTTGATCGAGGATTCCTTCTCGATGTAGGTGTCGGTCCGGGGCACATAGGCCTCAGGCTGGTAATAGTCGTAGTAGCTGACGAAATACTCGACGGCGTTTTCCGGGAAGAATTTCTTGAATTCGGAATAGAGCTGCGCGGCCAACGTCTTGTTGGGCGCCAGGATCAGAGCGGGGCGCTGCGTCTCCTCGATCACCTTGGCCATGGTGAAGGTCTTGCCCGAGCCCGTGACGCCGAGCAGAACCTGGGTGCGGTCGTTGCTGCTGACGCCCTCGACGAGATCCTTGATCGCTGTCGGCTGGTCGCCGGCGGGCTCGAAATCCGAGACCATCCTGATGGCGATGCCGCCTTCGGATTTTTCCGGCCGGGCGGGACGGTGCGGCGTCCACAGCACGCCGTCCTTGTGCAGCGGATTGCCGGATTCGATCAGCGCCGACAGCGCCGCGACGGTGGCGGTGACGCCGCCCGAAGCCATGGTCTCGGCCTCTTCCAGGGAGACATCGAGGCCGGCGACAGGGTTGAGACCGGCCGCGGTGCGCTCCCGCGCCGAAGCCGCGCCGCCCATCGAGGTGCCGCGTGCCGTACGGCCGGGGGAAGAGGAGCGCTCGGGGATTTTCTTGGCAGACTTGGCGCCTTCCCTCCCCCTCGAGGGGAGGGTGACGGCGGAGCCGCCGGGTGGGGTCGGTGCGGCAGTACTCGACGTTCCTTTGCGTCCCGCGCTGCCTCCGGCGACCCCCTCTGTCGCCTTCGGCGACATCTCCCCCTCGAGGGGGGAGATTTGGCGCCCTTCCCTCTCGGCTTCCTGCTCGATCTGTTCGGCCCAGTCGGCGATCGAGCCGGTCAGCGGGGCGCCGGTGAACTCGGTCTGCGGCGCCTCGGCAAAGCCGCCCTTGTACAGGGGCTCCGACGCATCGAGGAAATCGGTCAGCGGACTGCGCCGCTTGGGCGGTGAAGCGCGCTCGTCATTCGCCGGCGGAGGCGTTTTCTTGTCGGGGAGTCTGGCCATGGCCCGAATATGGGAGGTATCGGCCAAAATGGAAAGAGCGGAGTGGCCGGTGGCGCGAGGCGCAATTTGGCTCCTGACAGCAGGCTGTCAGGAGTAGCGTCGAAGTGCGCCGCTCAATTAAACCAAAGCGCGAACGTCAGAAACCCGGCGCCGCCGAACTGGCGCTGGATCTGGTTGAACTCCTCGCTGGTGAGAATCTTGCCGCGCTCGAGATAGGGCGCGATGGCCGGGCCGGTGATCGACAGCACCAGGTCGAAGGTTTTTGGCTCATCAAAGAAGCGCTTCATGTTGATGCCTTTGTCGGCGATGCGGAAATGCGGCAGCAAGGTGCGGCCTTCCAGCAGATCCTCGGCCATGGCCAAGGCAGCGAGCCAGGCCTGCACCTGCTGCTCGCCGACTTCGAGACCGGTCAGCGGGCTGGCGCCTTTCTGCTGCGGCCCGGGCAGCCATTCGCGGTCATTGTCGGTTTCGGCGCGGATGGCTTTCCAGTCCTCGCGCGACAGCCGGATCATTTCCATGAGATGGCGGCGTGCCGCTTTCCGGCGCTCAGGCTCGACCACTTGCCAGTTGATGAGATGCACCAGGGAGATAAAGTCGGCTAGGCGCCATTCGGACGTCAGGATGCCGCCATTCGTGCCACCGTCCAGCGGCACGAGCGTATCCTGCAGCGGCAGTTTTGCGCGCGGGAACAGCATGTGGAAGGAGCCGTCGAACGTGTTTCTGAAATCATGCGCCAGCCAGAAGTCGGCCTGCGCCATCAGGAACTCGGCATAGCCCTGCAGCCAGTAGCCGTCGGCGCGGTCGAAGCGGAAGGTGAGGGCGGGTGCGGCCGCGTCTGGCGCACCGCCGCCGCGTGACAGAGACGCCATGATCGCCGCGGCGCTTTCGTCCGGCGCGATCGTGCCGTCCTCGTTGAGGTCGATGCCGAGGCGGGTGAGGTCGATGACCATGCCGATGTCCGCGTCGGCGGGTACCGAACCCAGCGTGGCTGCGGATTTCTCCAGCCGGTCGCGGAAGGCGACGAGAATGGCGCGGAATTGTTCGTAGGTCAGCGGCTCGGGATTGGCATTGTCCGGCACCGGCAGCCGCATCAGCGGCAGCATGAACGATTGCGGGCTGTCGAAACCGTGGCGGTGCAGACCGCCGGCCAGTATCTCCAGCGCGGTGAAGAATTCGCCGGCGCCGGCGGCATAGGCGGCTGCCGGATCGCCTGGCGCGGCGGCTTCCAGAGCGGCAAGAGCGCTGTCGCGTTCGGCTACGATTTTTGCCTCAAACAGGGCCGCCGCTTCGGGAGCCGCGGCGCTGGGTAAAGCCAGCGGCAGGAGAAGAATGATGGCGCACGCCACCAGCCTGGAAAAACGCTTCATCGTGATCGCCCCTTTTGTCGCTCCGCACGAACCATACACGCATTTGGCTCACGGCGCCTGTTACCTTCGGACGGGCCGGTCATCCTTTCATTTACGCTAACAGTCGAAGCTTCAATCAATCCGGCAGACGGTCTACACCAGGGCAAACCATTGGGCGTCGCGTGTCGAACTATCCGCTTTCCTACAAACTGTCCTGGCTGCCACGCTTCCTCCGGCCTTCGCTCGATGGCGACGCGCGCGGCTTTGCTCCGGCGGCCGCAGCCCTGCTCGAACCACTGCCGGCGCGGACGGTGCGGCTGGCTTTCGTCGGCGATATCTCGGCGGTGGCCAATCGCCGCGCGCCGGACTGCGATCCGGCGATTGCGGCACTGCTTGCCTCGGCCGATCTGGTGGTCGGCAATTGCGAAAGCCCGGTGGTGGAGCGGCCGAGCGCTGTTTTGGGCACCAGGCTTGGCACGCACCACGCGATGAGCGAGCGGTTCCTTGCCGAGGCGCTGGCCGCCGCCGGCATTTCGCGTGAAAAACTGGTGCTGTCGCTGGCCAACAACCATGTGCTCGACCAGGGTATTGCCGGCTTTGACGAGACCGTCGCCGCGCTGGAGCAATTAGGCATCCGCACGATCGGCACTGCGGCTCCGGTCGAGCGGTTTGCGGTTGGTTCGCTGACGATAGGCCTTGCCGCCTTTACCTTGTGGCGCAATACCGACGAGGCTCAGTTCGCGGGCCGAGTCTCGATGCAAGCCGATCCGACGCAATGGCCGCACGCTGCCGCTTCGGGTGTCGACCTCCTCTGCGCGGTGCCGCATTGGGATTGGGAATTCCGGCATTTTCCACGTGCGAAGACGCGGGCAATGGCGCGACTTCTGGCCGAACATGGCGTCGGCCTGATCGCCGGACATCATGCCCATGTCGTGCAGCCGATCGAGCGGATCGGCAAGACGCTCGTTGCCTATGGGCTCGGCGATTTCATCGGCACCGCCTTCGCGCGGCAGCCATGGCCCGGCCGCATCGGCGCCATTCTCGTCGTCGACATCAGCGACGATCCCGGCACGCGCGGGGCCATCGCCGCCTACCGGCTGCATGCCTTCATGCGGCTGCGCGCCGGCGATCACGAGCGGCTGGTTCCGGTTGAAACCCTGGCGGGAAAATCCAGGCAAAGGGTTCTAGCCCGCCTCGATGCGGTCTTCGGTGCCGTGCGCTGACGCAGTCCACCAAACCGGCTATCATGCCCAGCGCGGGCAGGCTTGTGGCGGCGGGTGGGTGATGGAAACTGCGGATTTCATGCCGAGCGAAGCGGTGATCGCCGGCCTCAGGAAGAACATCGAGGCCTATGAGGCGCAACGAGCTTCGGCCCATCGCCGGACGCGCTGGCGGGTGCCACTTTTCATCGGGCTGGTGCTGGTGTTCGTGGCGTTTGTGGCCTGGCTCTTCAACGGCGTTGCCGACCCCAACGAGCAGTGGTTCTCGACCCCGCATGTGTTCCTCTATATCGGCGGCTTCCTGGCGGCGATCCTGCTCTATTTCCAGGCGATCAAGCCAGCGCGCAAATTGCAGCAGTCGTTCCGCAGCACGCTGTTGCCGATCATCTTCGGCTTCATCGAGGACATGCAGTACCGGCACAACGTCAAGCCGAATTCGTTCGACCGGCTGCCGCGCGAGACGGTTGGTCCGTTCAACCAGCAGTCTTTCGACGATGTTTTTTCCGGCCGGTACGAAGGATTTCCGTTCGAGCTTTACGAGGCAGATCTCCGGGAAGGAACGGGCAAGAGCACGACGGTGGTATTCAAGGGCGTCATCGTCGCCTTCGAGACGATCGTGCCGTTCCCCGGCACATTGGTGGCCGCGCGCCGGACCAACAAAGTCCTCGGCTTCTTCCGCGGCATCTTCGGCAGCAAGATGCAGGAACTATCCAGCGGCGTGCCGGAGCTCGATGCCGCCTACGAGTTCCGCACCGACAATATCGAGGCGGCGCGGCCGCTGGTGACCGGCCGGCTGGCGCAGGCACTGGAATGGCTCGGCGAAACCCGGCCGAACGATCCGGCGCGGGTCGCGCTCAGCGGCAGCGACGGTTTCCTGCTGCTGCCGCAGGAAAGGAATTTCTTCGAGCTGCCGGATATCTCCACGCGCCTCGACTACACCAAGCATGTCGCGCCGATGATCGCCGACATGGCCACGATCCTGGCGACAGCGGCGCTGGTGCGAAAGATCGGCGTGAAGGATGTAGAGGCCGGTTGAACTAGAATTCAGCCGTCAACAATCGAAGCCATAGTTCTGGCGATAATAGTCGGCGTCTTCCTTCGACATCTTTTTGAAGAGAACGCAGACAGTGAAACTTCCCACCCGGCGGCCGTTCTTCATGTAGCCCCAGTCGGAAATATCGTCCCGGCTGAATTCGATCTCCTGGCCTGCCACGACGTTGTGCACGGTCTGCGGCACGTTGTCTAAGGTTCCTGCAAATCCGGCCGCCGTCCGGTGGAAGGGAAAGACCCAGAAATGTTCAGTGGCGTCCCCGTCCCTGACCACGACTTTCAATTGGAAGTCGGCCGTTCCGGATGGCGGTGCGTCGGCGAATACCAGGAAGTCGTCGAGACTGGCACGCGCCTGCTCGATAGCGGCTGCCATCTCCGGATCGTCGCCAGCTACGCTGACGACCTTGTCGTCGCCTTGACCAGGAGTCTGCGCGTCGGCTGATACCGGAGCAAACGCAAGCAACAGGGCAAGCGCGATACGGGCTGCAAGCTTCACGATGCGACTGCTTTCGACATTTTCGCCAGACAAACCGGATCATCGTTCGCCGAACGTCTGATTGGCAACTGGTTTTGGTCTCCATCGGGCGCTATTCCTGGGACAGTGGGGTGGGGCTATGATCGAGGAACGCAAGGGGTTTCGCCTGTCGCGGCGGCTGCTGCTGGGTGCGGCGGTGGTCGGCGGCGCGATGCTGTGGGGCGGGACGACCGTGGCGCGGCTGGCGCGCGGTCCGTCGGGGCAGAAGAATTCCGGGCGCATCGCCGACATTGACGGGATCGACCTGGCGCAGAAGCCGCTGGAGGGCCCGCCAGCCTACGATCCGGCGCTGCCATGGCTGACCAAGGGCGGCAACATCAACGATGCCAGCGGCCTGTCGATGACACCGGTCTACGGCGTTATCGAAGTCAGCGAGGAAGACCACATCGCGAGCGCGCTGGCCCTTGCCCGCGCCAATAGCCTGAAGGTCTCGGTCGCGGCGGTGCGCCATTCGATGGGCGGCCACGCCTTCGACGACAACGCGCTGGTCCTCGACATGCGCAAATTCAACAAGGTCAGTGTCGACCCGACGGCGAAGACGATCACCTTGCAGCCGGGCGCGCGCTGGCACGACATCCAGAACCTTTTGCACCCGCGCTTCGCGGTGAAGGCGATGCAGTCGACCGACATCTTTTCGGTCGGCGGCTCGCTGTCGGTCAACGCGCATGGCATGGACCACCAGGCCGGCTCGGTCGCCGGCTCGATCCGATCGATGCGGGTGATGCTGGCGGACGGTTCGGTGACGACCTGCTCACCGGCCGAAAATACCGAGTTGTTCCGCCACGTCGTCGGCGGCTACGGCCTGTTCGGCGTGGTGCTGGAGGCGACGCTCGACATCGTCGACAACGCCGTCTACCGGACCTCGCGCGAGATCATCAAATCGGACGATTTCCCGACGTTCTTCGCCGAGGTTCTGGAGCCAAACAGGGCGATCGGTCTGTTTTATGGGCATCTGTCGACTGCGCCGGGCAATTTCCTCGAGGATATGATCGTCTACCGCTATGACAAGGTGGCCGACCAGCCGCCGGCCGACCAGCCGGCAATCGGTGAACCGGGTTCGGTCGGGCTCAAGCGGGTGATCATCAACCTGGCGAAATGGGGCAGCCTGTTCCAGGAGCTGAAATGGTTCACCGAAAAGACGCTGGAGCCGCAATTCGAGAGCTGCACGGTGGCGCGGACGACGGCAATGGCCGAGGGCGAGGCCTGCCTCGTCACGCGCAACAATCCGATGCACGATTCAGTGCCCTATCTGTTCAACGACCTACTCGATGAGACCGACATCCTGCACGAGTATTTCATCCCGCGGGCGGCCTATAACCCGTTCATCGCGGAAGCGCGCGAGATCCTGCGCAACCAGACCCTGCCGGTGCTCAACGCGTCGGTACGCATCGTCCACAAGGAGGATGTGGCGCTGAATTATGCGCCGGAGCCGGCCTATTCGCTGGTGCTCTACATCAATCAGCCGACAGACGCCGACGGCAATGCCAGGATGCGGGCGCTGACAAGGGCGCTGATCGACGTGACGATCAAGCATGGCGGGCGTTTTTTCCTGCCCTACCAGCTCCACTACACAGGCAAGGAGCTGCTTGCCTCCTATCCGGAACTGCCGTCCTTCCTGGCGAAGAAGCTGCAATACGATCCGGGCGAGCTGTTTTCGTCGATTTTTTATCGCGCCGTCAAGGCACTGATCGGCACGGCCTGAAGCGGCGGCTACAGACCGTCAGGCAGCTTCGCCGCCAGCCAGTTCGCCGAACGCCTGGCGATGCCGATCGTTGCCGATGCGGCGCGGCCGAGATCGGTCTTGACCACGGCGTAGCCGGCCTTCGTGCGGTAGAGCACGGCGCGGCCGCCATCGACCGCCGCTTCATAGGCGACCGGCCGGATGGCTTCCGTTTCCGTCGCCGTGGCCTGCGTTCCGACCGCAGCACTGGGCCGATGGCTCAGTTCCGGTGGCAGCGGGTCTGTCGCTGCGGTGCTGGCCGTCGTCAATTCAGGCTCGGAAGCGGTCGCAGCGAGCTGCGATGACGAAGACGAGTTCTGTGTCCGGCAGATGCCGGAGACCAGCGGATAGTCGAAATTGCGCTCGTGCAGCATCTGGCTTTTCATCGCCGCTTCGCATTCGGCGATGGTCGACCATTTGGCGGGCGTCTCGCCGATATATTCGCAAAGCCTGGCGTCGCAGTCGCAGCCGACGATGGTCATGGCGACAAGGGCGGTCTTGATCACGGTCTTGTCCCTCCGAGTTGCCTGGCACATGTGCGCAAGACAACGTGTCTACGGCATCATCAATCGTTGCGGAACAAGGCGGGATTTGGCCGCGATTGTGGAATGAGCGTGGCGGAGCATCACGCAACGTCTTGCCGAGGCCGGCTGTGACCGAAAGGCCTCAGTAATCGTAGACGTGCTCGAGCCTGGCGCCCGCCGTCATCAGCGCCGGCAGCACGATGTGCAGCTTGCGCACGCCGACAGTCAGGCCGGTGCGTCGCGTCGAAGGTTCCGCCGGAAGCGGGTAGCTGAACAAGGTGCGTGCGCCGTCGGGAACATTGATCTCGTCATTGGAAAGCATGGTGACCATGATCTCGTCATTGCCGCCGATCTCGACGAAGGAGACGCCCTTGTCGATCAGGCGAGGGATCATGTCGGTGAACACCTGATAGCGCCTGGTGACGAAGACCGTGCCGTCGGCGCCGAGATCGCGCTCCAGCAAGGTGTCGGGCTCGTTGCGCGTCACCTCGCTGACCGGACCCTTGGCCCAGACGTGAATGTCGAGCAAGGCCGGGTCGGTGGTGGCGGCGAGCGCCGACTTGATCAGATCGGCGTAGCCCTGCTTGATCGTGTCGGCGAGGCCGAAGGCGAGCTTGCGTTCGCCGGTGCGGACGGCGCTGTCGCCCGCTGCCGGCTGGACGGCAAACAGGCCGGCACGCTTTTCGGTATAGGGAAACTGGTACCACGGCACCTGGTCGAGAAAACCGGCGTAGTCGGCCGCGACCTTGGCCTGGTAGATGTCGACGGCGGTGCGCTTGCCGGCTGTCGCTTCGGTAATGCGGCCGACCGTATTTTCATAGGCCCACTGGATGGCGTGCTCGATCGTGTGGCTGGTGCCGATGATCACCAGCATCTGGTGGTTGTCGAGGTTGAACTTGTAGGCGGAGCTGGCGCGGATGACCATCGCATAGTCCTGCCAGAAGCGGCCGATATAAGAGAGATAGGGAAAACCGGTCGGCTGGTTCTTGCCGACGAAGCCGGCATATTCGCGCGCGGCGTAGACGATGGCCCATTCCGGATAGGTGAGAAAGGTCGATTCCTCCGGCCGCTGGTAGCCGGGAATCTCGGCACGGACCTTGTCGGCCAGCGCCTTCGGCGGGGCACCCTCGGTGACGCCCGGCAATGGCGTTGTGTCCAGCGACGGCGTCGTGAGAAAGCCGTAGGCCAGCCCGGCGATCGGGATCAACACGACAATGACGACGAGCCAGAGGATCGCCTTGATGATGCGCTTCAGCCAGCGAAACAGGAACATGGCCGGTCAGGCCGTGGCGAAATGGTCGTACACACGTTTCGACAGCCAGAACCCGACGTAGACGGCGAAGCCGCCGATGACGATGTGCGGCAGGTTGGCGAAGAAGCGGGCCGGGAATTCGATGTCGTTCAGGGAGCGGAAGCCGTTGATGAAAATGCCGCCATCGAGGCAGCCGGAACCGGTGACCAGGCCGAGCACGCCGTCGAACAGATAGACCGAGCCGAACAGCTTGAAATAGAACACCGCCTGGCGGTGCGAGATGAAGGCGGCGGCCAGCGCCCAGACGCCGGAGAAGGCGTGCAGCAAATCGTCGTACCATTGCAGCGAGAACAGGCCGAACAGATTGCCGCCAGCGTCGTTGAAAGCCGGCACATAGCCGATGGCAACAACGCCGAAGAACAGGAAAGCATAGGCAACAGCAAGCTTCTGGATGAGCGTCATGAAATGTCCCCCTGCCATCAGCCCTTTTAAACGGCCCCCGACGGCAAATGGATAGTAGCTGATTTTGGCGCAGCGTGAAGCGTCGCCGGCAAAATCGTCAGGCGGGGCCACAAAGACAGTCGGCGCCGGGATTTCTCCCAGCGCCTCCCTGTCAGATCAGGACACGGTCGCGGCAGCAACTCCCGAAAGATGTCGCGCCATGCCGGCCTTGATTTTGACGGTCCTGCCAGTCGCCACCCGAGGGCAGCGTCCGTTCCGGACCACGCCGGTCTCCGCTCTTGCGAGCTTTGCCCAGCGCGCCATCGAAGGTTTTTGCCGTCCTTCATGGCAGCATCGGTCCGCCGTCGGCGTTCGCACGCTTTCCGCGGCCCCGTAGGTCTCGGCGTCCATCCCTCCAACAAGCAAGCCTGTTCTCGTTCAGGGCCGTACGGGCCTCAGGAAATCCGCCGTTCCGCTTTGCCTTTCGGCGTGGCGATCGGTAGCCGCCTGAGATGGGTTTTAACGTACGTCGGATAAGCGTTTGGCGGAACTGCCGCATGCCTGTGGATAGCGGGATTATCGGGGACTGACCCTGCCAAATAGCGACTTTCCGATCTCTGCCACCGCCGGTCGGGATTTGCCGCCTCGATGCCGAAGCCGCATTGTCGGGTAATCGACCCTTGCCCCGCGGCCCGGCGCGGGCTTCAATGCCGGCAAATGATTGGAAGGCGTGTTCGATGGCCTTGGGGAGGCAGGCTTGAAGGTCGCGGTGGTTCTCAATCCGATCGCCGGCGGCGGCAGGCTCAAGCGGCATTGGCCCGAGGTTGCGGCTTCGCTGAAAAGACATTTCGGTGATTTCGAGCTGCGTGAAACGCAGGCCGAGGGGGATGCCGAACGGCTGGCGCTCGACCTTGCCGCCATCGGCTTCGAGCTGGTGATCGCGGCCGGCGGCGACGGCACCGCCAGCGAAGTCGCCGACGGGCTGCTGAAGGCTTTCCGGGAAAGCGGCCGGACGGCCGAACTTGGGCTGCTGCCTTGCGGCACCGGCATCGACTTCGCCCGCGGGCTCGGCCTGTCGAACAATGTCGATCTGACGCTGAAGCGGATTGCCGAGGCCAAGCCGCGCAAGATCGATGCCGGCTGCATCAGCTATGTCGACGACCATGGCGCACTGGCCAGCCGCCATTTCATCAACATCGCCAGCCTGGGGCTTTCCGGCGCTACCGACCGCGCGGTCAACGCCGACAAGCGCAAGGGCAAGGTTTCGGCCAAGGCACTGTTCTACTGGCGCACGGTCTGGGAATTCCTCCGCTATCGGTTCCAGGAGGTTGCGATCACCGTCGACGACGGTGCCCCGGTTCAGGCGCGCATGGCGCTGGTCGCGGTGGCCAACGGCAAATTCTTCGGCGGCGGCATGATGATCGCGCCCGACGCCGAGCTTAACGACGGCGAGTTCGACATCGTCATCCTGCGCGCCGCCGGCAAGCTGAAGCTGAGCTGGGACATCCGCCTGCTCTACGGCGGGCGGCACCGCAACCATCCTGCGATCACCATCCTGCGCGGCAAGAAAGTGGTTGTCGAGCCGCTCGGCGATGTGCAAAAGAACGCCGCGCTGATCGACATAGACGGCGAATCGCCGGGTCGCATACCAGCGACTTTCGAGATCCTGCCCGGCGCATTGACGCTGAGATATTGAATCAAGGCGTTGAGGGATTGATTCAAGTTCTTTCGGCGGTGATTCCGATCCTGCGTCCAACGCGTTGAAATCGCGTGACATTGTCGCCCGCTCGACAGGTCACGGCATCAACGGTGTCTGCATCATCTGCAAATGCAGGTCCTTGCCGGTCCAGGGATGCGCCTCGCAGACGGCTTCGTCGAGTTCGACACCGAGGCCTGGCTCCTTCGACGGGATGACGTTGCCGTCCTGCCATTCGATCTTCTTCTTGAGCAGCTTCGCGTGAAAACCGTCCCACTGTTTCAGCGATTCCAGAATGAGGAAATTGGGCAGCGTCACCGCAAGCTGGATGTTGGCGGCGCCGACGATCGGCCCGCAATAGCAGTGCGGCGCGACCTGGATGTGATAGGCCTCGGCCATGGCCGCGATCTTCTTGGTTTCGAGAATGCCGCCGGAGCGGCCAAGGTCCGGCTGCAGAATGGTCGCTGCACGGTTCTCGATGACGCGGGCAAATTCGAATTTCGTCGTCAGTCTTTCCCCGGTTGCGATGGGGATCGAAGTGCCGCGCGCCACTTGAGCCATGACCTCGGGCATGTCGGGCGGCACTGGCTCCTCGAACCACAGCGGATCATAGGGCTCGATGGCGCGGGCCAGGCGCAGCGCGCCCGATGCGGTGAACTGGCCGTGCGTGCCGAACAGGATGTCGGCGCGCGTGCCGACCGCCTCGCGGATCGCCTTGACCATGCGGGCGGAGAGGTCGATGTCGACGAGGCGCGGCTGGTGGCCGTCGAAGGCGGTGTAGGGACCGGCCGGGTCGAGCTTGACCGCGTTAAAACCCTGCTCGACATATTCGAGCGCGCAGGCGGCGGCCAGATCGGGGTCGTTGTAGACGTTCTTGCCGCGGGCGTCCTCGGAGTGGACGCTGCCGCTGTGCGGGTAAAGGTAGGTATAGGAACGCAGCGTTTCGTGTACCTGGCCGCCAAGCAGCTTGTAGACCGGCTTGCCGGCCTCTTTGCCGATAATGTCCCAGCAGGCGATTTCGAGCGCCGAGAAACAGCCCATGCCCGACACGTCGGGGCGCTGGGTGAAGCCGGACGAATAGGCGCGGCGGAAGAAGGTCTCGACGTCGTGCGGATCGCGGCCGACGAGATAGCGTTCGGCCATGTCCTCGACCATTTTTGCGGTGACATGGGCCGAGAAGGTGGCGTTGTAAGCTTCGCCATAGCCGACGACGCCGCCATCGGTGGTGAGCTTGACGAAGATAAAATACTTGCCGCCGATGCCGGGCGGCGGATTGCCGACCACCCAGGTCTTGACGTCGGTGATTTTCATTTCTGATCCTCCAGTACCAGTTCGGCGCCCTTCCATCCGGTCATGATAGCGGCGGCGTTGGTGTTGCCGGTTATGTTGTCGGGAAAAATGGAGGCATCGATGACGCGCAAGGCCTGGATGCCGTGCACCCGCAGGCGCGGATCGACGACGGCGCGCGCCGGGTCCGGCCCCATGCGGCAGGTCGAGACCGGGTGGTAGACGGTGCCCGAGCGCTTCCTGAAATCCTGGATCAAATCGGAATCCGAGGTGATCGACGGACCCGGCAAAACCTCCTCCTCGATGATCTCGGCCATCGCCGGCATGGAGGCGATCTTCCGGACGAATTTCACCGCCGCCAGCATTTCAGCGACATCCGCCTCGGTCGAAAAGGCATTGGCGACGATTTTGGGATAATCGCGCGGATTGGCGGAGCGGATCATGATTTCGCCGCGGCTCGACGGACGGCAATTGGACAGCCCGATGGAAAAGCCCGGCCATGGATCGGGCGTCAGGATCGGCCGTTCGCCGCTCTTCGGAATGACGGTCGAAAACGCCTGGAAATAGAGCTGCATGTTGGGCCGTGCCGCGGCCGGATCGGTGCGAAAGAAGCCGCCGGCATTGTTCATCGACAGTGACAGCGGGCCCGACCGCAAAAACACGTATTGCATGCCGACCAGCAGCTTGCCCCACCATGGGCGCAGGATCTGGTTGAGCGTCGGCAGCCTGCCCTTGAAAGTGTAGTTGATGCCGACATGGTCCTGCAGGTTTGCCCCGACATTTTCGTTGGCGTGAACGACAGGAATGCCCAGACCAGCAAGAAGCGCCGATGGACCGACACCGGAGAGCTGGAGAAGTTGGGGCGAATTGACCGAGCCACCCGACAGGATGATTTCGCGGCCGGCGCGGGCCATCTTGGTCACGCCGTTCTGGAGGTACTCGACGCCGACGGCACGCTTGCCCTCGAACAGGATCTTTGTCGCCAGCGCGTTGATCTCGACGCGGACATTTTTGCGCTTCATCGCCGGGCGCAGGAAGGCGCGCGCCGCCGACATGCGGCGGCCGTTCCTGGTGGTGATCTGGTAGACACCGACGCCTTCCTGGGAGGCGCCGTTGAAATCCGGGTTGAGCGGCAGGCCGGCTTGATTGGCGGCGGCGAGATAGCGCTTGGTGAGCGGATGGACGGAGGTCGAGCAGTCGGTGATATGCAGCGGCCCGCCGACGCCGCGCCATTGGTCGGCGCCGGCCTGGTTGTCCTCCAGCGCCTTGAACGCAGGCAGCAGGTCGTCGAAGCCCCAGCCGGGATTGCCGGCATCCCGCCAGGCATCGAAATCCTCGCGCGCGCCCCTGATCCAGACCATGGCGTTGATCGAACTCGAGCCGCCGAGCAGCTTGCCGCGCGGCCAGTGGTCGACATTGCCGGCGAGGCCGGGGTCCGGCTCGGCCTTGTAGTTCCAGTTGACCGCCGGGTCGAAGAAGGTCTTGCCGTAGCCGAGCGGCATCTGCACGTAGAAGCGGCGGTCGCTGCCGCCGGCTTCCAGCACCAGCACCGAGAAGCGGCCGGAAGCCGACAATCTTTCGGCCAGGACCGAGCCGGCCGAACCGGAGCCAACGATGATGAAATCATAGGTCTGCATGGTGGCTGCGGCTGGCTCCGGAATTCGGCTCTAACCTAGGCTTGGGCGCGACGCGGCGTCGCCGGGTCTTCCGGCATCCGATGTGAAAAAAGCGACTGGTGATATTCGGTTTGAATGGCCGCTTGTTGCCGTAGTTAGTTTTGCTACTGCAACAATTATACGTGTTTTTAGCAATCAATGCCGATGTGTTCGAGCAGGGATGACCGAAGGCTGCCGTTCGCGCTCGGTCATTGAATTGATCCGCACGATCAGTAATGTTCGCCGGTGACGCTCAACATTTACGATTGCCGTTGAAGAGGTTAGATGTTCTCCCGCTTGATCGAAAGATTTCGTCGGCAGCCAGACCTCGGTCGTGCGCCTCAGCGTGGTAAAGCGTTGGGCGACATTGCCGCTGGAGCATTGGAAGGCGGCTTGGCATCCGATTTTCAACGAGTAGGGGATTTGTTCTGGGTTGGCCGTCCAACAGATCACATACGCTATCTGCTGAAATTTCAGATGTTGAAAGGCATGACCTTCTCCGCCTGTTGGGGCGTCTCGATCGACTTTGTGCCACTTTTCAGAGGCGGAAGCCTCCGGTGGAAAAGGACGGCGAAGTCAGCGAATTTTGACCTTTGCATTGACCCGATAGATTCATCGGGCCGGATTCCCAACTGGTGCTCATTCTATAGTAGCGATAGCTCCTATCAGGTTGAACGCGCAGCTTTGGCGGCGCTCAATGCTGCCCAGCAGGACTGGTCCAGAATCACCGCACTAAAGCACGTTGCTGCTAGTTTCGAACGACGATCCAAGATGAAATTTCGACGTTTTTCGTTGGAAAACTATGTGCAAACAGACCTCGCCTGGGGCTTGGCCCTTGTTGCCGTTGGAGACGCGGGTCGGGGCCAGCATCACATCGATGCATTTTGTGAGCAATTTGCCGTTGCGCCGGAGACGACCATCCTCGCAAAAGCGAGAAGAGAAGCGGGCGCAATAGCGGCTGGATGACAACTTTCCACCCATAGCCGAAACTTCAAGCTGCGATCACAGGCGATGATCGGCAATCTGCTTGAAATCATAGCGCATGATCGGGCGGGCCGGCGTTCTGCGAGCGACGACCCTGAACCCGGCGCGCGCGAAGGTGGAGGCATATCCGCTGCCGGAAGCACTCGGCGATACGTCGGCCTCGAAAGGATAGGCTTCGAGTGCCGGAGCATTTGCGCGCCTTGCGACTTCCAGTGCTTCCGCAATCAGCTGGAATGTTACGCCCCGCCTGCGGTATCGTTTTCGCACGTAGAGGCAGGACAGGGACCAGACCGGCCTGTCGTCCACGCGCTTGAGCTGCCATAGCCGATCGAGCCAGGGCAGGGCATCTCGCGGTGTCACCTGACACCAGCCGACAGCCACATCGCCGTCGAAAGCAAGCAAACCCGGAGGCGGACCATGCTGGACGGCTTGCCGGAACGCTGCCTTGTTTTCCTCGCCGGGTCTCTTTCGGTAAGAACGACCGATCCGTCCGTACATACACCAACAGCGACTGCAGACGGCGCTGTCACCGAACAGGTCCTCGAGCGCCGGCCACAGATCGGGCGTTAATGGGCGAAAGCCAAGTTCCATGTCAGCCGTCATCCGCTACCTACCTTGCCCAGTCTAGCCTGAGCTACGCGTTAGTGCATCATAGGTTGCGGTCCATGCGGGGGATGTTCGAAACGGGGTTTCACTCAGTGCTCCATCTCAGCGCAGAAAACCAAGCACGGCCTCCATGAATTCGGCGGGGTACTCGACGTTCGACAAGTGGACCGCGGGCAGGACAACCAGGTTCGCGCCGGGCACCGTCGCCGCGATTAGCTCGCTATGGCTGGCGGCTGTCACAGTGTCGTGCCGGCCGGCAATCACCAGCGTTGGCCTGGAAATCAGCGCTACGGTTCGGCGAAGGTCCGCATCGCGAACCGCCGCGAACAAGCCAGCCAAGCCTTGCCGGTCGATAGCCAGCAGCATGGCGCGAAATTCTTCGATGACGGGCTCGTTTGCCGCCAGCATACGCGCAGGAAACCAGTTGCTTAGGAACATCTCGGCGGTTTCGGACATATCCGGCGCCTGCAGCACGGCGGCAATCCGCTCGTCGAACTGCTTTGCCGGTCCGAGGTAGGATGAGGTGTTGCTCAGGATCAAGCGCTCGATCCGCTCGGGTGCGTGGATGCCGAGCCACTGCCCGACGAAGCCGCCCAACGACAGACCGAGGAAGTGTACGCGTTCAATGCCCAGGGCGTCGAGCAACTCGATCACGTCGCGGCCAAGCCGGTCGAGCGAATAAGCGCCGGCCGGAACGCTCGACCCTCCGTGGCCGCGAAAGTCATAGCGCAGAACACGGAAATGCTTCGACAGCTCGCCGACCTGCATGTCCCACATCCGCAGCGTGGTGGCGATGGAATTCGACAGCATCAGCACGGGGTTCCCGGCGTCGCCGTCGATGCGGTAGGCGATGCGGGTACCATCGCCGACGGTCACGAAATCCAGCTCATTCATGGTGAATGCACCTTCCTTCTTGGCGCGTTGAATGTGGCAAAGCCTAGCTGCGGCGCGCTTTTGAGGATATTACAAAGATAGAACTATCTCTGTAATAGAAGCTGACATGGCCGAATTCACCTTGCACGACCTGCAATGCTTCGACGCCGTGGTCCGCTGCGGCGGCTTTCAGCCTGCGGCGGCCATGCTGCATCGGTCGCACCCGGCGGTGTTCGCCGCCGTGGCAAAGCTGGAGCGGCAACTCGACCTCGTTCTTTTGGATCGCAGCGGCTATCGCGTGCGCCCCACCGAGGCAGGGCTGTCGTTCCATCGCAGGGCACAATCGCTGCTGCGCGAGCTCGAGGGCTTGCGGCTTCATGCTGCTCAGCTGTCAATGGGCGAAGAAAGCGAGATCCATGTGGTGATCGGCGACCTTTGCCCGCGCCCGCAGGCACTGGGCATGCTCGGACGGTTCTTCGCCCAGTGTCCGGGCACACGCCTGCACCTGCATTTCGAGGCGGTGGGCGGCCCGTGGGAGCGCCTCTTCGATGACGAAGCCGATTTGATCCTGCACTGGATCGACAAGAGCGATCCGCGGGTGGAATGGATCGATCTGTGCAAGGTGCCATTCGTTCCCGTAGTGGCGTCGGGCTTTCTGCCGGAGCGGATCAAGCACCTCATCACGCCGGATCAGATGCACGCGTTCACCCAATGTGTCATGCGCGACACGGCCCGCCATTCACCGCAACAAGACTACTTCATGATCGAGGGTGCGCCTCAATGCATGGTGGCCGATCAGGGCATGAAGAAGGAAATCATCCTGCAAGGCCTCGGATGGGGCCACATGCCCCGCTTCCTGATCGAGGAGGAACTGCGCGACGGACGCCTGCAATCCGTTGCCGGCCGTCATCTGCCAGGCCGCACCGAGGAGTTGGTGGTGGCGCGCCGCCGCGACCGGCCGCACGGGCCGATCTCGAACCGTCTGTGGGATCATATCGAGCAAGAGGCGCCGACGTTGCGCCGAGCGCTCGAACCCCGGCAACCTGTCCAGTAGGCGAAGCCAGGGCTCGGCGAGGCCGTTTAGCGGACGGCCGAACCAGCAGCCTTACCCGCTTAAGTCGATTGCTGCATAAGCTGCAGCAGTGAACTGCATCCCATCGCTATTCCCGCTGTTTATGAGGCGGATTATTGATGTCGCAAGGAGTTGGCCATGACCCGCGCCGACCACCGCCGAAGGGTGGTCCGAGCGGTCGGCATCCGCCCCGGCAGCGACGACGTCTGGGACTAGCTTCATCTGCAATTCGAAGGACAAGACCATGAATATCGACCGTCGAACGTTCGGCATCGGCACCTTTAGTGCCGGCGCCCTGCTACTTTCCCCGATCAGCCTCTTTGGGAGCAACGCTGCGGCTATCGCCGCCCGGTCTCCGGCTTCGCTTGCGAGCGCCCACAGGTTCATGCTCGGCGACCTCGAGATCACAGCACTGAGCGACGGCTACCTCAATCTCGGCCTCGAACTCTTCCCTTCCGCAGATACGGCTGCCGCCGAAGCGCTGCTGGCAAAGGCATTCCTGCCAAAACCACTCCCGACCTCGGTCAATGCTTACCTTGTAACCAAAGGTGACAGACGGGTGCTGATCGATACCGGCACGGCATCGGCGATGGGGCCTATATTGGGACATATACCTGAGGCGCTCGCCGCCGCTGGCGTCAGGCCGGAAGAAATCGACACGGTAATCATCACCCATCTCCATCCCGACCATGCCAACGGCCTTGTCGGTATTGGAGGCAAGGCCGCCTTCCCGGCAGCGGAGGTCGTGGTTGCCGCGCCGGAATTCGCTTTCTGGCACGATGACGGGATCCGGTCCAAGGCGCCCGACCAGATGAAACCGTACTTCGAAATAGCGCGCAAATCGCTGGTGCCTTACCATGGCAAGATCCGGAAGATCGAAGGCGAGGTCGAGATCGCACCCGGGATCAGCGCATTGCCTGCGCCTGGACACACGCCGGGGCATCTCGCGCTTCGAATTGGCTCTGGTGACGCCAACCTGCTGCTCTTCACTGACGTAATCCACGCCTCCGCGCTGCAATTTGCGCATCCGGAATGGGCAATCGCCTTCGACGTGGACCAGGAGGCCGCAATCGCCACACGCAAGAAGGTGCTCGACATGGTGTCGGCGGATGGCCTGCTCGTCGCAGGCATGCACCTGCCCTTTCCAGGCATCGGTCATGTTATTCGCGAGGGCAATGCCTACGCCTACGTCCCGACGCCCTGGCCCGCTTTGTGAAGCACGCCTATTGGTAAGCTTTCTTACCTCGGCCATGGAATGCAATCCTGCTGGTGCGCTCGTCTAGCTCCGCACAGCATCTTTTCAACACTGTCGACCGATAGCCGAACCTCAGGCCGCGACACTGTTCAGTGGCGCGTTGACCTGTCCGTGCCATGACGATACGGGATCGGGACAATCGGCTTCGAGAGGATTGGCCAAATGGTGCATTACGCGGACGGGCGGCCGATCGGCGATCTGACGCTCAGGACGCTGGCCATGCCTTCCGACGCCAATGCGGCAGGCGACATTTTTGGCGGTTGGGCGATGGCGCAGATGGATCTCGCCTGCGGCATCCGCGCCGCCGAGCGCGCCAAGGGCCGCGTGGTGACGGCGGCGGTGAAGGAAATGTCCTTCGCCAAGCCGATGAAGATCGGCGACACGCTGTGCATCTATACACATGTCGAACGCGTCGGCCGCACCTCGATGACGCTCAAGGTCGAGGCCTGGGCGCAGCGCTATCTCTCCGACCTGATGGAGAAGGTCACCCATGCCGACTTCGTCATGGTGGCGCTGGACGGCGAAGGCAAGCCGAAGGCGGTTCCGGCCGAAGGCTGACCCGGCCTGATTCCAGAAGACGGATTTAAACAGCCGTCTCTCCCGCGCGGGGGATGCGGACAGCGATCCCGCGTGGTCTTTGGCTAACGGGTTCCCGCATGCGCGCCTGCAGCGCGACCGACGGGATCTTGGGAGGAAAGACAATGCGTCAACACATGCTGAACGCTGCCCTGGCGGGTGCCTTTGCAGCCTTGCTCTGCCTGTCGTCCGCAAGCGCTTTGGCCGAGGTCAAAAAAGGCGATCCAGGCGCCACCTGCACGTCGGAAAACCGCACCATCAACGGGCAAGCGGCCAAGTGCGAGATCTGCTCGGCGACGAAATGCGACACCAGCGGCACGACGGTCAGCAATTGCCGCAAGGAGACGACCACGACCTGCACGATTGGCGGCAAGGTGGTCAGTCCCAACCCGAAATGGAATCGGATCGAGAAGCTGCCGAAGAGCAAGATGCAGTTACAGCAGTAGGGCTCGTCCGGAGGATCCCGACAGGTTCAAACCCTTGCAGCACAAGGGTTCAGCTGTGCATGGCGTCGAACTTCTCGCGCGCCGCCTTGACGCGCTCGGTGTTCTTGCGTGCCCATTCGCCGAGCGCATCGACCGGCACCAGCAGTTCGTAGCCAAGATCGGTCAATTCGTAGTCGACCCGCGGCGGGATGGTCGGGAACACGGTGCGCGTAACGAAGCCGTCGCGCTCGAGCCCGCGCAAGGTCGTGGTCAGCATCTTTTGCGAAATGCCGCCGACCGCGCTGCGCAACTCGTTGAAACGCAGCGGCCCGTTGCCAAGCTTGCCGACCACGAGCACCGTCCATTTGTCGCCGACGCGCTGCAGGATTTCCGAGATGGCGCGGCAGTCCTCGGTGCGGTGCGGGTGCCTTGGTAACAAAAAAGTGCCTCCTTGCACATTGAGCGGCCAGTTACTCATATAGCTCAGGTATCTAAACGATACCAGTATTCCCGTAAGGAGAGCCCCCTCTATGTCAAAACCCAAAATCGCCATCATCATTGGTTCAACCCGCGCGGCCCGGTTTGCCGACGTCCCGACCCAATGGATTGCCAAGATAGCCAAGTCGCACGCCGACATCGACGTCGAAGTCGTCGACCTGCGCGATTTCCCGCTGCCGTTCTTCGATGAGGTCGCATCCTCCGCCTGGGTGCCGTCGCAGAACGAAGTGGCGCAGCGCTGGCAAAAGAAGGTCGCCGGATTCGACGGCTTCATCTTCACCGCCGCGGAATACAATCATGGCCCGACGGCCGTGCTGAAGAACGCCATCGACTACGCCGCCAACGAGTGGAACAAGAAGCCGGCCGGCTTCGTCGGCTATGGCAGCGTCGGTGGCGCGCGCGCGGTCGAGCAGCTGAGGCTGCATGCGGTCGAGTTGCAGATGGCGCCGGTGAAGTCCGCCGTACACATCGCCTGGGCCGATTTCCTAGCCGTCAAGCAAGGCGACAAGAAGCTCGATGAGTTCGAGCACCTCAACCAGGCGGCAACCGCGCTGGTCAACGACATTGCATGGTGGGCCAGGGTGCTGAAGACGGCGCGTCAGGCCGATGCCGTCGCCGAGGAAGTCAAGGCGGCCTGAGCACAGGTTCGAGCAGTCCTCCCAAGGATTAATTCTCCCAAGCATTGGGGCGGCGCATGCGCCGCCCTTTTTGTTCACACGGCATGGGCGTCCTGCGCTTGCCGTGGTCTGATGATGCAATCGGCAAGGCGGTCCATCTCATTCAGCTCGTCGGCGTGATGCTGGCCCCACTGGCAAAGTGCCAGCAGGATCGGCTCGAGGCTGAGGCCGAGCCGCGTCGCCGAATATTCGACGCGCGAAGGTATCTCGGCAAAGATCTCGCGGCGGACGAGGCCGTGCTCTTCCATTTCGCGAAGCTGCTGGATCAGCACTTTCTGGGTGATATCGGGCATCAGCGCCTGCAGCGCCGACAGCCGCCGGGGCGCGTCGAAGAGATGGTACAGGATGACCGCCTTCCAGCGGCCCGAAATCACTTTCAGCGCGCGCTCCGCCGGCAGCATCGGCAGTCTCTTGATCGGCTTGGCCATGGTCACCTCCCGGTCAGCAGCGGACAAATCGGTGTGTAGTCGAAGCCAGGCAGATAGTGGCAAACAGCGGCCGATGCCAACAGCGATCGGTGCATGCGATGAGAGCCATTCAACTGAGCCGCTTCGGCGGGCCCGACGTTCTCGACATAGTCGCGGTGCCGAAGCCTGAGCCGCAAGCCGGCGAGGTCCTGGTCCGCGTTCATGCGGCCGGGGTGAATTTCTTCGAAGTGCTGATGCGCGCGGATCGCTATGCGGTGACGCCGCAACTGCCGATGATCCCTGGCGTCGAGGCCGCCGGGATCGTGGAGGCGCTTGGGCAGGGGGTGGACGCTTCCTTGCTCGGCACGCGCGTCGCCGCGCCGTTGTTCGCCTCGAGCCGCCCGTTTGGCGGCTATGCCGAGTATGTGACGATCGACGCAAGCCTGGCCGTGCCCTTGCCGGATTCGCTCTCGTTCGAAAACGCGACGGCATTGATGGTGCAAGGACTGACGGCATTGTATCTATCGCGGCAAAGCCCGCCGGCCGGCAGATCGGTGCTGGTCGCCGCTGCCGCGGGCGGCGTCGGTTCGTTGCTCGTCCAGCTTGCCAAGCGCGCCGGCGCAAGCCGTGTCATCGCGGCAGCCGGCAGCAAGGCCAAGCTCGACCTTGCTTTGTCGCTGGGAGCCGATGCTGCCGTCGACTACAGCAACACGGATTGGCCGGTGCACGTCCGGGCAGCGACAGGTGGCGCTGGCGTCGACATCATCTACGACATTGTCGGCGGCCCGCTGACGGCGGTTGCGCTGGAGGCTCTGGCACCTCGCGGAGAGCTGGTGTTTGCAGCACTTGGCAGATACGCGCTCGGCGCTCCGGAGATGGAGGCGATGATCGGCCGCAACCAGTCGCTGAAGGGTTTTGCCCTGCTGCCGTTGCTGTCTACGGACGGGCTCCGTGACGGCCTTTTGGAGCTTTTCGATCTGGCCGCTGGTGGTCAGCTTGTGGTGACCAAAGGTGGCCGCTTCCCGCTCGACCAGGCTAGCCACGCACATCGCCTGCTGGAGGAGCGCGGCGCGACCGGCAAAGTTGTCTTGATACCTTAGTAGGTGCTCGGCAAAGAGCCGAGGATCCGGGCTTGTGCCGTTCCGGCCGTCAGCGAACCCGGTAGAACGGATTAGGCAGCAGGAACAGCTTCTCGGCATGCCCACCGAACAGGTCGGATGGCTGATCACCGACATTGGCAATTATCGTGTAGCCGGCCTTTTCGATTTCGGCCCTTATGGGTGCCTTGAAATCTGCGGCGGAGCCGTATTTGGCCCCAGGCTGGACCATGTAAAGGTGCTCGTAGCCGGCATAGCCGGCCGACTGCAGGTTCTGTTCGGTTGCCTGACGCTGGTCCTCCGGACGTCCGGTGATGAAGAACACCGCGACTTTCGCCGCTCGTGCCTGCCGGAAGACCTCCAGCACGGCGTCGATGGCCGGATCCTTCGCAAGCTGATCCCAGGCGGCCCAGCCACAGGGACCATCGATTGCGATGTCGCAGGCGCCGCCGATCGGGCGGCCGAAATTGTCACGTGTGATCACTTCCCAGTTGGCCAAAGCCGTCTCGTCGATATCGAGCACCAGTGCGGGGCGAGGCACCTCCATTGCGCGCTTGATGACCCAGTCGCCTGCCTGCTTCGCCACAGTGGCCAGGTCGCGGTCATAGTCGCCGGAATCATGATAATTGGCAGCCGCCAGCATCGCATCGCCGACATTGGCTGGCTGGGACGGGCTTGTGAGAAGGAGCGAGTCGGAACGCGCCGGCCCAGGAACATTTGTGCCGATCATCAGCACGATTGCACCGGCACGCGCAATTCTATTCCAGCCAATCGCCCGCATCACGAGACTTTGATGTTACGAGAAGTCGGCTGTCAAGCGAGGTCTTCCACAGGCCCTCGAAACTGCGATGCTGAATTGGACATTCCAGATGCCGAATGTCTCTATGGGTTGGTGCAACACGATTTCCGCCGTCGCGGTCTTTCCCTCCGACAGGTGACGCACCGCCGAAACCGCCAGCAGAAGTGCGTCACCCGAAATCATAGCCACCGCGGCCTTGGCCGTGTCCTACGCCGCCTGAACGATCTCGACCAGTTCAACGTCGAACACCAGATCCCGTCCGGCCAACGGATGATTGCCGTCGAGCTTGACGCTGGTGTCGTCCACGCCGACGACTGTTACCGGCATCGGGCGCCCTTCTGAGGTTCTGACCTGCAATCGAGTGCCGATATCGACGTTGATGTTGTCTGGCACGCGGGCGCGATCGACGGTCATGACCGCTTCGGGGCGGTGGGGGCCATAGGCGGCCTCGGCGGGAACAGTCACGGTGCTTTTCGCGCCCACCTCCATGCCCTCGACATGGGTTTCAAGACCAGGGATCACTTGTCCTTCACCCAGCGTGAATTGCAGCGGTTCGTTGCCGGAAGAATCGAATTGGGTGCCGTCTGCCAGGCGTCCATTGTAATTGATGCGCACAGTGTCGCCATTCTTGGCCTGTGTCATGATAGCCATCCTTTGAAAGTTTCGAGGGGCCGGCCAAAGCTCACGGTCCCGTCCTCGATCATCCACGCACTTAGGTGCGCGGCGCGAAACGCTAAAACTAGGGACCTGGCTGCCGATGTAAACCCCGATTGAGCGACGCCGGCATGACCCGCCGGCGTTCGTCGCCTTCGGCAGCAGTGCACCGGACTAGCGGTCATGCCGGCTCAACCCATTCAGGCGGCGTGCAAATGGCGGCTAGATCAGGTTATGGCCGCCATCGATGCGGATCGTCTCGCCGGTGGTGAAGTCGCTTTCCATGAGGTAGAGGTAGGCGGCGGCGACGTCCGCAGCGGTCGGAATTTTTCTCGATGGCAACCGGGCAGCCATGTCGGCAAAGAAGCTGGATTTGGCTTCTCCAACAATGTCCCACATCGGTGTGTCGACCCATCCGGGCGACACGACATTGACGCGCGTCGGGGCCAGTTCGAGCGCCAGGGCGCGGGCGAAGTAGCTGAATGAACCGGCAATCGCGGAGACGACCGAGCCTCCCGGCACCGGCGGCCGATCCTTATTTATTCCCGAGGTGAAGGTCATCGAGCCGCCGGCTTTCAGGGTGCGCACAGCGTGCTTGGAGAGCAAGACGGCGCCAATCAGCTTGTTATCGACGAAGCCTCGCACAGCCTCCATGTCGGTACTGCCGATGGGATCGCCGGGCGGCAGTGTTCCGGCGGTCGATACGAGGTGATCGAAGGGACCGACCTCGTCGAACAGGCGAGCGACGTCCGCTTCGTCGGTCATGTCGGCGACCACGCTTGTCACGCGGCCCGCATTGAGCGTCCGTTCGGCAGCCAGCAGTTTCTCGGGCGAGCGTCCGACGATCACGACCTTCGCTCCGCCGTTGAGAGCAGCTTCCGCGACGCCGAGACCGATGCCGGAACTACCGCCGACGACGATGACTTTCCTGTCCACGAGCGATGTCATGAGGGTTCTCCGTTCGTTGCGATTGCGGTGGGAGAGTCAGGTCTTGCCGGCATAGGCGGCTTCGAGGTCGGCGATGATGATCTTGCGCATCCCATACATCGCCTGCCGGACGCGGTTGGCCTTTTCGCGGTCCGGATCGGCACTGAGCCGCGGCAGGATTTCTGGGATGACCTGCCAGTAGACGCCGTATCTGTCGGTGAGCCAGCCGCAGGGTTGTGCCCTGCCGCCGCCGGCGGTGAGCGCCTCATAGTAGTAGTCGGTCTCGGCCTGGTCCTTGGTCTCGATGTAGAGCGAGAGCCGCTCGTTGAAGGGCGGCTGCGGCCCGGCATTGAGGGCAGTAAGGTGCAATCCTTCGAGCTCGAAATCGAAGGTGGCATGCGGGACCGTCTTGTTGGTTCCGGACACCCAGTCGGTGTATTCGATGGTCTGGAGCGCTTTGCTGTTCTTGAAGACCGAGAGATAGAAATCGCGGGCTTGCTCCGCGTCGGTGTTGAACCAGAGGAATGGGTGGATGGTGGCCATGTCCGTTCTCCATTAATTCCTTGCGACAGCGATCTTTGGCGAAGAGCCTGTCCGCTGTTGCTTTCGTTCAGGCTAGCGGTAGTCCGACGGCCGATAGACCGAACCGTCCCAGTCGCGGGCAAACCCGAGGTCTTCGAGCCGGCGGGTCGAGAAGCGTGCAATCTGCCGCCCGGTCCGGCGCCGGCTGCTCGAGGCGAGGATGCGGCCGGCCATGCCGCTCAGGACGTCGACGATGGGTTCAACTCGTTTGGCGTTCATGGTGCTCTCCCAGAGTGGCGGCAGTTTTGGTTTCAGCAGTTGCCCCGCGACTTTCGTCAGCGAGAGTATCAGTCACATCAAACTCGCCTTTTCCAGCGGCGGTGAATGACTGATCACGCGAGAAAACATGGCGGCTTCTGGCCTGGACGACAAACGACTTATCGGCGACAATGTGTGAGCATCACTCACACGTACAGGTATCGATCCATGCCCCGGAAGCTGCCTCCCCTCACCACCTTGCCAAGTTTCGAGGCCGCGGCGCGCCTGTTGAGTTTCTCCAAGGCGGCAGAGGAACTTCATGTCACCCACGGTGCGATCAGCCGGGCGATCAAGAATCTTGAGGATCAGCTCGGTGTGCAGCTGTTCGAGCGCGGTACGCGTTCGGTGAGTCTGACAGCCGTTGGCGAGCCCTATGCGCGGGCGGTGCGCGAGGCGCTCGCCCAGTTGGCCACCGCCACCGCTGCAGCAACAGCCCGCTATTCGAGCTCGACATTGAACGTCAGTACCTCCGATGGCTTCGCGGGCAGATGGCTGGTGCCGCGCCTCTACCGCTTTCACCGTGCGCATGGCGACGTCGATGTGCGGGTTTCGACGAGCGGGAAGCTGACCAACTTCCTCGGCGACGGCATCGATGTCGCCGTCCGTTATGGCAACGGAAACTATCCGGGGCTCACGTCAGAGTTCCTCACCGGCGAGGAGGTGTTTCCAGTGTGCAGCCCAAAGCTTCTTGAGGGTGCACATCCGCTCCGCACGCCTCAGGACCTCAAACACCACACGCTGATCCGTGACAGCTTTCCGATCGACTGGGCGACCTGGCTAGCAAGCGCCGGGGTCGAGGGCGTGGACCCGCAGAGCGGGATTACCTTTGACTCTGCCACCTTTGCCATGGAGTCGGCCGCACAAGGCGAGGGGGTGGTGCTCGGCCGGACCATGCTCGTTGCGGCCGACCTTGCCGCCGGGCGACTCGTCCGCCCCTTCGGCCACGCCCTGAAATCCCCCTCCAGCTTCTATTTCGTCTACCCGCCGGAGGCGATCCGTCAGCGCAAAGTCAAGGCTTTTCGGGATTGGCTGCTCTCAGAAGTCGCGCCGCAAATGGACTGACGGGAAAGCCGAGAGAACAGGATCGTCTACATCGCGCAGTCACCATCGGCTCGCCCGAAACGCGGTGACGATCCAGGCACGCGAGTCGAAAAGCACACCGTCCGCGGTCAAATGCGCGTCAAGCAGATCGCGCAACCGCCGCAGCGCCGCGTCGACATCCGCATCTGCGCGGGCGAGCGGATCCTTGACCAGTTGCAGGCCAAGCAAAGCGTCATAGGCCGCATCGACGTCCTGGCCGTAGAAGACCGGCTCATGCACTTCGGCATAGTCGACCGAAACAAAACCGGATGCACGCAAGATCTCCGCGGTGATGGCGGGGTCGCCAAGCGAAAACGGGGTGGCGGCGCCCCCCGATATGGCGGTCCCCGGCGCAATTGCCCGCTGAATGGCAGTTGCCCACTCGTTACGGTCCTGGCATTGCCATACCATCCACACAAGACGTGCCCCTGGTCGCAACGCCCGGCCGATGTTGGCGAACGCCGCCGCCGGGTCGGCAAAGAACATCACTCCAAATCGACTAATGCACAGATCGAAGCCGGCAGGCGGAAATACCAGCAATTGCGCATCGCCGCGATCAAAGGCGACGTTTCGCAATCCCTCTTTCGCGCTACACTTCCGGGCGATATCGAGCATCTGCGCCGATACGTCCACGCCGAGCACGCTGCCTTCCACCGCGACACGGGCAGCATCACGAGAGGATAGTCCCGAACCGCATCCGATATCGAGCACGCGATCGCGCGTTCCCACCTTGACCGCAGCCCTGAAGACCTCGTTGTGCCGTCGCAGTTCGGCGTCGTAAAACGCAGCGCAGTTCAGCACCATCGCACGCCTGCCTGGAGATGATGGGCCGGCAGCATTTCCGGCCGCTCTGCCCTGATCTTTTCGCGTCGGGCCACCCCCGAACTGTCAGCCGCGCCGCGCCGCCTCGATCGCTGCAACGTCGATTTTCTTCATCTCCATCATCGCCTCGAATGCGCGCTTTGCTTCATCGCCGCCGGCGGCCATCGCTTCGGTCAGCACGCGCGGCGTGATTTGCCAGGAGATGCCCCATTTGTCCTTGCACCAGCCGCAGGCACTTTCCTGGCCGCCATTGCCGACGATGGCGTTCCAATAGCGGTCGGTCTCCTGCTGATCGTCGGTGGCGATCTGGAAGGAGAAGGCTTCGTTGTGTTTAAACGCGGGCCCGCCATTGAGGCCGAGACAGGGGATGCCGGCGACCGTGAACTCGACCGTCAGCACGTCGCCTGCCTTGCCGGACGGGTAGTCGCCGGGAGCGCGGTGGACGGATTTCACCGAACTGTCGGGAAAAATCTCGGAATAGAAGCGGGCCGCAGCCTCGGCGTCCTTGTCGTACCAAAGGCAGATCGTGTTCTTGGCGATTGTCATTGCTGGTCCCTTTGCTTTCGAAATCAATCTGGGCTTTTGAAATCAACCCGGGTTTTTCACAGCTGGCCTCGGCGTTGCACCGGACATGGAAATGCGCTCGTGCCATCGACGTTCCGACAGCAGCAGCTGCCCGGAATCAAGGTACCACGGCTGGTGCTTTCAGGACCAGATGCGGGCAGTGACTCGAACCGGCGATGGTCCGCCTGGTCCGACCGGCGGCCTCACTCTTTGCGTAGGGCAGCGCCGCTTTGCTCAAGGTCGCGCTGGCTTTCCGTTGGCGCGCCGTTGCCTCAGAAGGCGCATGAGCAAGTTCCGTCTGTCCTTGCGCGGGACGAGTTCGATATCGCTGACAAGTTTTGCGCCGCCCTTGTGCCGCTCCAATGTGATCTTGCGGCTGTGGAAGGCCTCCAGCTCGGCGCGGTGCGCTACGCTTATGATGGTGACCTTCGGCAATTCGCGAATAATCATCTCCATCATCTTGTCCTGGCTCTTCTCATCGAGTGCCGACGTTGCCTCGTCCAGCACGATGATATCGGGGCGGTGCAGCAGAAGACGCGCGAAGGCGAGGCGCTGCTTTTCGCCACCCGACAAGGTCTGGTCCCATGGCGCGTCCTCCTCGATCCGGTCGTTGAGGTAGTCGAGTCCCACCTTGTCGAGGGCAGCCTTGATCTTATCCAGCGTCCAGTTGTCGGCGGCGCCTGGATAGGCGACTGCGCGGCGAAGCGTCCCGGTCGGGATGTAGGGCCGTTGCGGCAACATGAACAACCGCCTGTCGGCGCGGATGTTGACGCTGCCGCTACCCCATGGCCACAGACCCGCGACGGCCCGCACCAGCGTACTCTTGCCCGAGCCGGATTCGCCGGCGACGAGCACCCGCTCGCCTGGTTCGATCACGACCTCGGTTTCCTTGACCACGGCGGTGCCGTCGTCGAGCGACACGGAGAGATTGTTCAGGCTGAGCATCGCATCGCCGCTGGTCTCGCCGCGCTTTATGCGTCCCAGCGTGTTGCTCTGTTCCGCCCGCTCGAGCCCGTCGAGCGACATCATCAGCGAGGCGATGCGCCGTGCACAGGCGTTCCAATCGGCGAGACGGGGATAGTTGTCGACCAGCCATCCGAACGCGCCCTGCACGATGGCAAAGGCCGAGGCAGCCTGCATGACCTGTCCAAGTGTCATGCTGCCTTCGAGGAACTTTGGAGCGCAAAGCAAGACCGGCACGACAGGCGCAAACAGGCTCGACCCCTGAGACACCAGCGCCGTGCGCATGTGCTGGCCTGCAAGGAGCGCCCATTGCCTGAGCACATGGGCAAATGTCTTGTCCATGCCGCTGCGCTCCTCCTCCTCGCCGCCGAGCAATGCGATGCTCTCGCCGTTTTCCCGCACGCGCGTCAGCGTGTAGCGGAACTCGGCTTCCGCCTGATTTTTTTCCTCGGAGAGGTGGACGAAATGGCGGCCAATGACCGCCATCGAAGTGGACGTGATCGCGGAATAGAGCACTGCGGTGATGACCAGGAAGCCGGGAATGGTGACGGTCGAACCTGCAATCGTCAGGGTCAGGGCGCCGCCGATCGTCCAGAGCACCACGATGAAGGTCGAGGCCGACAGAAATGCGACGATGACACCGGCGATGAAATCGACGGGCGATTCGGTGGCAATCCGCAAATCCTCGGCGATGCGGGCTTCGGGGTTGCTATGATCGCCGCCGACGAGGTTCAGCTGATAGTAGCGGCCGCTTGCGAGCCAGCGCGCGATGACCGCGGTGGTGAGCCAGGACCGCCAGCGGCGCTGTATCCTCATGCGAAAGAAGACTTGTGCCACCACAAGGCTGGCGCTTCCGAGCACGAGTGGCAGGAATACGGCGCTCAGCCAATATACGGTATGGGCATTGCGTTGCTCAATGGCGTCGAAAATTGCGCGATTCCAGACATTGATCCCATACTGGAAGCCGACATTGGTGACGATCAGAACCAACAGCCCGATCGTCAACGGCCAGGCGACCCTGTCGCCACTGCCGCCCCAGTAACCGCGCGCGCTGATCCAGAAGCGCTTCAGCAGATATCTCTTGCGCGCCTGCTCGGCCTCTTCAGGTGTCAACTCCGGATCGGGTTCGATGAAATCCGGCGGCGGCGCGGGCTCGCCGACGACCTCGGACGCGACTTCGACGGTCGATTGCTTCTCGCGGCGCGACTTCTCGGCATCGCGCGTTCGGGCGCCGTCAACCGATTTCGGCTTGAATTTAGCCTCGGGCATCCGGCGATAACGGCTTAAAAATCAGAAGGTTTCATAGCGTCCGCTCGAGATCCCAGATGCCAACAACGCCAAGGCTTCTCAGCTGTTCCGGTGCTCGCAGCAGCCTATGGTCGTTCTCGATGACAGGCTTTGATCGTTGCGGGCAGACCGCCGAGCGTCGGCTGCGGGGCAGTCTGCAACAAAGCATCACCTGCTGCGGTCTCGAGAATTCGCTTCAGGCTCTCAAGATTTGTCCGCATGCTGCATTCGAAGAGGCTGGACGCAAGCGGCGCGAGAAGTGCCATCGGCCCGAGTCAACAGGATCGAGGAGGAGAGATCATCTCGATTGCGATTGCGAGCATCTGCTGCCCAGCCGGACCGCGCCAGCCCCGAGTTCCGGAACAAGGGTGCGATTTTGCCGTTGAGCCAGAAACTGGAAGCGACCCGCATGTCCGAATTGCCGAATGAAGAGATCGAAGGGCGGCTGAACGCCCAGCGCGAGACTCTGGCGCTGGTCGTTGCACTGCTTGCCAGCAAGGATACGGCACCCGAGCGAATATGGGCCGAACTGGAGGCCCGTTTTCAGTTTCAGAACAGTCAGGAGGACCCTGGCGTCCTGCCAAGCCGCGCATTCGCCATCGAAGCTGCGAAGATGCGGGAGTTCAAGCTGATCGCCGAAGAGGCGCAGGCGCGCAATGCGGAATGGAACGGCAGGGACAAGCCACAGGGCGCCAGCTGAAACCCCGGAGAGGGATGCAGGACCGGCTATTTTACGATGACTGAGCAAGCGTCAGCTTTGCTGCAAAAATGTACGTGCCAACTCTTGCCATTCCTCGTCAAGCGTTAAGGTCGACGGCGCCGCGTTGCTGCGGCGATACCAATATTCCGCATTCGACTGGTCGCCTTCCTTGCGGTGGAGATAGGCATGCACGTGCATGCCCGCCGTATCGTCGCGCTGCTGCGCGCACTCGTGCGCCTTAGCCCAATCGCCCTTTGCATCCCACCACAGCGCCTGCAGGGCAGGGCTCAAGCCGGCTGGCGGCTGTGGTTTCGCAATCGATTCCCTGAAGGCTTGCAGATCCATTTTTCCACCATAGTGACGTACAGGGCGCGGATAATACCCGCACCGGCAGCCGACCGATAGCGTGCATCGACGGGATGGCGGGTCAGGAACGATCGTTGCGGTGAACGTCGGCTATAGGGCAGCGAAATGGGTTGATGAAAGGCGGCTTCGGGTCAAAAGCGCCAATTGCCGACCTTTCCGGCGCTTCTCCAGAGCCACCGTTCGCGCTACGGCTTGAATCGACCCGAAATGGACATTTGGCTTCCCCCAAACCACTGCGTTACTAAGCCGACTTTCCGAATATTCTACGGACAATCTCGTCTTCATTCGCATCAAAGCAGCGGCCGTGACTGAGAATCACCCGCCGCGGTTGCCACGACCGGAGTTTGCTTATTACTGCCTGTGTCTTCCGTCGATGCAGGAGAATTGGCAGCCGCATGCCAAAGAAGGTCCGCCCGTGCGGGTAAGCCATCCGAGTCAGTTTGGTCACCGTGCGCCAAGGCTCATCGATCATGTCCAATTCGAGATTGATGATCGTGTCTGTAAGGATCAGCGTCTTTGAAGCTTGGTGGAAGAATATGAACTCTTTGAAATAGCCACCCGGAAACAGTATCTGGTCCATATCCCGCCGCCACTCCTCCGGCGGATCGGCTTTCAAATCTCGTGCAAACGTCACATCCGCGTGCCGTGCGCGTGCTCTTTGGCGGACTCCGGGCGATGCCCATGTTGTTGCCTCAGGGAAAGCCTTCGACCACTCACCGATATGAGCGTAGTGAAACTGGTTGGGTGACACGAGGTGGCGAATTCTGCCCAAGTTCCGTAACTCTTCGGCCACCGTCGAAGCAAACTTGATGGGCGAATGAAGGAACAGATCGCCGTTCGATAGGCGCACCACCGTCATCCGAGTGGTGAATGGCAGCGGAAGTTTTATTCGTGCTACCGTCAGATACTCAAACGGACCGTCAACGACACCAACATCGGGTCCCTGAGGTTTGTAGACGTTCACCGGCTCGTAAAGGAACGCACTCATAGCCCACTCCACTTCATCAGCTCGGCGCAAGGCGAAGTTTATCTGACGTGATGGATAGGTGATGCAATGCGTCTGGCCTGAAGGTCCGCTCCCCTATACCGTAGTGTCGAGGCCGACTAAACTGGGTACAGGCCGATCGTGGAATTTGTCGGCTTGCGCCATTTCGAGACTTTCAGGACAACAAGCGGCAGGGTCGAATTTCGGACGCATCGCGACCCTCCAGCCGAGGCTCGGAATGCGTCGTCACCGTTGGTCTATCGATTATCAACGTCATTCGCGCGTGATCTCAGATTGGATGCCGCGTGAACTCCACAATCTCCCGCCCGAGAGTGTCCTCTACGGTATTGAAATGTGCCACCAGGGAAATGTGGTTGTGCCCAGCGAGACGCATGAAGCGTGGTACGCGGCGGCGTGCAACAGCAATGCGGTACGCGAGTTCCAGCCCGTAAACATCGAGCAATGGATACTCAAACTCGGCGATCGCAATCATCACCGGCAACGCGCTGACCGCTGCATGCGTAACGGGCGAGCGGGTCTCGTACACCGATGGATCGTCCCCGAAATATGCGCGTACGCTCTCTGCGAACGGATTCTCCGGCGACACGTCGATGCGCAGGCGCGGGGAAAGAAGCACGATGCCCGTAAGGCCGCGCCCGAGGTAGCCAGCCGCGGGATCGTAGGCATATGTACCGACATGGGTGCTGCCGGCCGAGTGGCCAATGGCGAAGATCGAGCCGGGGTCTCCGCCATGCAGCCTCACATTGGCGCAGGCCCACACGATTGCCAGACCCAGGTCATCGGCGCCGCCCGGCCATGGCGATTCGGGAGCCAGGCGATATTCGATGTTGATGGCGATGAAGCCTTGTCTCGCGAACCAGTACAGCACGTTGTCGTTGACTTCGCTGCTGAGGCGCTTGTCGCCACGTACGAAGACACCGCCGTGAACGAACACCACGACGGGTGCATCGGCGATGCCGGCGGGCACGAACAAATCGAGGACCTGCCGCGCATGCGGGCCGTATGCGATGTCACGTGTCACCGTGACGCCAGCCTTGGGGGCAGCGTTTAGTAGTGGTCCATACGCACGCAACACCACGTCACGATGTGCCTGAATGTCCCGCGCCCATGTCGGGCCGATCTCCATCATCAGCTGGCGTGAAGGTTCATCGAGAGCAGCGTGGCTGTCGGTCATGTTGCGATCCCGGATACCCCCTTAAACCAGGTATCACAAACGGTCGAGTGGGGTCGGGTGGCCAGCCGGCCCAAACGACCGGAACGGGTCAAGGGCCGCACCCGAACAGTCAGCACCCCGCGTCCATTCCTTACCGCACGACCTCGCGGTGGCGGCCGGGCAGGCGGGTGGCGATGAGCTTGTCGATGCGGCGGCCGTCGAGGTCGACGACCTCGAAGCGCCAGCCTTGCGCGTCGACACATTCGCCGGTCGCCGGCAGATGGTGCAAATGCGACAGCACATAGCCGGCGACGGTTTCGTAATCGCGGCTCTCAGGCAGGTCGATGCCGAGGACCTCTGCCATCTCGTCGGCCTGCATATAGCCGGCGAGCAGCCATGAGCCGTCCTCGCGCTTGACCGCGTTTTCCTCGTCGCCGGCGTCGAGGTCGGAACGGAATACGCCGGTGATCGCTTCCAGTATGTCGGCCGGGGTGACGATGCCTTCGAAATGGCCGTATTCGTCATGCACCAGCGCCATCGGCACGTCGGATTCCTTCAGCGTCGCAAGCACGTCCAGCGCGTCGGCCTGGTCATGCACGATTGGCGCGGCCCGCACGTGCCGGCGCGGGTCGAGAGCGCGGCCGCCGAGCATTGCGGCCAGCGCGTCGCGGGTCTGGACGACGCCGATCATGGCGTCGACGCCGCCGTCGCCGGCCGGCAGGCGCGAATGCTGGGTGTCCATCAGCAGCTTCCTGATGGCCGCCTCGTCGGATTGCAGATTGATCCAGTCGACTTCGGTGCGCGGCGTCATCACCGCGCGCACGGCACGGTCGCCGAGCCGCATGACGCCGGCGATCATCCGCCGTTCGTCGGATTCGATGGTGCCGTGGTGCTCGGCTTCGGCGACCAGCATCTTGATCTCCTCGTCGGTGACCTTATCCTCGCTCTGACCGCGCTGGCCAAGCAGCCACAGGAGGGCGCGGCCGGAGAAATCGAGCAGGAAGACCAGCGGCGCCGAGACGCTGGCGAGGATGGTCATTGCCGGGGCGACCCTGACGGCGACCCGTTCGGGGTCGCGCAATGCGATCTGCTTGGGCACCAGTTCGCCGATGATCAGCGAGCCATAGGTGATGAGGGCGACGACGATGCCGACGCCGAGCGGATCGGCGAGGCTTTCGCGGATGCCGGCCGATGCCAGGGAGGTGGCCAGCCGCTCGCCGAGCGTGGCGCCGGAAAAGGCCCCGGACAAGACGCCGACCAAAGTGATGCCGATCTGCACCGAAGACAGGAATTTTCCCGGATTGGCGCCGAGCGCCAGGGCCCGGCCGGCACCCTTGACGTTGCGGTCGATCATCGTCTTGAGGCGCGCCGGCCGCGACGAGACGATGGCGAGCTCGGACATCGACAGAAGGCCGTTCACGCAGATGAGGACGACCACGATGGCAATTTCAGCATAAAGCATGCCGGGTCCATAGCATTGCCGCGCGGTTTTCGAAAATAGGACGGTCGCGCTTTTTAAATTTAGCGAGCTGGGCAATCAGGCGGCACCCATGCCGCATCCCAGGGCGGCGCGGCAAAATGCTCGATCAGGGCGTCGACGACGACGCGCACCTTTGGCGCGAGATTGCGTGTTACCGGCCAGATGGCATGCACCACGGTGTTTTCGACAAGACAGTCCGACAGAACCATTTCGAGCTCGCCGCGCCTGATGCTGTGGGCCGTCAGCCATGTCGGCAGGTAGACGATGCCGCAGCCGGCCAGTACCGCATCGAGCATCGGTTCGCCGTGGCCGAGCACCAGCCGCGCCTTGGGCGCGAATTTTTCGAGACGGCCGTCGACATGCCTGACGGTCCAGGGATGGACCGTGCCGTCGCGGCCGTAGCCGATGAGGCTGTGCCTGGCCAGGTCCTCGATCGATAGCGGCCTGCCATGGACGTCGAGATAGGCGGGGGCGGCGCAGATGGCCGAACGTTGGGCATAGATGCGGCGCGCGGCGATCGACAAGCTGTCGTCGAGGTCGCCCATGCGCACCGCCAGGTCGATGCCTTCCTCGATCAGGTCGACGCGCCGGTCGTTGAACGAGATTTCCATCGTCAGGTCCGGGAATTTTTTGGAAATGTCGAACAGCAGCGGGGCGACGCACCGCCGGCCGAAGGCCAAAGGCAGGTCGACGCGCAGCCGCCCGGAAGGCACCTGCTTGCGCGATGCCAACAGCGACCGGGCGGCTTCGATCTCGGCCAGTGCCCTGACGCAGGCTTCGTAATAGCTCAGGCCCTCGCTGGTCGGGCTGAGGCTGCGGGTGGTGCGGTTGAGCAGGCGGACGCCCAATCGCTGTTCCAGCTGCGCGATCGACTTGCCGACCGCCGATTTGGTGACATGCAGCCGTGCGCCGGCGCCGGTGAAGCTGCCGGCCTCCACGGTATGAACGAATGCGACGATGCCTTGCAGATTGGCCGATTCCAATGAAGCGCTCCTATTGTAGAGTTTTGCTCCTTAATCTGTTGCAGAACATGCCACATAGAAGCATTTTTCTCCATAGTGAAACGGCGTAAATGTCTCGCGCAATCATTAACCACGGAGCGCGAACCAAATGAGCACCGAAAACAGATCCTGGCAGATGAACGGTTTCGGCCTGTCCAGCCTCAAGCCGGCTGAGGGAAAGATACCCCAACCCGGGCCGCATGATCTTCTGGTACGCGTCACAGCGGTATCGCTGAATTACAAGGACAGGATGATCGTCGATGGCGTACTGATACCGGACCTCGCCTTTCCGTTCGTGCCGACATCGGACGCGGTGGGCGAGGTGGTGGCCATCGGCGGCAAAGTCAGCCGCTTCGGCATCGGGCAGCGCGTGCTCGGCCAGGTGATCGCCGACTGGCCGGATGGCGACGCCCCGCCGGTGCTGCACAAGCACACGTTGGGATCGTCGCTGCCCGGCACGCTGTCCGAGCATGTGCTTTTTCACGAGGATGCCGCCGTGGCCGCGCCGCCATCGCTCAGCGATGTCGAGGCGTCGACGCTGCCGATCGCTGCGCTGACGGCGTGGTTCGCGCTGGTCGAGGCGGCCAAGCCGATCCCGGGGGAAACCGTTCTCATCCAGGGCACCGGCGGCGTGTCGCTGTTTGCGCTGCAGTTCGCCGCCGCCTTCGGCCTGCGCGCCATCGTCACCTCGAGCAGCGACGAGAAGCTCGAACGGGCGAAGGCGCTCGGCGCCTGGCAAGGGATAAACTATCGCAGCCGGCCGGCGTGGGACGAGGCCGCGCGCGACCTGACAAACGGCGCCGGCGTCAGGCATGTGCTGGAAATGGTCGGCGGCGACAATGCGCGGCGCTCGCTCAATGCGCTGGGCGCCGACGGCAGGCTGTCGCTCATCGGCCTTCTCGGCAGCATGGAGCTCGGTTTCCCGATCATTCCGTTCCTGCGCAACCGGATCGTCGTACAAGGCATATCGATCGGCCACCGTCGGGCTTTCGAGCGAATGAACCAGGCGATCGAGACGCTCGCGATCAAGCCGGTGATCGACAAGGTGTTTGGCTTCGACGAGGTGCCGCAGGCATTTGAGCGTCTGGAGACAGGACCGTTCGGCAAGATCGTGATCACCGTGCCCTGAGCCCGTCGGGACGAAATGGCTGTCAGACGGGAAGGCCGATTGCGCGCCTACGGCAGTTGCAGCAGGACCCCGATGATGGCCTTGCCGTCGGTGAAATAGGGATCGCCTTCGCCGTTGCGCCCGGTCTTTGTGGCGCCGATGCCTGGTATCTCGCTGGTCGAGATCAGCATGCCGGCCGCAGCAAGGTCGTGCATCACGCCATCGCGCTCGGCGTCGATGTCGGGGCCGATGTGATGAGTGATCGCGCCGGTGTCATGGCTGAGGCCGACGCCGCGGTCGAAGCTTGCCGAGCCAAGCCAAAGCGGCCGGCCGTCGTCTCCGGTCGCATCGGTCTGCCAGAAGCGGACGTGGTGGCGCCGGTCGGCGCTGTCGCCGACCGGCTTTTCGAAGGCTAGGTCCTGGGCGCGGCCTTCGAACAAAAGCCGGCTGACCGGCGCGTCGGGATAGGGGCGGTTAAACAGCACGCTTTCGCCGATCTCGATCGCCGTCTTCAGCGAGACCGCGTCTGCCGTATCCCAGCCGGCGACGGCAAAAGCATGGACAAGCTCCTTCTTGGTGCCGACAAGGCCGACATTGATCGGATCGCCCGGGATGCCTTGCGGCGTGTGCGTCACCATCTCGAATTGCTGATTGCGAAAATTGCGGTCCCGTAACGTCCAGAACTCAGGCGCGGCGAAATAGGCGAGCGAAAGATAGGCGGCACAGCATGCCACCAGCCAGGTCGTTGCACGTCGTCGCAGGCTTCGTTGGCTCAAGAGGCACCACCCAAGCGTCTGAGCACCATCTTAATCGGCGCCGCGTGTCTTGGGCAGGGCCGCAATCAGCGGCAGGCGCGATAGCCGTTCTTGCGGTTCTTGATGTCGAAATGGAAATGGTTGCGGTGGTCGTAATTGTAGCCGGGGCCGAGCACGGTGGTGAAATACTGGCAGCCGTCGGCGCTTAGCCAATCGTCCAGTCTTCGGCGTCAAACAATTGCATCAGATTGCAGAAGCGGATTCCCATCGCGTTGCAAACACCGGGGATCTTCCTGAGGCTGTCGAGACCGGTTTCCTCGGTGATGAGCGTGTATCCATGCACCTCCGCCGTCGCGATGACGAAGCTGTCGGCGGCAAACTTCTGTTTGCCGGCCGCGACCAGCCCTGTGTAGGTGTTGAGGACATATTGGACCCGCTGTTGCAGCGTCTGATCAGGGGCGATGAACATGGCCTCACGCTCTTTCAGCCACTCGTGCAAGTCGGGTGAGCGTTTTTCGCACTCGTTCAACACCAGGAGCGACGACACCAAGCGGCCCTCGCCAATCAGGGCGTCGAGCTGATTCCACAGTTTCGGGAAGCGTTTCGGCTTATAGCGTTCGTACCAGGCGGCAATCAGCGCCGATGTGTCGATGCAATAGACCGTTGCCACCGACGCTATCCGTTCATCCCGAAGGCAGCGCGCTCGATATCGGGAACGGCATTGACCTGCATGTTGAGGTGGTTGGCCACGTCCCTGAGGGTTAGCTGGCGATCGTAGTAGCCTCGGAACACCAGACGCGTGTAACTCCGGCCTAGCTGGCTCAGCACGGTCAGATGACGCGGCGGTCCGCCGGTGGAGGAGGTGCGTTGGTCAAGCGCGTCATATTCCTTCTGGAACGCCGCACGGCGGCTTTCGTAAAAGGCGTTAGTTGTCCGGCCGAGCGTTAGCAGCCGGCGCAGGATAACCTCGCGGCTGGCGCCGAAACGGGCCGCCAGGGCAGCCAGTTCGTCGTTCTCCCAGTTCATGTCCTGGCCCTTGGCGCGGACCAGAGGCTCGCCCAACAACCAATCGCGGGGCACAAGGGAGGCGCCGGCGACCGCATTGCAGAATTGCTCGACTATGGCCTTGGCCGGCTCGGGGGCTACAAAGTCGAGGCCGCTGATGCCGCTGGCGCGGACCACCAGATGGCAGAACTCGTGCAAAAGCGTGAACGTGCGGCCGTTGGTTCGGTCCTTGGAGTTGATAAGGATGATGGGCAACCTGGCATCGGCTATCGCGACGCCGCGCATTTCGGTCAGGGCGAGCCGGGGCACCATAAATACCAGCACGTCCTTGGCCTCGATGGCCGCGCGCCAGTTGTCAAATGCTTTGGCGCGCCAGCCCTGCTGGTCGACCTGGCGCACGCCGAGATAATCGCGGACGGCCTTGGCTAGATTCTCCACGTCGTCCTTGACCGTCGCCCTCAAGGTGAACTCCTGAATGGGCTCGCCGACATCGGCGCGCAGCTCAAGCGCGAGTTCACGGCGCTCCTGAGCTTGACGAATGGCCCATTCCAGGCCGGATTTGAACGCATCCTCCGGTGTCTCGCGGAGACGGCGGAAGTCCTGAATCGGCTGGAAGCCTTTTGGCGGCTGATTAAGGTAGAAAATCGCCGGTGCGCGCTTGTAGAAATTCGCAGCCTTCAGGAATTGCGGGAAAGTCAGCTGCTTTTCGCCGGATTCACAGACAAGCAGTTTGTCGACGGACATGCCAAGGCCGTCAGCCGCCACCTCTGGGGTGAGGCCGGCCTGTTCCCGAGCCCATTTGAGAATGGCCGGATTGATATAGGCGAGCGCGCTTTTGGTCATGGCCGTTTCATTTTATCACAGCTGTCAATATGCCTTACGCCATCCTTTTATGAGGTTAATGGCGCAACAGCCGGGCGCCAGCGCAGGTTCTGCGAATCCGCGACGACTTAGTGAACTTAATCGGCGCCGCTTGTCTTGGGCAGGGGCCGCAATCAGCGGCAGGCGCGATAGCCGTTCTTGCGGTTCTTGATGTCAAAATGGAAATGGTTGCGGTGATCGTAATTGTAGCCGGGGCCGAGCACGGTGGTGAAATACTGGCAGCCGTCGGCGCGCACATTGTTGAGGAAGCCCCGGGTGCGGAAGGCGAACAGGCCGGGCTTGCGGACGTCGATGTCGTCGCCATTGTTGAGCTCGATGCTCATCACGTCGAGCGCATTGCCCTTGCCGTGTTCCGACAAAACACCTTCGCCGGCAATCCTGCGGCAGGAATAGCTCGAGCCCTGGTGGATGGTCTTGACGCCTGAAAAATAGCGCCAGCGGGCCGACGGCACGAGTTCGTTCCTGGTCCAGCCGGCAAAGGTGGCGGCCATGTCGCAGGTCAGCGTCGCGGCCGGCTTCATCTCGACACTGCCGATGGCCGAGACCTTGACCGGATAGTCGATGCCGCACTGGCCTTCATGGATCGGCGCAACGTCGGTGTAGACGACGCCGAGGCGTTTCAATTCCTTGCGGCAATCGATCTCGGTGGCCGGCATCTGTTCGGCCGGCGACATCGGATTGTCCAGGCGCGGATAGGCGGCGGTCATATAGGGGTTGGACGGGACGAGGCGCTGCATGCCGGAATATTCCGGGCCGGAACTTTGTGCGTCGGAATTGGGCGCGCCGGAATTGGGCGGGACGGCAGCGGTCTGGCTGCCGACATCGACGGCCGGCTGCAGCGACAGCACGCTGCCGGTATTGCAGGCGGAGACCGCCGCAATGGCAAGCAGGGCGGCAAGCCTGCCGGCTATGCGCGCGCGCCTTGTTTGCCGCGCGGCGGCAAGCGCAGCGCGAAATATTCCGGCCATCGGCAGGTATCCTGTCCCCAGATGGCACAGAGTTTAATCGCCAAGGGTAAAGGAAAAATCAGCGGCGCCGTTCACGCCTGCGGCCAAATTGCGGCGCCCGACCTCGGCGGGCTCGATGTCACTGGCAAAACGTACCACCGTTACGGCGCGGTTCGAGGTCGAAGTGGAGATGCTGCGAATGATCGGCGTCGCTGCCGGGGCCAAGCACGGTCTTGAACGGTCCGCAGGCTGCCTTGCGCACTGCGTTCAGGAATTTCGCGTCCTTTTCCGGCGGCGCCGGGCCGACATCGATCTCCTTCCCGTCCGAAAGCTTGAAGCTGGCGATATCGAGCGCGTTGCCGAAGGCGTGCTCCGACAATTCGCCGCCGCCATTGCGCGACCGGCAGACAAAGGCGGAGGCCTGGCCGATCGATTTAATATCCGCGCCAAACTCCGCCTTGGCCGCGGGCTGGATGACTGAAGCAGCAAAGCGTGCGGCCGCTTCCGCCATCTGGCAATTCAGCTCGGGCTCCGGGCCGATGGCTATGGATTTGCCGAGCGTCTTCAGCGCGATCGGGTAGGGGATCGAGCAACCGACTGCCGTATCATGCTCTGGCTTGCGCTCCTCGAAATCGACGCCCATCGACTTCAGCCGCCTGCGGCAGGCCAATTCTTCGGCAGGCATTTCTTTCTCGGCATTGGCGGCCGATCGAGGATCAGGAAGGATTTTTTTCTCCTCCTTTTTGTCCGCCTCGGCCGGCTTTTCCGATGGGTTCGGTGCGCTTGCCGGTGGCTCTGCCTCCGCTGGCTTTTCAGGAGGTAGTGGTGCGATCGCCGGCGGCTCCGGCTGCTTGGCGCTTGGCTGGCCGTTTTGGGGCTGCTCAGCCTCCGGGGCATCCGCCGGACGCGGTTCTGGAACGGGAATCTCAGCGGGCGACGGCGGAGTAGCTTGCTGGTTGAGCTGCGGAACCGGTGCGGTTTGCGGCAATTGAGGGGCCTTGGCCGATACGGATCCGGCCAGCAGCGACGCCGCCGCAACGGCGAGCATCAATCTGCCCAATCTGAAAAAGCCAAACGCCGCCATTACGTCGCAACGGCCAGAATGCAGGGAAGTTGCCTTGAGCGAGGGGGGCGGCCGATCACAATCGGTAACCGCGCCGTCACGCGCCGATTGCTTCCAAGCCTTCCTCGAGCCAGTCCGCCAGCAGCGGCATGCCGAGCAGATATTTTGCCGTGCGCTTGTTGGCGTGCTCGCGGGCGGCGGACAGCGCGTCTGTCCATTCCGTCGCGTCATAGTCGCCGCGGCCGACCCAGGCCAACGCAATCAGTTCGGCCGCTTCGTCGACATTGAGATCGTCGATCAGCTCGCGCAATTCTTCTTCGGTGAGATCTTCGGAGCTTTCCTCGGCAAGGCCGTCATGATGGTGGTTGTCGTGCGCGTTGCCGTCGAGCTCTATCTCGTGCTCGGCGCCGTCGGCATAGTCTTCGTTGACGGCGGCGCTGAGCGCCTTCGCCTTGAGGATGAACAGGCGCACGGTGTCGGGACCGATCGAAAGCTCCCAGTCTCGTTCAACGCGTTGCTGCACCGGCCGTCTCCCTGCTTCGTGCTCGGTCGGCCCGATGATAGCGGATTTGCAGCGCTCGTCACGTTATCTTGCGCGTCGGCGTTGATCGTGAAGCATGATTTCCGATGCCTTCTCTTAGTGGGATAAGAGAGCCTTCCTGGGATAGATCGCGGTTTTGAGATAGGATGGCATTTTCCGGGACGAAACGGCGTTGGCCCGGCGTTAGTGTTGCATTGTCAGGTTCAAAGGAGAATTCGATGCGCAGACGATTGCTGATTTACGCCATGGCCATCGCCGCCCTGCCGCTGATTGCGGCTCCGGCGTTTTCGGCTGGTGAAGGCGGGGGAGGTGGCGGTGGCGGTGGCGGTGGCGGCGGCAATGGCGGCGGCCAGTCCCAGTGCAAGAAGGGGGAGGCGTGGGACAAGAAACAGAAGAAATGCGTCTCCCCGAAGCAAGGCATGCTGGACGACGACAGCATCTACGATGCCGGTCGCGCGCTGGCGATGGATGGACGCTACGACGAGGCGATCGCCGTGCTCAGCCTCGCCGCCAACAAGCAGGACCCGCGCATCCTCAATTATCTTGGCTATTCGCACCGCCATTCCGGCCGCGTCACCGTCGGCCTCGGCTATTACGAGGAAGCGCTGCGCATCGACCCGAATTACACGCTGGTGCGCGAATATCTCGGCGAAGCGCACCTGCAGATCGGCGATCTTGCCGGCGCCCAGGAACAGCTCCGCGAGATCGAGAAGCGCACGGGCAAGGGGTCTCGCGAATACGGCATGCTGTCGGAGCAGATCGATCATTTCATGAGGAGCTGATCCTCCGGAACGCTCCTCATAACCGGCTGTGAGCGATCGCAGCCGGTTTTTTGCTGTGCTGCACATGTTGGCCACAACCGAGATTTGGCATCACGGTACACGATACGATCTTGGAAACCCCCGCTTGACGTGGGGTCAGCCGCGCAATCGGTGGATGATTTTTCAAAAACCGACTTTTTGGACGTGAAAAACCCGCGAAGATTGCTATATCTTGCGAAATTGTGGTGAGACGGTTCCGTTAGCCCGAGGCTGCCGGACCGTTTTCTTTTTGTACCATCGACAAGGTCGCTCCCGATTGCGGGGGCGGCGGCAGGAAAGGTCAGGCATTATGAACAAGGTCCCGATGACAGGCGAGGGGTTCGCGTCATTGAAGGAAGAACTGCGCTGGCGCCAGCAACAGGAGCGGCCGCGTATCATCGAGGCGATTTCCGAAGCGCGCTCGCATGGCGACCTATCCGAAAATGCCGAATATCACGCGGCAAAAGAGGCACAGAGCCTCAATGAGGGCCGGGTCAACGAACTCGAGGACCTGATCGCGCGGGCCGAGGTGATCGACGTCACCAAACTCAGCGGCGACAAGGTCAAGTTCGGCGCCACCGTGGTGCTGGTCGACGAGGATACCGAGGAGAAAAAGACCTACCAGATCGTCGGCGACCAGGAAGCCGACGTGAAGTCCGGCCGCATCTCGATCTCCTCGCCGATCGCGCGCGCCCTGATCGGCAAGGAAGTCGGCGACGCCATCGAGGTCAACGCACCTGGTGGCGCCAGGGGCTACGAGATCGTCCAGGTGCAGTTCATCTAGGGGATTGGCGCTGCTCTGCCTTCTCCCCTTGTGGGAGAAGGTGGCCTCGCGAAGCGAGGTCGGATGAGGGGTGTTCCAGCTTGGCTCCCTCCGCACTCCGTCCAACACCCCTTGTGTCTCTCGAATCATGCAGGATTGGGCTGGCGGGCGACCCGGGTCATGACCGGATCACCCGCTGCGACGGAAGCCCGTACACCCCTTGGTCT
>NZ_JAMYOZ010000023.1:0-104523 GCF_040320095.1 Mesorhizobium sp. M0800
CCTCCCTTGGGGGGGGGTGGGGGTGCGGCCGCCCCCCCCTGCGGTGGGCGACCCCCGCCCTAAACAACCGCCCCTCCCGGGCCGCGTCGGGCCCACCTCTCCCCCCGCTTCGCGGTGGGCGAGGAACCCAGGTTCTCAGAGGTCGAGGGACAGTGCCTCCCTGCCCTGCAGGATAGCGGGGCGCGAAGGAACGCGGCTTTGACTGGCAATGCCGCCTTGCCTGGAAAACAACTAGGCCCGGTAAATCCACTGCTCGGGCACGCGCACCGAAATCTCCTCGCCGGCCGCGATCGTGCCGGGCTTCTCGACCCAGGCGACGAGCCCACGCAAGCGCTTCGCCGACTTCGGGAACAGCAGCGCGCCGGCCTCATGGTCGGCCATCCCGGCATTCTCGGCGACCGATCGCCCGGCGAAGCGGCAAGGCCCGTTCTGCGCATCGACCTTGACGGTCGCGCCGCCTTTGAAGAACAGCAACGTGCCGGACGGCAGCATCGAGAGGCGCGGCAGGCCTTCGATCAGGAGATTGGCGCCGATCCATTCCGGCTTGATCTCGGCGATGCCCATCCGTTCGGCGACGATCGCCAGCTCGTCCGCCGCCACGATCGACAATTGCCGTTCGTTGCGCATCTCGGTGCCGCGCGGATACCAGGGTTCCCGCCCGCCGGAGCGCCGCGTCGTGCCGGCATGGAAATCGCCGTCGATGCCGTCGAAACCGAGTTGCAGCGTATCCACCGCTCGTGTCTCAAAACGATCGAATGATGCGAGACAGAGCGCCGCCACCCTGGCGGCGAGTTTTCGCGACGGGACGATCTCGACCGGAGTTTCGGTTGCGGGAAACATATCCGGCATTGGTTTCATTCCTAGCTACCGGATGCAGTTAGCCGAAGCCGATTCATAGGGTCCAGTCGAAAGCGTTGATGCTCCAATCAAGACGGCTGATACGGGTCGGCACCACCAGCGTTCTGGTTGAATCAGCCTCATGCAAAAGCGTGCCGCATTGCTGCCGCGCTGTATCGGTTGATAATATCGATCAGGTCAAGGCTGCGGAGGTTTATCATGCATCCCGCATCGGCAATCGCGTTGCTGTGGCTGCTCTGGGTAGTTTCATGGGCCGCGGCCGCCTTCTGGGCCGACCGGGCCGAAAAACGCGCCGGCTTCGGGGTGGAGCTTCCATCCCGCGCAGTCATGGTGCTCGGCACGATCCTTCTCCTCATCCCGGCGCACGGTTATGCCGGCCGGCTGAGACTCTGGCTGCCAAACCTTGCCGAAGCGTGGATCTGCGTGGCGCTGATTGCCGCCGGCCTGGCATTTGCCTGGTGGGCGCGGCTGCATCTTGGCCGCCTGTGGTCGGCCACGGTCACCGCCAAGGCCGCGCATCGCGTCGTCGACACCGGCCCTTACCGGCTGGTCCGCCACCCGATCTATACCGGGCTGCTTCTGGCGATCCTCGCCACCATGGCGGCGAAAGGCACGGTCTGGGGCGTTGCCGGCGCCATCCTCATCACCGTCGGCATCGTCATGAAGGCAAGGCTGGAGGAGCGTTTTCTGCGCGGCGAACTGGGTAGCGCTTACGACGACTATGCCAGGCGCGTTCCGATGCTGGTGCCGTTCGCGCCGAGCTGATGCATGTCGCCCAAAAGCATGCCCTCGGGCTTGAACCGAGGGTGTGCAGCGGTTTTGGGGACAACGACATGCGTAAAACAAAAATCTAAAGCATGCGCAATAGCGCGCCGCCGATCGAGTAGCCGGCGCCGAAGGCGCAGAGCAGGCCGTAGTCGCCGGCCTTCATGTCGGCATGGTTCTCCGACAGGGCGATGATGGCGCCGGCGGCGGCGGTGTTGCCGAGGCGCTCCAGCACCATCGGCGCGCGGTCGTGGTCGACGTCATGGCCGAACGACAGTTTCAGGATCATGGCGTTCATCCGCGCATTGGCCTGATGCAGCCAGAAACGCCGGATCGCCTGCGGCGTCAGCCCGTGCTCGGCCAGGAACTCGACGATGAATTTGTGGCCGGCAACGGTGACTTCCTTGAACACCTTGTTGCCGATCTGCTTGATCAGATTGCCTTCCAGATCGATCATGTACGGATCGTCCTGGGTGGCGCGGGTATAGTAACCGAGATTGGTGCGGATGCTGTTCGACATCTGCGTCCAGGCACGCGTGTCCAGCACCTCGAAGCGGCCCGGCCGCTTCTCGCCCTGGGCAAGCCCTTCGACGATCATCGACACGGAAGCGTCGCCGAAGATGAAATGCGTCTGCCGGTCGCGAAAATTGAGATGCCCGGTGATGATCTCCGGCGTCGTCACCAGCACGCGTTTATGCGCCCCTGCCCGCACCAGATTGACCGCGATGTGCAACGCCGCCGCCGCCGAAGAGCAGCCAAGCCCCATATCGAAGCCGGCGCCTTTCGTGCCCAGCGCCTGCTGCATTTCGATGGCGATCGCCGGATAGGGCCGCTGATGGTGCGAGGCCGAGCAGATCACCAGGTCGATGTCGCCAGGCTTCAGCCCGGCATGATCGAGCGCCTTGCGGGCCGAAGCGATGCCGAACTCGGCCTCCAGCGACAGCGCATCGTCGGGCCGCGCCGCGAAGCGCGGCGCCATGCGGGCCGGGTCGAGGATGCCTTCCCGTTCGATGACATGGCGGGTCTGGACGCCCGAGGCATGGACGATGAAGGCACTGTCCGATTTCTGTAGCAGCGGCTCGCCCGACACCTCGCGGCGGACGTTCTCCATGTCCACCCAGGCGTTGAAGCTGGCGACGAGCTCCTCGTTGGTGATCGAAGCTTCGGGGATTTCAACGCCGATGCCGCTGATGATGACGCGATGCATTTCCAGTTCGTCCCGTGCGCAGGCGTTGCGGCTTCATGTCGACGCCGCAAAAAGCTCGGCGCAACCTCTTTTGCACCTAGCCAGTTTATGCCGGCTTAAATCAAGTCCCTGGGACGGGTCTTTACCAGGCGCAGAGCTTGGTATTGGTCTGTGGGTTGTTCCAGCAGGCACCGTCATCGCGGCTGCGCACGAATTGCCCGGGCAGCGACACGTTGCGGCGGCCGAGATTGACATAGCCATAGGCAAAACCCGGTCCGTCGATTTCCAGGACGTAGGTCGGATAACCCGGCGCCGAGATGCGAAAGCTGCCGGCATCGTCCAGCGCCCGATAGCTGCACGAGAAATAGCCGTCGTCGCTGGTGAAGCAGCGCGCTCGCTTGGCCTCCGCCGATAGAGACAAGGCAAGCACAGCGGCCGCACAAACGCTGCCGCCGAAACCCATCTTTTTCAGTGTCATCATCCACCCCCATGGCCCATGAAGGGCCTTATCCCTGCCCCAGCGAGATGCGCATGACGGCGAAAGCCGGTCAAGCATCCGCTGCTGGCTGTTTTTGGGTGTAGCTAAGAGTTTCTAAGCGGAACGCCGCGCCACGATGAAGAGACGGGGAAAGCGCAGCAACACCTTGCCGCTTGCCGTTTTCGGATAGGCTTCGCTGATCCCGGCCGTGTAGCACTTCAGGAAAAGCTGCCGCTCGTTTTCGTCGAGCGGATCGAGGAACGGCTTCAGCCCCGTCGATTTCACCCACTCGACGATCGCCTCGGCATCGGCCAGCGGATGGTTGTAGATCGTGTGCCAGATATCGAGCCGATCCGAGAATGGCGACAAAAGGTCGTAGTAGAACGCGACCGGCGGCAGCGGCGCGCGGGCCGCGCGCTCGAGCTTTTCGGCGAACGGCATCTCGGCCGCGGTCTCCCGCATCAGCCGGTGCGAAGGCTCGCCCATGTTGTCCGGCATCTGCACGGCAAGCGCGCCGCCGGGCGCCAAAAATCCCATCAGCCGCTGGAAGACCGCCGGATGCTCCGGCAGCCACTGAAACACTGCATTGGCAAAGATCACGTCGACCGGTTCGTTCGGCTGCCACGCCGCCGCATCCCCCAGCGCAAGGGTGACGCCGGGCAGGCGCGCCTTCGCCTTCTCGATCATGTCGAGGGAGGTATCGAAGCCGCTGATCTGCGCCTGCGGCCAGCGCTCGACCAGCAATTCGGTCGAATTGCCCGGCCCGCAGCCAATGTCGACCACCCGGCGCGGTTCCGGCACCGGCACCTGCGCAACGAGATCGCGCGCGGGGCGGGTGCGCTCGTCCTCGAACTTCAGGTAGAGGGCGGCGGACCAGTCGGCCATCTTGGTTCCTCAGATCATTTGAGAATTCGCCGCCCTGTAAATGTCTTACCGCGTCAGCCGCTTATACGTCATCCTGTGCGGGTTGACCGCTTCCGGGCCAAGGCGGCGGATCTTGTCCTGCTCGTAATCCTCGAAATTGCCTTCGAACCATTCGACGTGGCTGTCGCCCTCGAAGGCGAGGATGTGCGTCGCCAGGCGATCGAGGAACATGCGATCGTGCGAGATGATGACGGCGCAGCCGGCGAAGCTCTCGAGCGCGTCTTCAAGTGCAGCCAGCGTTTCGGTATCGAGATCGTTGGTCGGTTCGTCGAGCAGCAGCACATTGCCGCCGGTCTTCAGCATCTTGGCCAGATGCACGCGGTTGCGCTGGCCGCCGGACAGGTTGCCGACCTTCTGCTGCTGGTCGCCGCCGCGGAAATTGAACGACGCGCAATAGGCGCGGGTGTTGGCTTCGAACTTGCCGAGCTTGACCACTTCGGCGCCGCCCGAGATCTCTTCCCAGACCGTCTTGGTCGGGTCGAGCGCGTCGCGGCTCTGGTCGACATAACCGAGCTTGACCGTCTCGCCGACGCGGATGGTGCCGGCATCGGGCTTTTCCTGGCCGGTGATCATGCGGAACAGCGTCGTCTTGCCGGCGCCGTTCGGGCCGATGACGCCGACGATGCCGCCCGGCGGCAGCTTGAATTCGAGATCATCGATCAACAGCGTATCGCCAAAGCCCTTCGACAGGCCCTCGACCTCGATCACCACATTGCCGAGCCGCTCGCCATGCGGAATGACGATCTGGGTGTCGCTCGGACGCCGCTTGTCGGCTGCATCCAGCAGATCCTGGAAGGCCTGGATACGGGCTTTCGACTTGGTCTGCCGGGCTTTCGGGCTGGACTGGATCCACTCGCGCTCGCGGCCGATCGCCCGCTGGCGCGCATCGTCCTCGCGGCCTTCCTGCTTGAGCCGCTTGGCCTTGGCTTCGAGATATTTGGTGTAGTTGCCTTCGTAGGGGATACCGCGGCCGCGATCGAGCTCGAGGATCCAGCCGGTGACATTGTCGAGGAAGTAGCGATCGTGGGTGATGATCATCACCGCGCCCGGATAGGCCCGCAGATGCTTTTCCAGCCACGCCGTCGTCTCGGCGTCGAGATGGTTGGTCGGCTCGTCGAGCAGCAGAAGGTCGGGCTGGCGCAGCAAGAGCTGGCAAAGCGCGACGCGACGGCGTTCGCCGCCCGACAGCTTGGTGACATCGGCCTCCTTGGGCGGGCAGCCGAGTGCCTCCATCGCCATCTCGACCTGCTGTTCGAGATCCCAGAGGTTGAGCCGGTCCATCTCGTCCTGCAGCTTGGCCGACTCGTCCGCCGTCTCGTCGGAATAGTTCATCATCAATTCGTTGTAGCGCTCGATGATGGCGGTCTTGGCGGCGACGCCTTCCATGACGTTTTCGAACACGTTCTTGTTCGGATCGAGCGCCGGCTCCTGCGCCAGGTAACCGACGGTAGCACCCTCGGCCAGCCAGGCCTCGCCGCTCCACTCCTTGTCGATGCCGGCCATGATCTTGAGGATCGTCGACTTGCCGGCGCCGTTGGGACCGAGGATGCCGATCTTGGCGTCCGGATAGAAGGACAGATGAATGTTCTCGAGCACCTTCTTGGTGCCGTAGGCCTTGTTGAGGCCGGCCATGTGATAGATGAACTGGCGTGCCACGCGCGCTTTCCCTGAAAAGTCGACTGATGTCGGATTGAATGGAAGTTGGGGGCTATGTAAGCGATGCGGCCGCGAACGGCAAACAGTTTTGGCCCTGGAGCAATTCCAGGAAAAGCGTGAAACGGTTTTCCGTCCGGAATTGCGTCAAAACAAAAAAGATGGAGCGGTTCAGCGGTTCCGTGAAACGATGACCCGCTCCAGGCGGATTTGGTCGCACCCACAAACGCTTAGCCGCTTCATTTCGTGCCGGCGCCCAGGCGAAAGCTCCGGTTAACCATTCCGCGTCAAACAATGTTGGATGGGAAATCGCTGGCAGCCGCGATTTCGGGGAGAGAGATCGGGCCGTGTTGAACAGTTTCCTGCTTTTTGCCGAAGCGGTTCTCTATTTCGGCATCATGGTCACGCTTTTCCGGTTCAGGGGCCGCATCGGCCTCGGCGTCTTTGTTTGCGCCCTTGGCGTCATGCATTTCCTGGAAACCTATCTCGCCAGCGTCTTCTACGTCGCGCTGCCGTTCGGCATGGTATCGCCGGGTTCGGCCGTGCTGTTTTCCGGCAAGCTGGTCATGCTGCTCCTGCTCTACATCAAGGAGGACGCGGCAACTGTCCGGCAGCCGATTTACGGCCTGCTGCTCGGCAATGCCCTGATGATCGGGCTCGTGCTGATCCTGCGCCTGCACGACATCGCACCGCTGCCCGACGGCAAGCTTCCCGACATCGGCTTCATCGACGAGATGGGCTGGCTGATGGTGTGGGGCACGACGCTGCTGTTCGTCGACGCCATCCTGATCATTCTGCTCTATGAAAAGCTCGGCAAATATCTGCGCAAGGCGCTTTTCACCCGCATCCTGGTCTCCGTCGCCTGCGTGCTCACCTTCGACCAGGCAGGCTTTTTCACGGCGCTGCATTTTGTCACCGGTGCGCCGGTCGCGGTGTTCTTCGGCGGCTGGTTCGCCAAGATGGCAGCGGCCCTGGTCTACGGCACCATGCTGGTCGCCTATATCAGGTGGTTCGAGGCGCGGCAGGTGCCGGCGCCGCGCGGGCTTTCCGACATTTTCGACACGCTAACCTATCGCGAGCGCTATGAGGCGCTGGTCGAGCATGTCGGTCGCGACGGCCTCACCGGCCTCCTGCACAGGGGGCGCTTCGACAGCGATGGCGAGGCCGCCGTCGCCGCCAGCCTGCGGACCGCCAGGCCGCTCAGCCTGCTGATCATCGATGTCGACCACTTCAAATCGATCAACGACCGCTTCGGCCACGCCGAGGGAGACAAGGTGCTGAAAGCCCTGGCGATTTTGCTTGGCGAACTTGTCGGGACCGAAGATCAATTGTTCAGGATCGGCGGTGAGGAATTCGCCATCCTCGGCTGGCGTCCGCAGCCGCTCGCCAGGCTGCTGGGCGAAACCGTCAGGCAAGCGGTCAAGACGTCCGCGAGCACCAGCCGGTTCGACATTACCGTCAGCGCCGGCATATCGACGGTCAGCGAGACGACCCGTTGCCTTGCCGATCTCTTTGCGCTGGCCGACCAGCGTCTCTACAAGGCCAAATCGACCGGACGCGATCGCGTTGTCGGCGAACCGGGCGGCAACGAAGCAGACGCCCGCAACACATGGACCAGGCCGGAGCGCAGCGCCGGCGCGTAACGCTACCCAGGCCTGCGATTGGCTCAATCAGGATTGTTTGCGCCGCTGCCATCCGCCGATCGCAACCGAAACCGCCATCAGCGCGATCGCCAGCCATTTCAACGCGGTAATAATCGGGCCGGCTTCGATGTCGTAGGCAATGAACAGAAGAATGCCCGGTACCAGCAGGCCGCAGAGCACGAGCGTGATCCGGTTGATCTGCCATGACACTTTTGCCGCAAGCGCCTGGTCGCCGGGCACGGCGACAAGCGCGGCCCGCATTGCCTTCGGCGCCACCAGCGTGGTCGAAAGACGCAGCGAAATCGGCAAGCCGATGCCGATGATCAGGAAGGCGCATGCCGCCAGGAGCAGCGAAAACTTGATCGCACTGGTTTCGGCCGGTACCGGGAACAGCAGCGCCGCCAGCGGCAGGAAGACACAGAATATCCCGAGCGCGGCAATGGCGATGAAGATCGCCGCGTTGACCAGCGTGAACAATTGGTAGGTGCCGCCGCCGACGGGTTTGGCGAGCGTGGTCATGCGCGCCCACTCCACTTCGGTGTAGGAAAAGCCCGGCCACTCCATATGGCCGTCGCGGATCGCCGTCATGCCCTTGGCCCAGAACGCCAGCCGCGCCAGCGCGCCGCCCGTCATACCACTCATCGCCACCCCCTATGAATGATGCCCCCGGGATCATACCATCCCCGGTGCAAAGCGACAGTCGCGTACGGCCTGTTTACTGGAACCCGACGGCATCGACCGCGCCCTTCGGGCAGCCAGCCTTGGCTGTCGGCGCCGAGGCAGGCAGCAGGGCACCGAGCGAAGCGTTCGAAGCGATCGGGCCGGTCAGGCCGAGCGTCAGTTCGCCGATCAGCCGCCTGCCGTTCGAAGGATCGACCACGCAGGACACGCGGACCCGGTCGCCCGCGCCTTTGCCGAAGGCACTGTCGAAGGTGCTGCGGATCTGATCGGACGTGAGCTGCTTGCCGACGCTCTTGGTGAAGAGATCGCGCACCGGCGACGCGTTCACCGCGCGCATCAGGTTCAAGGCGTCGGCGAAATACTCCTGCTGGCTCTTGCCGTAGCAGGTGCCGTGCTTGATCCATTCATGCCTTTCGAGGGCGGATGCGGTGCCCGGCATCACCTGGTCGAGTTCCGCTCGCGTTTTCGGGTCAAGGGTTACCGGCGGCAAGTCTCGCCAGTGCGCCGGATCGTCGTTCGCCTTGTCGCTTGCGGCGACCTGGCAATAGAAATTTCCGTTCGGCTGCGGCCACAACCCATGCAAGGTGAAGTGGGTCGCCTCGAAACCGGCGGCGGTCTGCGCACGGCATTCGGCCTTGCTGGATTTGGTCTCGCAGAAAGCCGGCTGCCAGCTCAGCGCGAAGACATATTCCGGCTTTCCGGACGCCGATGGCTTGTTCGGCTCGGCAGGCGCCGGTGCAGCCGGCATCGTCGACGCGCTGCCGCCCGAAACACGACCGCAGCTGATCTTGACCCAGCGGCGCTCCGGATCGGCGCCCGGCACGCGAATGAGATAGTGCGTGGGCGCGTCCTTGTTGCCGGCTAGCAGATCATAACTCTGACCAGCCGCGGTTGAGACATTGCCGGGATTCTTGCCGCTCTTGATCGCCTGCGTTGCCGGACAGGCGGCATCGGCGACGAAAGAGCCGGTCATCTTCACATCGGCCCGTGCCGCGCTTGCGCCAGCAAACGCAAGAAACACCGCCCCCCATATCGCCCAAATCCGCATTCCGGCACTCCTCGTGATTCACGCCGCAAGCTAGAAACTTGCGACATGTCAGAATTACGATTTCTTTCGCCGGCCGTAAAAACAATCGCCAGCGCATTGAGACGGCTCCCGCGTGGTCGATCAGGATCCGCCCGCCTCCACCCGTTCCGTCAGGGTGCGCAGCAGATCAAGCGAGGCTTTCAGCGCGTCGGCGTCCATACCCTCCGAAACGCGGTTCGCCCAAACATGCTGGCGTGTGCCGATATTCTTGACCGCTGCCCGGCCGGCATCGGTTATCGACAACAGCTTGGCGCGGCGATGCGCCGGGTTGTCGGCGTAGGCGGCAAGCCCCTCCGCAGCCAGTATGTCGGCCAGCCGCTGTACACTCTGACGGGCGAGACCCATGTCGCGGGCGATGTCGGCCACAGATTTCGGCTCCTTCAAAACTGCACCCAAAACCTGCCAGCGCGCTGCCGTCAGCCCGGTTGGAGCGGCCAGACGGTCGGCCGCATCCAGAAAACTGCCGTTCATCCTGAACACGGCAAGCACCAGTTCGGTGAGCACATTTGCCGCTTCGGTCCTGGTCGTCATTTCTGGCCGGCCTCGATGGTCGCGACGAAATTATTAACGGCTTCGGCTACGACCTCGGGCTTGTCAAGCATCACCCAATGGCCGCTGCCCGCCACGATCTGGCGCGGAATGTCCGTGCGCAGCCGGTAGAGCGCGGCTGGAGTGTCACTGGCCTCGGTAGCCAATACGAACATAGGCCCGCGATACGCATCGAGTGCCGGCTCCGGGTTCCATTCGGCCAGTGCCTTGCCGACACCTGCCCTCGCCGCCGGGTCGACCACTGCCGCATCGGCCAGAACACGCTGGCGAACAGCCGCGTTAGGGCCGGCAATCGCCGTGTAATAGGCGTTCAGGACATCACGGCCTTGCGGACCGGCCAGATCGCGGACAAAGCCGTCACGAATCGCCTGCGGCAGCGCACGAGGATCGGTCGCCGGGTCGACGAGCAAGACACCGGCGACCCGGTCGGCATGGCTGGCGGCATAAGCGAGCGCCACGCCACCGCCGCCGCTGTGCGCGACAATGAGAAACCGCTTCAGGCCAAACGCGTCGGCCACGGCACCGACATCCATTGCACGACCGTCATAACCATAGTCACCGTCCTGCGCCGGCGCGGAGGCGCCATGACCGCGAAAATCGAAGGCTACCGCCTCGCGGCCTTCGACGGAGAGCTGCATCACCCGGTCCCAGTGGGAAGCGCGGCTGCAATCTCCATGCAGGAACATGATCGGCAGGCCATTGCCGGCGTTGATCCTATAAGTGGCAAGCTGGCCTTGCGGGCCTGGAACAGTGGACGTCATCATGGTTATCTCCCTGGTTTCCTGACTGAACGCAGCAATCCCTGACAACAGGGTGGCCGTCGTGAAGGCGAAGCCCGCCAGCAAGATTGCACGCCGCGAAATGGCCCCGGTGGTTTTCATAGTCATACCCCCAATCTGCCGCTGACCATTTGACAGTATGCTGTCATGCAATCACATTGACAGCATGCTGTCAACTACGTCGAAGGGTACCCTACGTCCCTTGACGTCGATCGCTGCGTCGCCCAACAGTCGCCGACGGGAGCGAGACATGCCATTTGACAAGCAGAGGATGCTGGCATCGCCGACCGGCGCCGAGCTCAACCTTTATGTGAAACACGCCATCGGCCGACCGCGCGCCATTGTCCAGGTCAATCACGGGTTGGCCGAGCACGCGGCGCGCTATGCCCGTTTTGCCGATTTCCTTGGCGAGCGCGGCTACCAGGTCTACGCGCACGACCACCGTGGCCACGGCGCCACCAAGGCGCCCGACGCGCCACCTGGCAGGTTCGCCGATGCGGATGGCGGTGCCAAGGTCATCGCCGATGTCGCCGCCGTCCATGATCTCATCGCCAGGGAACAGCCGGGCCTGCCGGTCATCGTCTTCGGTCACTCCTTGGGCGCGTCGGTCTCGCTGAACTTTGTCCTCCGCCACTCGGTGCGCATCCATGCCGCCGCGATCTGGAACGGCAATTTCTCGGCCGGACTGCTCGGCCAAATCGCGCTGGCCATGCTTGGTTGGGAAAAGTTCCGGCTTGGCTCAGACGTGCCGTCGCGCCTGCTGCCCCGGCTGACGTTCCGGGCCTGGGGCAAGGCGGTGCCCAATCACCGGACGCCGTTCGACTGGCTGTCGCACGATGCCGTTGAAGTCGAGAAATACATCGCCGACCCGCTTTGCGGCTGGGACGCATCGGTGTCGATGTGGCAGGACATCGTCATGATGACGCTGCATTGCGGCAGCGACCGCAATTTTTCCGGCGTGCGGCGCGACCTGTTCGTCAATCTGGTCGGAGGCGAGCAAGATCCGGCCTCGGACGGCGGCAAGGCGGTCAGCCATCTTGCCGGCCGGATGCACATGATGGGTTTTTCGAATCTCGTTTCAAAGGTTTACGCCAAAACCCGCCATGAAAGCCTGAACGAGATCAACCGAGACATTATCATGGAGGATTTTGCCGCCTGGGCCGACCGCGTGCTGAGGGCACAGTGATACTGGCCCATTGCAAGGGCCGTGACAGCGGCGCGCGGGATTGATAGAGGCTGCGCTTTCGATCAACCACGGTGATCCATGACTGAGCCTCCGCTCAACGGCATCCGCGTCATCGAACTCGCACGCATCCTCGCCGGGCCATGGGCCGGACAGCTGCTTGCCGACCTCGGCGCCGACGTGATCAAGGTCGAGAGCCCGGACGGCGGCGACGACACCCGCAAATGGGGACCGCCCTTCGTCATCGGCCATGACGGCGAGAACCTTTCGGCCGCTTATTACCATTCCTGCAACCGCGGCAAGCGCTCCATCGCCATCGACTTCTCGACGCCCGAGGGTGCCGAGACGGTGCGCCGGCTGGTCGCGACATCGGATGTGCTGATCGAAAACTTCAAAGTCGGCGGACTGAAGAAATACGGCCTCGACTATGACAGCCTGAGGAAAATCAACTCGCGGCTGATCTATTGCTCGATCACCGGTTTTGGCCAGTCGGGACCGTATGCGCCGCGTGCCGGCTATGATTTCATCATCCAGGGCATGGCCGGCATGATGTCGATCACCGGCGAAGCCGGCCGCGAACCGCAAAAGGCGGGCGTCGCTATATCGGATGTTTTCACCGGGCTTTATTCGGTCATCGCCATCCAGGCGGCGCTTCGCCATGCCGAGAAGACCGGCGAAGGCCAGCATATCGACATGGCGCTCTATGACACCCAGATCTCGACGCTCGGCAACCAGAACCTCAACTATCTCGTCTCCGGACAGTCGCCGGTGCAGATGGGCAATGCGCATATGAACATCGCGCCCTACGAAGTGGTGCCGGTAAAAAATGGCCACATCATCCTGGCGGTCGGCAATGACGGCCAGTTCGCAAAGTTCTGCGCTGCTGTCGGCCTCGACGAGCTGGTGTCGAACCCTGACTTCGCCACCAATCCCGCCCGCGTCGCCAACCGGGCAAAGCTGCGCGAGCAGATGATCGAGGCGCTGAAAGCCTTCGATCGCGACCCGTTGCTGGCCAGACTTGAGACTGCCGGAGTGCCGGCCAGCCCAATCAACAACATCGGCCAGATGTTTGCCGACCCGCAGACCGTAGCGCGCGGCATGCGGCTCGACCTCGATGACGGCCATGGCAATCTCTTGCCCTCGGTGCGGGCGCCGATGGTCATGTCCGGCACGCCGCTGGTCTATGAACGTCCGTCACCGCGTCTCGGCGAACACACCCAAGAAATCCTTACCGAACTGGAGAGGTCAGGAAAATGAAGACCGGCGGACAACTCATCGTCGATGCGCTCGAAGCCAACGGAACGGACCGTATCTATTGCGTACCTGGCGAATCCTATCTGGCGGTGCTCGACGCGCTGCATGATTCACCGATCCGCACAATCGTCTGCCGCCAGGAGGGCGGTGCCGCAATGATGGCCGACTGCCATGGCCGCCTGACCGGCAGGCCCGGCATCTGCTTCGTCACCCGCGGCCCAGGCGCCACCAATGCCTCGGCCGGCATCCACATCGCGATGCAGGATTCAGTCCCCCTCATCCTGTTCATCGGCCAGGTCGCCAGCCACGCCAAGGGGCGCGAGGCCTTCCAGGAGGTCGACTACGTCAGGTTCTTCGGCGATATCGCCAAATGGGTGGTCGAGATCGACGACGCCGCACGCATACCCGAATTCGTCACACGCGCCTTTGCGGTGGCGACGTCCGGTCGCCCGGGCCCGGTCGTCATCTCGCTGCCCGAGGACATGCTGACCAGCCTCGCCGAGGCACCGGACGCCCGGCATTATACCCCTGTCGAGACGCGGCCTGGCGAAGTCGAGCTCGACGCACTGGAAGTGTTGCTCAACAAGGCAAAGCGGCCCTTCGTCATTCTCGGTGGTACGCGCTGGGACGCGCAGGCCGTTGCACGGATGCGGACGATAGCCGAAGCCTGGTCGCTGCCGGTCGGCTGCTCCTTCCGCCGCCAGATGCTGTTCGACCATCTCCACCCGAACTATGCCGGCGATGTCGGCATCGGCATCAATCCCAAGGTAGCAACCGCCATCAAGCAGGCCGATCTTGTGCTGCTGATCGGCGGCCGCATGGGCGAGATGCCGTCATCCGACTACACGCTGCTGAAGAGTCCCTACCCCGACCAGACGCTGGTCCATATCCATGCCGACGCCGGCGAACTCGGCCGCGTCTACCGGCCAGCGCTGGCGATCAATGCCTCGCCTGCCGCTTTCGTCGAAGCCTTTGCCAGACGCAAGCCGGCCGCAACGCCGGTGTGGGCGGCTGAGGCAGCGAAGCTGCACGCCGCCTATCTCGACTGGTCGACGCCTCCGGAGAGCGGCCCCGGCGCCGTCCAGATGGGGCCGATCATGAATTATCTCGAAACGATGCTGCCGGACGACGCCATCCTCACCAACGGCGCCGGCAACTACGCCACCTGGGTGCATCGCTACCATCGCTTCCGGCGTTTCGGCACGCAGGCAGCCCCCACATCCGGCTCGATGGGCTACGGCACGCCGGCGGCGGTCGCCGCCAAGCAGCTTTTCCCCGACCGCGACGTGATCGCCTTCGCCGGCGACGGCTGTTTCCTGATGAACGGCCAGGAATTCGCCACCGCCGTGCAATACGGGCTGCCGATCATCGTCATCGTCGTCAACAATGGCATCTACGGCACCATCCGCATGCATCAGGAGCGCGAATATCCCGGCCGTGTCGTCGCCACGGACTTGAAGAATCCCGACTTTGCTGCTTTGGCCCGTGCCTATGGCGGCCATGGCGAGACGGTGGAAAAGACCGCCGACTTCGCCGCGGCCTTCGAGCGAGCGCGGGCCAGCGGCAAGCCGTCGATCGTAGAGATCAGGCTCGACCCTGAAGCCATCACGCCGACCCGCACGATGACCCAGATTCGCGACAAGGCCTGACAAAACAGGATGATTGCCCTGTTTTGTCGTCGTGATCTGCCTATTTGGCCTTCTCGATCTGGCCGCGGATCTCGCCGTCCGCGTGGGCCGCGGTGTGGATGTTGACGTAATATTTGCCTGCCTCAAGATCGGTGGCCTGGGCATCAGTCAATGTCGCCGAACCCTTGATCGGGCTCTTCAGCTTGCCTTCGAACGGCACCACCGGATCGGCGTTTTGACCCTTTGCCGCCGGGCCGTGAATGTGTGCGGCCTTCGCCGGCCCGCTGAGGCCGGAATATCTCACGGTCCAGCTGAGTTTCTTGGTGGCGGTGTTGAACCTGAGCGTGGCGGTGCCCTTGCCCTTCGTTGTGACGGGCGGGTTCTGCTGAGCACCATCGAGCGTCGCCGCCATCTTTATGGTTTCGGCCAAGGCCGGTGAAGCAGAGAAGATGGCTGCAGAAATGGCCAGCGCCGAAAGCATCGGCGTGAAGGACTGGATGCGCATGGAAACCTCCGTTGTGACACCCTTGAGGCGGATGCACCGGCACAACGATTTTGCGAGCGGATGTTTCCGCCGGTAACGTTCATTTTACATCCCACTAAAAAGGGGCGGTCGCCCGCCCCTTTTCGTCTTCCAACAGAGCTTGCCTGATAGCCCCTATTTGATGGCCTTGTCGGTGATCGCCGTCGTGTAGGCGCCGGTAGGCTCCTTGCTGATGATCTTCTGGTCGAGCAGCGCCTTGGCGGTGCGCTCGTAGGTCGCCGGATCGAGCTTGCCATCGGCATTGTCGATCAGCTTGGCGACTTCGCCCATCATCCGCTTCTGGTGATTCTCGTCCTGGCCGCCATTGTCCATGACGATGCCGGCCGCTTCGTCGGAATTGTCGACGGCGTATTTCCAACCCTTCATCGAAGCGCGCACGAAACGCACCATCTTGTCCTCGAAGGCCGGATCCTTGAGCTTGTCCTCCAGGGCATAGAGCCCGTCTTCGAGCAGATCGTTGCCCATGGCGGAATAGTTGAAGACGGTCAGCTCTTCCGGCTTGTAGCCGGCGTCGATGAGCTGCCAGTACTCGTTATAGGTCATGACCGAAATGCAATCCGCCTGCTTCTGGATCAGCGGCTGCACGTCAAAGCTCTGCTTGAGCACGGTGACGCCGTCCGGCCCGCCATCGGTCTTGAGGCCAAGCTTGTTCATCCAGGCATAGAACGGATACTCGTTGCCGAAGAACCAGACGCCGAGCGTGTGGCCTTTGAAGTCGGCTTCTGTCTTGACCGGCCCGTCCTTCGGGCAGACCAGCTCCATGCCGGCCTTCTTGAACGGCTGAGCGATGTTGACCAGCGGCACGCCCTTTTCGCGCGCAGCCAGCGCACCGCCCATCCAGTCGACGATGACGTCGGCGCCGCCGCCGGCAATAACCTGCTCCGGTGCAATGTCCGGTCCGCCGGGCTTGATGTCGACGTCGAGGCCCTCGGCGTCATAGAAGCCCTTGGCCTTGGCGACATAATAGCCGGCGAACTGTGCCTGGGTGACCCATTTCAGCTGCAGCGTCACCTTGTCCGCGGCCATCGCCTGGAACGCGGCAAGCGACATCGCGCCGGCCAGCATCGAAACAACAAGTCTTTTCATGTTTTTACCCTCTGAAGTTAGCGCCCTAAACCCACCGCCCCTATCCACCACGGACAGAGGGATGCCAAAACGTGACTGCTCTCTCGAAAAGAGCGACCACGCCATAAAAGACCGAACCCGCAAGTGCTGCAACTGCGATTTCCGCCCACACCATGTCGATGTTCATCCGCCCGACTTCCGTCGAAATGCGGAATCCCATGCCGACCACCGGCGTGCCGAAGAACTCGGCGACGATGGCGCCGATCAGCGCCAGCGTCGAATTGATCTTTAACGCATTGAAGATGAAGGGTGCCGCCGCCGGCAGCCGCAGCTTGAACAGCGCCTGCCAGTAGCTCGAGGCATAGGTGCGCATCAGGTCGCGCTCCATATGGCCGGAGGCGGCAAGCCCGGCGACGGTGTTCACCAGCATCGGGAAGAAAGTCATGATGATGACCACCGCTGCCTTCGACTGCCAGTCGAAGCCGAACCACATGACCATGATCGGCGCGACGCCGATGATCGGCAGCGCCGACACCATATTGCCGATCGGCAAAAGCCCGCGCCGCAGGAACGGCACGCGGTCGGCGGCGATGGCAACGAGGAAGCCGGCGCTGCTCCCCACCACATAGCCGAAGATAACCGCCTTGAAGATGGTCTGCCTGACATCGGCCCCCAGCACCGGCAGCGAGCCGACGATGCGTGCACCGATGGCGCTTGGCGGCGGCAACAGGATGAAGGGAATGCCGGCACCACGCGTCACCGCCTCCCAGATGATCAGGATCCAGGCGCCGAAGATGGCCGGAATGATCAGGCGCAGGGCGGTTGACGCCCAGCGCGACGTCGGGCGAAACGACGACAAGACCGTTACGCAGCGCCAGGCCAGAAACCACGCCGCGACGAGCAGCAGATAGAAGGATGCGCGAGCGCTGCCCTCATTGCCGGTTATGCCGGCGAGCAGCATCCACGCTGCGCCATGCGCGCCAAGGAACAGCAACACCACCCCGATCATCGGTGGAAAGTTGTCGGCCTCGATTGCCACGAGCAGCAAAATGAAAATCAAAACCGCAGTCGCCATGCCGTAACCGGGCGTAGCACCGACGAGCGGCCAAAGAAGCAGCGCGCCGACAAGCAGGACAAGCGCGGCATACCCCTGCCAGGATCGAGGCGTGATTGAGGAAAGGCTCAGGATGGAGCTCATGCCGGCCTCCCGCCCATGGCGCGGTCGACAAGGCGCCCGGCGATGCCGACGACCATCACCAGCAGTGCCGCGACCACCGACCCGGCAACCAGAGCCGACCAGATGTCGATGGTCTGGCTGTAGTAGGCGCCGGCGAGCAATTTGGCACCGATGCCGGCGACGGCGCCGGTCGGCAACTCGCCGACGATGGCGCCGACCAGGCTGGCGGCCACCGCCACCTTCATCGAGGTGAACAGGAACGGCACCGAAGCCGGCACCCGCAATTTCCAGAAGGTCTGCGAGGCACTGGCATTATAGGTGTGCATCAGGTCGAGATGGGTGAGCTCGGGCGAGCGCAGTCCCTTCACCATGCCGACCGCCACCGGGAAGAACGACAGATAGGTCGAGATCAGCGCCTTCGGGATAAGCCCGGTGATGCCGACCGCCGCCAGCACGACGATGATCATCGGCGCCACCGCCAGGATCGGAATGGTCTGCGAGGCGATGATCCACGGCATCAGACTGCGGTCGAGCGTCGCCACATGGACGATGCCGACGGCGATGACGATGCCGAGCGCCGTGCCGAAAGCAAAGCCGAGCAGCGTCGACGACAGCGTCACCCAGGCATTGTAGACCAGGCTGCGGTTCGAGGTGATGCTACGCAGAAAGGTGTTTTCGAAAAAATTCACCGCCACCTGATGCGGCGCCGGCAGCGTCGGCTTCGGCTGTACCAGCGTCTTGCCGATGAATTCCACAATACCCGGCGTCTGATTGGCGCGGCGGTCGAGATCGCGCTGGAACGGCGCGTTGAGGATGACAGCCATGACGTACCAGACGACGACGACGCCCAGGAGGATCGAGGTCACCGGAACGATCTTGTCGCGAAACGAGTCCATCTAGCAGGCCTCGCCGGGTAAGCGCCCTCCTCTCCCCGACGGGGAGAGGAGGGCTGGAGCGAAGCGGAGGCCGGGTGAGGGTGACCGCGCTTTTGTCATCCTAGGGCGGAACCGCCGCGAAGCGGCGTGCGTATCGGGAGCGGCCAACCACGCCTTCGTCATCCTAGGGCGAAGCAAGGAGCGAAGCGACGCGGCGCAGACCCTAGGATCCATGCCGTAACCTCCCCGCTCCGCAACGGTGCTGAAAATGGCTCCCTCCACACCGCTCTGCCCGGCGAATATTCTGAACCGCTTGCGCCTTTCGGCTAATGTCACGGCATGGATCCTAGGGTCTGCGCACGCCGCTTCGCGGCGGCTCCGCCCTAGGATGACGAAGGCATTGTTGACCGCTCCCTCGCGGGGCGGAGGCACCTCCTGCGTTGAGCGCGCAAGCCCGTCGCGCGCGCCCTCAATCATCATAGCTGTGCCCTGCCCTCAGCCCGTCCCGCACGCGTGCCGCGATGGCCAGGAACTCCGGCGTCTCGCGGATATCGAGCGGCCGCTTTTTCGGCAGCGTCGATTCTATGACGTCGCTGACACGCCCCGGGCGCGGCGACATGACGACGATGCGCGTCGACAGATAGACCGCCTCAGGGATCGAATGGGTGACGAAGCAGATAGTCTTGTTGGTCCGCTCCCAAAGCTCCAGCAGCTGTTCGTTGAGGTGATCGCGCACGATCTCGTCCAGCGCGCCGAACGGCTCGTCCATCAACAAAAGGTCGGCGTCGAAAGCGAGCGCCCGTGCAATCGAGGCGCGCTGCTGCATGCCGCCCGAAAGCTGCCAAGGGTATTTCTTCTCGAAGCCGCCGAGGTTGACAAGGTCGAGGGTTCGCTTGATGCGCGCCGCCTGCTCCGCCCTGGACAGGCCCATGATCTCCAGCGGCAGTGCCACATTGCGCTCGATGGTGCGCCACGGATAAAGTGCGGCCGCCTGGAAGACATAGCCATAGGCGCGGCTCTGGCGCGCCTGCTCGGGCGTCATGCCGTTGACGGAGATGGCTCCCGATGTCGGCTTCTCCAGATCGGCGATGACGCGCAGCAAGGTCGTCTTGCCGCAGCCGGAGGGCCCGATGAAGGACACGAATTCCCCCTTGCCGATCGTCAGGTCGACATTCGACAGCGCCTGCACCGGACCATCATTGGTCTGGAAGGTCAGGCCAAGCTTGCTTGCCGAAACAACGGCTGGCGATACTCCCGTCATCGGCCGCAGCCTGCCGCTTCCGGCCACTGCGGCGCCGGCCGGAATCCCATTGATTTTACCCCGATGTTGCTTTCCACTCGCCCAGTCCTACTCGCCTCAGTTTTACTCGCCCCAGTTCTACGCGCCCCAGTTCTACGCGCCCCAGTTCTACGCGCCCTTGTCCCATCAGATAGACGCCCGGAGTTGCCCCGATGTCGCCCAAACCGACTTGCCATCTTATCCGCCCTGAAAGCTCTTATGAAGGCAAGCAGGGCCTGAGTTATTTCGCCGGTATCGCCGAAACAGTCGGCTCGTCCGGCATCTGCATGCATCTGCTGACCATGCCGCCGGGTGCCCGCGCCAAGGCGCATATGCACGAAAACCATGAAACCGCGATCTATGTCTCTCCGGCGAAGTCCATACCTGGTATGGCGACCGGCTCGAACAGCATATCGTGGTCAAGGCCGGCGATCTTTTCTATATTCCCCCCGGCGTGCCGCATCTGCCGGCCAATCTGAGCGACGGCCCCGCCTCGGCGGTCATTGCCCGTACCGATCCCAACGAACAGGAAAGCGTCGTCCTGCTGCCGGAACTGGACGGGTTGGTCGCCTGACGCCGGCATCGAGGCAGCGGTCGTCATCGGCACCGTCACGAACATGATTTCAGCGGTCCTATCTCCTCAAGGCCGGGAATGGTCACGAAGAAACCGTCCCCTCCTCTGTTGATGACCTTGACGACATCCGTGGTCGTGCCCTCCTCGCCCTCGGCGAAACAGGTGGAGCTCAACAACAGGGTGCCAGGCGCCGTCGTCAGTCGCTGTGCGAACTGGCAGCCGCTGCCATAGGTTTCGACGCCGTCGGCGGTCAGCACGACATAATCGTCGCTGTCCTGATAACCGAGCCGTACACCAGCGCAACCGACCTCATTGCCAAAGGAGCCGGCAAGGAAGTCAGCCGCCGCCGGCCCGGCGGCAAGGATCACCGCGGCCATTGAGATAATCGCTCCGTGGCTCGCCAAGCTCAAACGCCCGTCGCCGGGATGCCCGTCCGTTCCACCTTGCGCGGCGCGGAAATTTCCTTCCACGTCGACAGCGCCCGGTTGACCGCCGCGTTCGGCTCGCGAGCGACGAACTCGCCATGGCCGGGCTTCGCCTTGACCTCGTTTTCCTCGATCGACAGTTCGCCGCGCGAGAAGACGAAGCGCGGCAGGCCGGTTACCTCAAATCCTTCGAAGACATTGTAGTCGATCACCGACTGCTGCTTCTTGGCCGTGATCTTCTTCTTGCGCATGGGGTCCCATACGAGGATGTCAGCGTCCGCGCCTTCGACGATGGCGCCCTTCTTCGGGTACATGTTGAGGATCTTGGCGATGTTGGTCGAGGTCACCGCGACGAACTCGTTCATCGTCAGCCGGCCGGTGTTGACGCCGGTCGTCCACAGCACCGGCAAGCGGTCCTCGAGCCCGCCCGTGCCGTTCGGGATCTTGGTGAAGTCGCCGACGCCGTTGCGCTTCTGTTTGGTGGTGAAGGCACAATGGTCGGTCGCCACCACTTGCAGCGACCCGGCCTGCAGGCCGGCCCACAGCGAATCCTGGTGCCATTTGTTGCGGAAGGGCGGGCTCATGACGCGGCGCGCCGCATGGTCCCAGTCCTTGTTGAAATATTCGCTCTCGTCCAGCGTCAGATGCTGGATCAGCGGCTCGCCGAATACCCGCATGCCTTTCTGGCGCGCCCGGCGGATGGCTTCGTGCGCCTGCTCGCAGGAGACATGCACGACATAGAGCGGCACGCCGGCCATGTCGGCGATCATGATGGCGCGGTTGGTCGCCTCGCCTTCGACTTCAGGCGGGCGCGAATAGGCGTGTCCCTCCGGGCCGCTGTTTCCAGCCGCCAGCAGCTTCTGCGACAGCGCCGCCACCACGTCGCCATTCTCGGCATGGACCAGCGGCAGCGCGCCAAGATCGGCACAGCGCTGGAACGACGAATACAGCTCGTCGTCATCGACCATCAGCGCGCCCTTGTAGGCCATGAAATGCTTGAACGAGGTAATGCCCCTGTCGACGACGGTGGCCATCTCGTCGAACACCTGCTTGCCCCACCAGGTGATCGCCATGTGGAAGGAATAGTCGCAGGACGCCTTCGAAGTCTTGTTGTCCCACATCTGCAGGGCCTCGAGCAGCGACTGCTGCGGCGCCGGCAGGCAGAAATCGACGACCATCGTCGTGCCGCCGGCAAGGGCCGCGCGGGTACCGGATTCAAAGTCATCGGCCGAATAGGTGCCCATGAACGGCATTTCGAGATGGGTATGCGGGTCGATGCCGCCCGGCATCACATAGCAGCCGCTGGCGTCGAACTCATGGTCGCCATGCAAATCCGAGCCGATGCCGATGATCTTGCCGTGCTTGAACAGCACGTCGGCCTTCCACGTGCGGTCGGCGGTGACGATGGTGCCATTCTTGATGACTTTGGTCATTTTCTTGTTCCCTTGTTTCGTTCGCGCTTCTTGTGAGCGGCGTTGCGAGGCTATCCCATCATTCGACAATCACCGCCGTGTCGACGACCGCATGGAACAGCACGTCGGCGCCGGCCGCTGCCCATTCCTTGGTGATTTCCTCGGCCTCGTTGTGGCTGAGCCCGTCGACGCACGGGCACATCACCATCGCCGTCGGCGCGACGCGGTTGATCCAGCAGGCGTCATGGCCGGCGCCGGAGACGATGTTGCGATGCGTATATCCCAGGCGCTCCGCCGCATCCCGCACAGCCTTGACGCAGCCCGCGTCGAAAGTGACCGGATCGAAATGGCCGACCTGCTCGATTTGATATTTGATGTCGAGCGCGTCGCAGATCGTGTCGATGCCTTCGCGGATGCGCCCGTCCATGGCGTCCAGCACCTCCTTTTCCGGCGAGCGGATGTCGATGGTGAAGACGGTGCGCCCGGCAATGATGTTACGCGAGTTCGGATAAACCTCCATATGGCCGACCGCGCCGACGGCGTCGGGCTGATAGTCCATGGCGATCTCGTGCACCAACTCGATCACCCGCGCCATGCCGAGCCCGGCATTGCGCCGCTTGGGCATCGGCGTCGAGCCGGTATGCGCCTCCTTGCCGGTCAGCGTCACCTGCAGCCATTTCAACCCTTGCCCATGGGTGACGACACCGATGTCGATGCCCTCGTCCTCGAGGATCGGGCCCTGCTCGATATGCAGCTCGAAAAAGGCGTGGATCTTGCGTTCGCCGACCTTTTCGGTGCCCTTCCAGCCGATCCGTTCGAGCTCCTCGCCGAATTTCTTGCCGTCCTTGTCGACATGCGAATAGACATCGGCCTGATCGAGCACGCCGGCGAACACGCCGGACGCCATCATTGCCGGCGCAAAGCGCGCGCCTTCCTCATTGGTCCAGTTGGTGACGACGATCGGATGCTTTGTCTTGATGCCGAGATCGTTGAGCGAGCGCACGACCTCCAGCCCGCCGAGCACGCCGAGCACACCATCATACTTGCCGCCGGTCGGCTGGGTGTCGAGATGGCTGCCGACATAGACCGGCGGCAGGCTGGGGTCGGTGCCTTCGCGACGGGCAAACATCGTACCCATCTCGTCGACGCCCATTTCGAGCCCCGCCTCATCGCACCAGCGCTTGAACAGGTGCCGCCCTTCGCCGTCCTCGTCAGTCACGGTCTGGCGATTATTGCCGCCGGCAATGCCGGGGCCGATCTTCGCCATCTCCATTATCGAATCCCACAAACGGTCTGAATTGATTCGCAGATTCTCGCCGGGGGCGGCCATATTCTAAAACCTCATTGGTTGTGGCACGCCAGCGTCCCCCTCCCCCTCGAGGGGAGGGTGGCCGCGAAGCGGTCGGGTGGGGTCGGCTGACATGCGCGCGACCTTCTCCTTGACCACCTGTGCGACATGCCAAGCGCTGTTTATGACATCGGGCTCATCGACGCGAAAGATATCGAACCCGAGCGACCGCAGATAGGCATCACGGACGGCGTCGTGCCGTTTGCCCTTCTCCTGTTCGTGCAGATCACCATCGACTTCAACGACCAGCTTTACCGCAAGGCAAGCAAAGTCGACGATATAAGGCTCGATCGGACACTGGCGGCGGAATTTCATCCCGGCCGATTTCAAATCGCGCAGTTCATACCAAAGCAGCGATTCGCCTTTGGTCGCATGAACTCGAAGCGCGCGCGCCTTCTGGCGCATTTCGAAGCTCACGCGGGTCCGGGGCATCACAGGCACCTATGCGGCCGAAGGTCAGGCTGGCGCGCTGCCGCGCCGACCCCACCCGGCCGCTTCGCGGCCACCCTCCCCTCGAGGGGGAGGGAAAGCTGCGGCACATTCGTCAATCCACGGCCCTCAGCACTTCGCGCACATGGTCGATCAATTCGTTGATCTGGCCTTTGGTGATGATCAGCGGCGGCGACAGCGCGATGATGTCGCCGGTGGTGCGGATCAATGCACCGCGCTCGAACGCCTTGACAAAAGCCGAGAAGGCCCGCTTCGTCGGCTGGCCGGCGATCGGCGCCAGCTCGATCGCGCCGATCAGGCCGATGTTTCTGATATCGATGACGTTCGGCTCGCCTTTCAGCGAGTGCAGTGCGTCCTCCCAATACGGCGCCAGTTCCTCGCCGCGCGTCAGCAGCCCCTCTTCCTTGTAGGTGTCGAGCGTGCCCAACGCCGCCGCGCAGGCGATCGGATTGCCCGAATAGGTGTAGCCGTGGAAGAACTCGATCATGTGCTCGGGCCCGGTCATGAACGCGTCGTGGATTTCCTTCTTCACGAACACCGCGCCCATCGGGATGACGCCGTTGGAGACGCCCTTCGCCGTGGTCATGATATCCGGCGTGACACCGAAATAGTCGGCGGCGAACGGCGTGCCGAGGCGGCCAAAACCGGTGATGACCTCGTCGAAGATCAGCAAGATGCCGTGCTTGGTGCAGATCTCGCGCAGCCTCTCGAGATAGCCCTTCGGCGGCAGGATGACGCCGGTGGAACCGGCCACCGGCTCGACGATGACGGCGGCAATGGTCGAGGCGTCGTGCAGGGCAACGATGCGCTCCAGCTCGTTCGCCAGTTCCGCGCCATGCTCCGGCACGCCCTTGGTGAAAGAGTTCTTTTCCGGCAGATGCGTGTGTGGCATGTGATCGACGCCGCCGAGCAGCGTGCCGAACATCTTGCGGTTGGTGACAATGCCGCCGACGGAGATGCCGCCGAAATTGACGCCGTGATAGCCGCGTTCGCGGCCGATCAGACGGGTGCGCGAGCCCTCGCCTTTTACGCGGTGATAGGCGATCGCCATCTTCAGCGCCGTTTCGACCGATTCCGATCCGGAATTGGTGAAGAACACATGGTCCATGCCCTTCGGCGCGATGTCGACCAAGCGGTTCGCCAGTTCGAACACGATCGGATGGCCCATCTGGAACGCGGGTGCGTAGTCGAGCTCTGCCGCCTGGCTCTGGATCGCCTCGGTGATCTTCGGGCGGCAGTGGCCGGCATTGACGCACCACAGGCCGGCGGTGCCGTCGAGCACCTTGCGCCCGTCGCTGGTCGTGTAGTGCATATCCTTGGCCGACACCATCATGCGCGGCGCCTGCTTGAACTGCCGGTTTGCCGTGAACGGCATCCAGAATGCGCTGAGATCGTTCGGCGTGACTTTCAGCCGGTTGGACATGACCAAGACTTCCCCTTGTAACCTGTTTCGGTGCGGCTAACGCTTGGTCTTACCAACGCTTGGTCTTCGCGACGTTTTCGTGCTACGCAAATTTTTGACCGGTTGGACAAACGTTAGCACCGCCTTATCAGCGGTCAAGGGATTACTAGCGGAAATGCGGCTTTCGAAGTGCGCTCCACAGGGCGAGGAAAAACTGGTCCAGAGAATTGGTCCAGACACTCCTCCCAGCGAAGGTTTTTCGGGGTGACGGGGGCGGTCGAAAGCTCCGCTCCTCGCCGCACCCGCATCCAGCTGGAAAAGCGCGAGCTCATCCTGGAGGCCGCGCTCGAAGTCTTCTCGACCAATGGTTTTCGCGGCTCGACCATCGACCAGATCGCCGAAGCCGCCGGCATGTCGAAGCCGAACCTGCTCTATTATTTCCGCCGCAAGGAGGACATCCACAAGACGCTGATGCAGCGGCTTCTCGACACCTGGCTGGCGCCGCTGCGCGAACTCGACGATATCGGCGATCCCTTGACCGAACTGCGCAGCTACATCAGGCGCAAGCTCGAAATGGCGCGCGATTTCCCGCGCGAGAGCCGGCTGTTCGCCAACGAGATCCTGCAGGGCGCGCCGCGCATCATGCCGATGCTGGAAGGCGAGTTGAAGACGCTGGTCGACGAGAAAGCCAACGTCATCAAGGGCTGGATGCGCGCCGGCAAGATTGCCCGCACCGACCCCTGGCACCTGATCTTTTCGATCTGGGCGACAACGCAGCATTACGCCGATTTCGACGTCCAGGTGCGCGCCGTGCTCGGCCCCGACCGCGGCGGCGACGGCCGCTTCGAGGACGCCGCAAGATTTCTCGAGCAGCTGTTCATCGACGGGCTGAAGCCGAAGGGCTGAGGCAGCTCGGCTGTCGCAAACCTCCCCCATTGCTTCGTCATCCTGGGGCGCAGCAAGGAGCGGAGCGACGCAGCGCAGACCCCAGGATCCATGCCGTGGCGTCAGAGCGTTGCTGCGGTGCAGGATTCTGCTCCGCTGCATTCTTCGGCAGATGTCACGGCATGGATCCCAGGGTCTCCGCGACGCCGCTTCGCGGCTGCTACGCCCCAGGATGACGAAGCTGGGTTCACGCGCTGCGCCGCTCGGCCGGAAGCGTCTCCAGCAGCTGTTCGAGCTTGGCGATCGAGTTCTGCTCGGCGAGCGGCGTGTAGACGATCAGCTTCATGTCCGAGCCGTCGTCGATCGACAGGCTCATATGCTCGAAAGCCATGGCGCCCGCTATCGGGTGCCGGACATGCTTCACACCCGATAGGTTGCGGGCCACGTCGCGTAGCGGCCACCAGGCGCGAAACTCCGGGCTAGAGCGCGTCATCAGCGCGATCAGCCGCTCGAAATCCGGGTCGCCGACATATCTGGCGCTTTCTGCCCGGAACGACGCCAGCACGGCGCGCGCCAGTTCCTCCCAGTCGACAAGCAGGCGCCGATGCTGCGGATTGGTGAAAACCATATGGACGATGTTGCGGGCATCGCCCTCCAGCAGGCCATAGTCGCCGAACACGGCTGCCGCGGCAGAATTCCAGGCCAGCACGTCCCAGCGCCGCCCAAGGACATAGGCCGGCTGCAGGACCAGGCTCTGCAGCATGTGCAGCAACGGGCCATCGACCTTTTCCGGCACATCGAGACGACGCTCCGGCTGCGGCCGGCCGGCAAGGATGAACAGATGCCGTTGCTCGGCCGTGTCCAGGCGCAACGCCTGACTGAGCGCCGTCAGCACCTCCACCGATGGCCTGACGTCGCGCCCCTGCTCCAGCCAGGTGTACCAGGTCGTGCCAACGCCGGCGATCATCGCCACCTCCTCGCGGCGCAGCCCGGGTGTGCGCCGGCGCAGGCCGGTCGAGATGCCCGTGGCCGATGGCGTCAGCCTTTCGCGCCGCGAACGCAGAAAGGCGCCAAGCTCGCGGCGACGGCTGCCTTCGGCAGAATGCGTGGTGGAATCCATCGGCGCTATTATAGCAGTACCGATACCAGGATAAAGTTTGAACTGTTTGGCATGCGTCTGGTGCCCCATCTTTCTGCTCAGAGCGATGACATGGAGGCTCTGAACATGGAACTGAAAGACAAGACGATCCTGATTACCGGCTCGACCGACGGCGTCGGCCGCGTTGTCGCGCAACGGCTCGGCGCCGGCGGCGCCCGCATCCTGGTGCATGGCCGCGACGCGACAAGGGGCAAGGCGATCGTGACCGAGATCGAAGCCGCCGGCGGCAAGGCCGAGCTGCTTGTCGCCGATCTCTCCTCCCTGGCCGAGGTCCGCCGCCTCGCCGAAGCCGTCCGCGCCAGGACCAAGCGGCTCGATATCCTCATCAACAATGCCGGCGTCGGCACCGCCGGCCCCAACGCGAAACGGCAGGTCAGCGCCGACGGCTACGAGCTGCGCTTTGCCGTCAACTACCTCGCCGGTTTCCTGCTCACCACGGAGCTGCTGCCACTGCTCAAGGCCAGCGCGCCGGCGCGCATCATCAATGTCGCCTCGGCCGGGCAACGGGCGATCGACTTCAGGGATGTCATGCTGACCCGCTCCTACGACGGCGTTCGTGCCTACTGCCAGAGCAAGCTGGCGCAGATCATGTTCACCATCGATCTGGCGGAGCAGCTGAACGGCACCGGCGTCACGGTCAACAGCCTGCATCCGGCAAGCTACATGAACACCACGATGGTGCGGCAGGCGGGCGTCACACCCTGGAGTTCGGTCGAAACCGGTGCCGAAGCCATCATCAATCTCGCCACATCGCCGGCGCTCGAAGGGCGAAGCGGCCTCTATTTCGACGGCCAAAGGGAATCCCGCGCCGATGCGCAAGCCTATGACGCGAAGGCGAGGCAGCAGTTGCGTGAATTGAGCCTCTGCCTTGTCGGGCTCGCACCCGCCTCCGCAACATCGAAGAAAGAAAATTCATGATCGAGAAAACGCAGCACGCCGTGATCGTCGGCGGCTCCTCCGGCATCGGCCTCGCCACCGCGACAAAGCTGCTCGGCCCGGGGATGAAGGTGACGATCACCGGGCGCAGCAGGGAAAAGCTCGACAACGCATGGCAAAGCCTTGGCGGCACAGTCGAAAAAACTGCCTTCGACGCCGCGAAGCCGGACGAGGTTCGCCGGTTCTTCAGCGATCTCGGCCCTTTCGATCACCTGGTGCTGGCCGCCAGCGGCGGCAAGGGCCTCGGCGCGTTCGAGACGCTTGACCTGACCGACATCGGCGGCGGCGTCGACGAGAAAGTCCGGCCACAGCTCTCCTGCCTGCAGGCCGCCTTGCCGACGCTGAACAAGAGCGGCTCGGTGACTTTCATCTCGGCGGTGTCGGCGCAATTGTCAGCGCCGGGTGTCGCCGGCATCGCCGCCGTCAACGGCATGCTGCTGACCGTGGTGCCGATCCTGGCGATGGAGCTGAAGCCGTTACGCGTCAATGTCGTGGCGCCAGGTGTCATCGACACGCCCTGGTGGGACTTTTTACCCGATGAACAGCGCCATGCGGTGTTTGCCGATTATGCCGGCAAGACACCGGTCGGCCGCATCGGCCGCGCCGAGGACGTCGCCAGCGCGATCGCGTTCCTGGTTTCGAACAGCTTCGTCACCGGCCAGGTGCTGACCTGCGACGGCGGCTTGCGGTATGCGGCGTAAGGCGGCTGCCTCCACGAGGCGTGTCAAAGCGACTGCGCGATCAGCGCCAGAAATCCTCCGGTCAGCGCGACGTTGCCGACAAAGCCGTTGATGCGGGACGCGCGCTCGGGCCCCTGATGATCCCAGAAATTGTGGAACATCGGCGTAGCAAAAACCAGGAACAGGATCAGGCATGCCGCCGCCGCAGCGGTCCAGATGCCCGCGATCACCAGCGCTCCGGCGATGATCTGCAGGACGATCCCCAGCCACAGCACCGGCCGCGCCTGCGGCACGCCGCGCGTCGTCATCAATTGGCTCACCAACGCCGCATTCTGGATGTTGCGCAGGCCGGCAAAGACAAAGGCGCCGCCAAGCAGCAGGCGGGCGGCGAATAGAATCTCACTATCAAAGTTTGAAAACATGCTGTCGGTCCTTGGAAAAGAGGCGCGCGGCCCAAGGCCGCGCGCCTGGTCCTCAAGCGGCCATGACCGCTGGCATCGGATGGATTGCATGGAACGGAACGCAAAGCCGGTTCCAGGTGTTGATCATGCCGAGCGCAACCGACAGCTTGACCAGCTCCTGTTCCGAGAAATATTCGAGCGTCCTTGCATAGAGTTCGTCCGACACACCGTTGTCGGCAATCCTGGTCAGCGCGTCGGTCCAGGCCAAAGCCGCGCGTTCGCGCTCTGAAAACAGCGGCGATTCCTTCCAGGCGGAGACGAGATAGAGCCGCTGCTCGCTTTCGCCGTCGCGGCGCGCTTCGCGGCTATGCATCTCGACGCAATACGAGCAGCCGTTGATCTGCGACGCCCTGAGCTTGATCAGATGCAACAGGCTTTTTTCGAGCCCGCATTCGTCGACTGCCTTGTTGAGCGCCGACACCGCCTTCATGATCTCCGGCGCCGCGCCGAAAAATTGCAGCCTCTGTTTCATCGTCTGTAGCCTTTCATGCTTGCTTGGTTGAACTTGATTTCTGCGGCCGCCGATGGCGCTCGACGAAGGCGCAGTTCGCGGCGACCGAACGGGGATCGGCATCGGCCGTGTATTCTGCAACGATGTCGGACAGCCGGGCGTCGGCGAGCGCGGCGCGATAGGCACGCTCGGCCTTCAGCATGGCTACGTTGATGCCGCAGGGTTTGACATAGACCGAGGCATCGAGCTTCGCTGGGCCGCGCTGGCGGATTTCGGCACAGCGGAATGCCGGTTCACGCCCCTCGACGGCCAGCACGATATCGAGCAGCGTTATGCGTTCCGCCGGCCGCGCCAGCCGGTAGCCGCCAGACGGCCCCGGCACTGATTCCAGAATGCCGGACGCAGTCAGCGCGTTGAGATGCTTAAGCAGATAGCTCGGCGACAGCCCGAACGCTTCGGCCATGGCAGCACCTGGCAAGGTCGCGACGCCATCAACGCCGGCGAGCATCGCGGCGCAGTGGATGGCCGCTTCGACGCCTTCGCCAAGCTTCATTGTTCTGATCTCCAATTCATGGATATTTTTTATCATGGATAAAATTCATCTGCAATAGAAATATACCACTTTGGCGGTGCGGTGGCGGGTTTGTGACGTTCCGGAATTGATCCTTTCAGATCGTTGCGCCGCCCTCTATTGCCCCGTAGCCGCAGGTTGGCAGTACTTGGGTTCCTCGCCCCCGCGGAGCGGCTAGGCGATTCACACATTTCGAAGCGCCCATCCATGGGCGATGGACAGGAAGTGCTGCAATCCGTGTCGGAAGGTGATGGGTCCTGGGGCTTTGGACTTTGGATAGCCGTCCCAGCCGCCGAGTTTGGCGATAATCCAGGCGGCCCAAGCGAGGGATTGGGGGGTGGGGATTCTTCTGCAGGGCGGTTTTTCCCTCTAGTGTGGGCAGCAGGGCTTGAAGCGTGTCGATTTCGGCGTGGGTGAAGGCGATGGCGGCGTGTTGTGCGGATCGGCCGTCGCGGGCCTGGACGAGTTGCATGACGACACAGGCGGCTCGCGCGGCGATGGCGGTCAGTTTGACGACCCGTTCGGCGGTCTCCAGTTGGCTGTCTTCCAGCTGAAGCCCCTGCTGTTTGAGGGTGCGGAAGAACTGCTCGATGGTCCAGCGCATGCGATACCAATCGACCATCCGCCAGGCCATGGCCGCGTCCTCGACGAGATGGGTGGTAAGCAGTCGCCACAGGATCGGCTCGGCGCCCTGCGGCGGGTCGATCTCGGTTACCTGCACCAAGCTCACGCTCACCGTCTTGGGCAGGCCCTCTTCAATCGTGTTGTCGGGGCGCACGACCTCGACCTGGGCAAAGCTCGCCACCAGCCGGGCCGTGCGCGCCGCCCGACCAGGCCGCGCGCGCAGCTCGACCATGGCCTCTCCGGCGGCCTGCAGCGGTGCGGTCGACAGCTTGCCGCCGCCCTGGATCCGGCGGTCGTGCATGGCGCGGGTCAGAATGTGGAAGCCGGGTTCGGGTACAAGCGCCCACTTGCTGTAGATGTCGCTCTCGCGGTCGCTCACCTCGGTCACCAGTGCAGCCGACTTCAACACCGGCTTGGCCGCCGCGGCCGTGCTCAACCAGCGCTCGGACTCCTTGTCGCACAGAGGCCGCTTGGCATGAGCAACCTCCACACGCCCCTCGCGCGTCCACACCCGGCCCGCCACCAGCCCCAGAACGCCGCCCGTCTCGGCATCGATGCCCAGCATCGCGTGCAGCAACACGCCACGGCCGCCGCCCTTGCCAATCTCGCCAAGGCCACGCCGATACTCCGGCGTCGTCGCGAAATTGATCTCACTGGTGTCCTGGATCGCCAGCACATGACGACCGGCGCTAGCCTCAGCCGTCGCAGCGCCCCAACCTTCAATCAGCCTGTCCGTCGTCACCCGAGCGTTCGCCAGGAACCGACAAAAGCCCACGATCCCGCTACGGGCTCCTCCAGCCAAGCGGCGCAGGCACACGCTCTCGCGCGACACCATCCGCTCCAGAAGCTGGACCCCCTTTTTTCGAGCCGTTCGTCACCGAACGACCCCAACAATCCCATAGATGACACCGCGACGCCTCCCTCAGTACGTCGCCTACAGAATCACACACCAACCCGACGCCGCAACTCACAGATGAGTCATCGACGCAACGAAAAGATGTGTGCATCCCCTAGCCACTTTGTGGGGCGAGGAACCCAAATTCTGCGGGCCAGCCGCATTTGTTGCTTGGCGATTCCTCTCTTGCCAGTGCGAGGCAGGCGATCCTCGTCCGTCTCTACTCCGCCGCCACCTTGGCCATCGGATTGTTCGGATGCGTCGTCCAGTTGGCATAGATCGGCGACACCGGCCTGCCGGTGCGCTGGTCCATCACGCCGACCGCCAGTGGCTCCATGGTGATGCAGTTCTCGACCGGGCAGACATTGACGCAGAGATTGCAGCCGACGCATTCGGCCTCGATCACCTCGAAATGCCTGACGCCGTCGACGATTGCGGTGATCGCCTGGTGCGAGGTATCCTCGCAGGCGATGTGGCAGCGGCCGCATTTGATGCAGGCATCCTGGTCGATATGCGCCTTGGCGACGTAGTTGAGGTTGAGATACTGCCAGTCGGTGACGTTGGGCGTGGCACGGCCGACGATGTCGTCGAGCGAGGCATGGCCCTTCTCGTCCATCCAGTTTTCCAGGCCGGCGATCATCTCCTGCACGATCTTGAAGCCGTAGGTCATCGCCGCCGTGCACACCTGCACATTGCCGGCGCCAAGCGCCATGAATTCGGCGGCGTCACGCCAGGTGGTGATGCCGCCGATACCGGAGATCGGCAGGCCATGCGTTTCCGGATCGCGCGCGATCTCGGCCACCATGTTCATGGCGATCGGCTTCACCGCCGGACCGCAATAGCCGCCATGCGAACCCTTGCCGTCGATCGTCGGCTCCGGTGCGAAATTGTCGAGGTTGACGCCGGTGATCGAATTGATGGTGTTGATCAGCGACACCGCGTCGGTGCCGCCGGCAAGCGCAGCGCGTGCCGGCTTGCGTATGTCGGTGATGTTGGGCGTCAGCTTGGTGATGACAGGCATGCGGGTGTTGGCCTTGCACCAGCGCACCACCATTTCGATGTACTCCGGCACTTGGCCGACTGCCGCACCCATGCCGCGTTCCGACATGCCATGCGGGCAGCCGAAATTGAGTTCGATGCCGTCAGCGCCGGTCTCCTCGACTACCGGCAGGATCGCCTTCCAGGCATGCTCCTCGCAAGGCACCATCAGCGAGACGACGATCGCCCGGTCGGGCCAGTCCATCTTGACCTGCTTGATCTCGCGCAGATTGACCTGCAGGTCACGGTCGGTGATCAGCTCGATATTGTTCAGGCCAAGCAGGCGGCGGTCGGCGCCCCAGATCGCGCCGTAGCGCGGACCGTTGACGTTGACCACCGGCGGGCCCTCTTCGCCGAGCGTCTTCCATACCACGCCGCCCCAGCCCGCCTTGAAGGCGCGAATGACGTTGTAGGCCTTGTCGGTCGGCGGCGCCGAAGCCAGCCAGAACGGGTTCGGCGATTTGATGCCGACGAAATTATTGCGGATGTCTGCCATGCTCATGCCCTCCCGTTCGAGGTCAGTGCCCGATGAATGCTCTCCGCCGCATCGCGGCCTTGCGCGACGGCTGAAACAGTCAAGTCATCGCCGCCGAAAATGCAGTCGCCGCCGGCCCAGACGTTTGGCAGCGAGGTGCGGCCTTCGGCGTCGACCTTGATACGGCCGGCTTCCAGGGCCAGCAAGGCACCGCTGCCGTTGAGCGCAGCTGGGACAAAGCTTTGGCCGATCGCCTTGAACACCTGATCGGCGGTCAGCGTCAGCCGCTCGCCGGTGCCGACGAGCCGGTCGCCGTCCATCGCGGTGTATTCGAGCTCGATCGCCGACACCTTGCCGCCGTCGGCAATGACCCGCTTCGGCTGCAACCAGTGCCGGATGATGACGCCGTTGGCGGCAGCCAGATCCTGCTCGAATTCGGAGGCATTCATGTGCTCCGGGCCGCGCCGATAGCAGATCGTCACCTCTTCGGCTCCGAGCAGCTTCGATTGCACCGCCGCGTCGATCGCCGTCATGCCGCCGCCGATGACGACAACACGCCGGCCGACCGGCAGGCTGGCCAGATCACTGGCCTGGCGAAGCTCGGCAATGAACTCGACGGCATTGCTGACGCCTTGCGCCTCCTCGCCATCCGCTCGCAAGGCATTGACGCCGGCAAGCCCCATGCCGAGGAACACCGCATCGTAATTCCTGGTCAGGTCCGACAGCTGGTAATCACGGCCGAGCGCCTTGCCGTTCTGGATGTCGATGCCGCCGATCGACGTGACATAGTCGACTTCAGCCTGGGCGAAATTGTCGACGCTCTTATAGGCGGCGATACCGTATTCATTGAGGCCGCCGGGCTTTGGCCGAGCTTCCAGGATGGTCACGTCGTGGCCGTAGCGGGAGAGCCGATGCGCGGCGGCAAGCCCCGCCGGTCCGGCGCCGACCACGGCGACCGTCTTGCCGGTCGGTTCGGGGCGCTCGTAGAACTGCTTGTTTTCGGCCATGGCGACATCGGTGGCGTAGCGCTGAAGGCGACCGATCTGCACCGGCTTGCCTTCGGCCACCTCGCGCACGCAGACTTCTTCGCACAGCGTCTCGGTCGGGCAGACGCGGGCGCACATGCCGCCCAAAATGTTCTGGTCAAAAATAGTCTTGGCTGAGCCGATCGGATTGCCCGTCGAAATCTGGCGAATGAACAGCGGGATGTCGATCGAGGTCGGGCATGCATTCATGCACGGCGCGTCATAGCAGAAATAGCAGCGGTCGGACTCGACCAGCGCCTCGTGATGATCGAGCGGCGGGTGCAGGTCGGCAAAATTATCGGCATATTGTTCCGGCGAAAGCCGCCCGCCGGCAATGCCTTGCTTGAACTGGCCTTCTGGCATCGTCAGTTCTCCATGTTCTTGTTTTGGGGAAGGCTAGCACGTTTTATTTTTTTATCAATTGGTCAATTTTCGACGCAAGCAACTGAAAAGCCTCAACAAACATGACGATAACAGTCATGTTTTACAAACGGCCATGCGCGTCACGAAGCAGTTACGGAACCGCGTTCAGGCGGTGTTGCCGTGGATGGAGAGTATCTCCTTCGACGACGAGTTCCTGCAGCCGCCACAGATTGCGGTCCCGAATGCCGAATTCTTCCAGGTGACTGACGGTATTGTAGAGATATTCGGCACCGGATCCGACGTGCCCGCAGGCTCTCTCCAGCACCCGCGCCACCTTTTCCAGCGGCTGTTTGAGCGAGGTGCCCCTGCCGGTTACGCCGACCCAGAAGCCCAACGCCCTGACTGTGCCTTGGGCCGTATGCACGGGAAGCCACCTGACCGAACCGATGCTCTCGCGGTCGTCGATCTCGCGCCGCAACAGCCTTTCGATCTGCAGCGGTTTTTCGCCTTCCGGCAGGCGGTAGATGACGCCATTGCAGCGTCCGCCCCGCTCGAGCGCCATCATCAGTCCGGGCTGCGCGACGCTGCCGCGCCAGCGGACCATGTCGAGGCAGAAGGACCGATGCCAGCCAAACGCGGTGGCACGCTGTTGCTCGGTGGACTCGAACGCCAGCTTCCAGATCAGCGAGCCGTAGGCGAACACCCATAATGGGGCCTCGTCCGCTTCGCTTGAAAGACGCAAGGCAAGGGCCCTGAAGTCTTCGTCCGTCAGCTGCGTCCAGCTGCCATCGGGGCCGGGATCGGCCTGCTCCCGATGGCACAGCGCGACAAGTTCGGAAGTGAGCGACATCCGGCGCATGGATCAACAACCCCTCGTTGACTGCGAGCAAAGTCGAAAACCGCAGGGCGCGCAACCCGGTAACATTTCCAATTTGCCGTCATCTTTTTTGGTTGGCTGTCGGATTTTCGTCGTGAAGATCGTCCTAGAATGGATCGCGCATGATCGATGTACAAACCGCAAGGAGCACGACAATGCCACAGTCCCCCAAGCCCTTCTCCTGGTACGAGCTGATGACCACCGATCTCGACGCCGCCGAGGCGTTTTACACCTCCGTGGTGGGCTGGAGGGGGCAGCCTTTCGAAGGGGCCCAGGGCATGCCGCGCTATATCGTCATGAATGTCGGCGAGCGCGGCGTCGGCGGGTTGATGACGCTGCCCGATGACGCGCGCAAGATGGGCATGCCGCCGGCCTGGGTCGGTTATATCCTCACCAGGGACGTCGATGCCGCAACGGCCTCCCTCAAGAAGGCTGGTGGCGCGGTTCACCGCGAGCCCGACGACATTCCTGGCGTCGGCCGCTTCGCCGTCGTTGCAGACCCGCAAGGCGCGATGTTCAACTTCCTGCAGCCCAGCGGCCCCGACCAGCCGCCGCTACCGTTGGCGACCCCCGGCAACATCGGCTGGCATGAGCTCTACACGTCAGACTGGAAGGCGGCGTTCGATTTCTATTCCAGCCAGTTCGGCTGGGAGAAGGGCGACGCCATGAATATGGGTCCGATGGGCGTCTACCAGCTTTTCGCCTTCGGCGGCGAGCCGGTTGGCGGCATGATGAACAAGCCCGAGCAGATCCCGGCGCCGGTCTGGCAGTTCTATTTCAACGTGCCCGGCATCGACGCGGCAGCCAAGCGCGTCACCGACAATGGCGGCAAGATCCTGATGGGTCCGATGGAGGTCCCCGGCGGCAGCTGGATCATACAGTGCACAGACCCGCAAGGCGCGCACTTTGCTCTGACAGCGCCCGGGCATTAACGGCCGCGCTGATCGCGGGGCCGCCATCGTGCGGCCCCAAGGCTGCAGCACGCCTCACGACTCACTCACCGACAGTTGAATGCAGGCCGGACCATGTGAATGGTCCGGCCTTTGGCGATGACCTATGGCCGGGCTAGGTGAAAATGGAGTCGTAGATGAAGCTTTTCGAAGGCCTCGCCGGATATCAACCGTTCGCCCTTGCCGCCTTGCGCATCATGACGGCGCTGCAGTTCATTGAGCACGGCACCCAGAAACTGTTCAATTTCCCCGTCGGCGACCATGCCGGCACCATGAGCGGGCTATCGCTGACCGCGGCCATCCTGGAATTCGGAGGCGGCATCCTGCTGGTATTGGGGCTTTTCACCAGACCGGTGGCATTCCTTCTCAGCGGCGAGATGGCGATCGCCTATTTCATGGCGCACATGCCGCGCGACTTCTTCCCGGTCAACAATGGCGGCGATGCGGCAATATCGTTCTGTTTCATCTTCCTGTATCTGGTGTTCGCCGGCGCCGGCGCCCTGGCGCTGGACAACCGCCGCGGTGCCTGAAACGTCACCCACGCATCCGCTCGAAATTCGCGTCGAACAGCGGGATCGGCTGCATGCGCGCAGCGTGGCGTTTGCCCAGAAGCTCAATCTCGAAGCCGTCGGCTTCGTCGGCAATCTCTTTCGGCACATAGCCGATGGCGACGGACTTTTTCGAATGATGCGCGTAGCCGCCCGACGTGACCCAACCGCGCACGGCACCGCCGTACCAGATCGGCTCGTCGCCGATGACGTCGGCATCGACAGTATCGACGACAAAGGCCCGCAGCCGCAGTCTGCCGCCTTGCTTGCGCTCGGCCAACGCCGCCTGCTTGCCGATGAAATCGGCTTGCTTGCCGTAGGCGACGAAGCGGTCGAGGCCGGCCTCCAGCGGCCCATAGATCGACCGGTATTCGCGCGCCCATGAACCGTAATTCTTTTCCAGCCGCAACGCATTGAGCGCGCGCGAGCCGAACAGGCCGATGCCGAATTCCTCGCCCGCCGCCATCAGCGCCTGATAGGCGGCGCGCTGATATTCCGGTGCGACCCAGATCTCGTAGCCGAGATCGCCGGTGTAGCTGACCCGCCCGACCAGGCACGGCGCCATGCCGATATCCATCTTGCTGATGGCCATGAACGGAAAGGCCGCATTCGACACGTCCGACCGTGTGACCTTTTCAAGAAGGTTCCGCGCGCTCGGCCCGGCGATCGACAAGCCGGTGAGTCTTTCTCCTAGCGCTTCGATACTGACTGAGCCGTCTTGCGGCGGATGCGCCTCGAACCAGCGCATATGGTACTGCTCGGCGACGCCGGAGCCGGCCAGGAACCAATCGTCACTTTCCGAATTTGGACTGCCGAGATTGGCTAGCGTGAAATCGCCAATTAGCCTTCCGTCTTCCTTCAGCATCGGCGCCAGCGTCATGCGGCCGGGCCTTGGCAACTTGCAGGCAAGCAGGCGGTCGAGCCAGGCTGCAGCGCCCTCGCCGGTTACCCTGTATTTGGCGAATGACGAGATTTCCGAGAGACCAACGCGTTGCCGAACCGTCTCCACTTCTTTCGCCACATGCTCGAAGTCGCTCGAGCGGCGCCAGGAGAATTCGTCCTTGATCCCTTCGGGCGCATACCACAGCGGCACTTCGAGCCCATAGGCGACGCCCCATTGCGCGCCCTCGGCCGACAACAGATCATAGACCGGCGTCGTCTTGAGCGGTCGCCCAGCCGGCAGTTCCTCGTTCGGGAAGCGGATCGAAAACCGCCGCGAATAGTTCTCGCGCACCTTGGCGTTGGTATAGGCCATCGTCGCCCAGTCGCCGTAGCGCGACACGTCCATCGCCCAGATGTCGGCGCCGGGATCGCCCTCGATCATCCAGTTCGACAGCGCCAGGCCGACGCCGCCGCCCTGCGAGAACCCCGCCATGACACCACAGGCCACCCAGAACCCCGGCAGGCCGCGCACGGGCCCGACCAGCGGATTGCCGTCCGGCGCGAAGGTGAAGGGTCCGTTGATGATCTGCTTGATGCCGGTGTTCTGGAAGGCCGGGAAATGCCGGAAGCCGACCTCCAGCGACGGCGCGATCCGGTCGATGTCGGCTTCGAGCAGCTCGTGGCCGAAATTCCATGGCGTTTGGAACTCGGACCATGGCTTGTTGGCCTTTTCATAAGTGCCCATCAGCATGCCGCCGCGCTCCTGGCGCAAATACAGCTCGCCATCGAAATCCACGGCATGGATGATTTCGGAACCAGTCTTCTGGTTCCAGGCGGCGACTTCCGGCATGTCCTCGGTGATCAGGTACATGTGCTCCATCGCCAGCACCGGCAGCTCCAGCCCGACCATGCGGCCGACCTCACGCGCCCACAGGCCGCCGGCGTTGACGACATGCTCGGCCACCACCTCACCCTTGTTGGTGATGACACGCCACAACCCGTCGGCGCGCCGCACAATGTCCTCGACCTTGGTGAAACGCTCGACCTCGGCACCAAGCTTCCTCGCGGCCTTGGCGTAGGCGTGGGTGACGCCGGAGGGGTCGAGATGACCGTCCTCCTTGTTGCGAACGGCGCCGACGAACTGCTTGGGGTCGAGCAACGGCATCAGCTCGGCCGCCTCATCAGGCGATATTTCTTCGAGGTCGATGCCGAGATAGCGGCCCTTGGCGACGACGCCGCGCAGCCAGTCGAGGCGCGCCTCGGTCGCCGCCAGCAAGACGCCGCCAGTCAGATGCACGCCGGTCGCCTGGCCGGACAGTTCCTCGATCTCCTTGTAGAGAGAGATTGTGTATTTCTGCAGCTTGGCGACATTGGGATCGCCATTGATGGTGTGCATGCCGCCGGCGGCGTGCCAGGTCGAGCCGGAGGTCAATTCATTGCGCTCCAGGAGCACGATGTCGGTCCAGCCGTGACGGGCCAGATGGAACAGCACGGAGCACCCGACAACGCCACCGCCGATAACCACGACCTTTGCATGCGATTTCATGAGGTTCTCGTTATTTCAAAGGGTTGGATGGGTTTCATGATTCTGGAGGAGAAGAGAATGAAGCCGAACAAGACGAGCGGCGCCTAAGGCTCGCTTTGCCCGATCGCTTCCTTGCGCTTGGCCACGTACGCCTCAAGCGCCTCGCGCCTGGAGATTTCCATCACCGGCTCGACATAGTCCTCCAGCGCCTTCTTCCAAAGCCTCGTCGCCCGCGCCGTGGCATCGAGCCCGCCAGCCTCCTGCCAGGCCTCGAAATTTTGCCAGTTGGACAGCATCGGCTGGTAGAAGGCTGTGGCGTAGCGCTCCAGCGTGTGCGGCTCGCCGAAGAAGTGGCCGCCGGTCGGAACCGCACCCAGAGCCTCGACAGCAAGCTCGGCCTCGTTGACCTCGATCGGGCGCAAAAACTCCATCATGTGCTGGATCATCTCGACGTCGATGATGAACTTTTCGAACGACGCTGTCAGTCCGCCCTCTTGCCAGCCGGCGGCATGGTAGACGAGGTTGCCATGGCCGAGCACCGCGCCCCACAGCGCCATCAGCGTCTCATAGGCGCCTTGCGCGTCGGCGGCATTGGAAGCCGAGCCCGGCGTTGTGCGATAAGGCAGGTTGTAACGCCGCGCCAACTGTCCGGACGCGATATTCGCCTTGGTGTTTTCAGGCGTGCCGAACGCTGGCGCTCCCGATTTCATATCGACATTGGAGGTGAAGGCGCCATACATCACCGGCGCGCCGGGGCGGACGAGCTGCGTCAGCACCACGCCGAACAGCGCCTCGGCATTCTGCTGGGCGAGCGCGCCGGCAAGCGTCACCGGGCTCATCGCCCCCATCAACGTGAATGGCGTCACCGCCACCGACTGGCCGAACTCGGCCATCGTCATCAGCCCCTCGGCCATCATCTCGTCGAAGCGGCGCGGCGAATTGACCGAAATGATCGTGGTGACGCCGGGATCGTCGCGCATCTCGTCAAGCGTCAGTCCGCGCGCGATTGCCATCATTTCGATGCCGTCGAGCGCCCTGCCGCGGCCGATGGCCGAGACGTGAAAGCTTTTGTCGGTCAGTGTCAGATTGGCGAAATAGGTGTCGAGATGACGGGAATTCGCCGGCAATTCTACCGGCGCGCAGACCTGGTTGCCTAGCATGTGGATGCAGTTGAAATGCTGCGCCAGCCGGACGAGATCGGAATAATCGCGCAAATTGCCGGCACGGCGGCCGCGCTCCATGTCGTGCACATTCGGCGGCCCGGCGACGAGCGTGAAGTTGATGGTATTGCCGCCGAGGTGGACGGCATGGGCGGGATTGCGCGGCGTCAGCGTATAGCTGGACTGCGTCGTCTTCAGCGCTTCCTCGATCATGCCGCGATAGATGCGGACGTTCATCGTTGCATGGTCGACCTTGGCCCCGGCCTTCTCGAACAGCGACAGCGCCCGCGGGCTCATCACCTCGATGCCGAAATTCTCCAAGATATGCATCGACGCCTGGTGGATCGCCTCGATCTGGTCGGCCGAGAGCATCGCCATTGGCGGATAGGGATTGGTGACGCGGCGCAACGGCAGTTGCGGGATGGCGGTCGGTCCCCTGTTGCTGGTTCGCTCGGCGCCGCGCTTGCGTCTTGGTTCGCTCATGCCGCGCATCAAAGCGCCGGCATGAGGATCGAGCTGTCAAGAATCCGCCACCTGCGGGCGTGATTTTAGCCAAGGCGCCATTGCGGGAATTTCAGGTCGGTAAAAGCGACAACAAACGTCGGAATGTTTATACCTGCTCAGTGTCGGCCAAAGCGGCCGATGAGCCGTTAAGGAAGACAGCAAGATTCCTTTTATGTTTTCGGCCTAATGCTCTTCCAATGCGTAGGTCGAGTTTTAGTAAAATTATAGCGATTGCCGCGCCGCTGGCGCTTTCGGCCTGCGCGACGCCACCGAACCATATCAACGATGTCTGCGCCGTTTTCGACCAGAATGACGGCTGGTTCGACAATTGGCAGGCGGCGGCACAACGCACCGAGCAGAAATACGGTGTGCCGGTTCCCGTGCTGATGGCGACGGTGCGCAAGGAATCCGGCTTCAAGAGCAACGCAAGGCCGCCGCGCACCAAGCTGCTGGGCTTCATTCCCTGGAAACATATCTCCAGCGCCACCGGCTTCTCGCAGGCGCTCGACGGCACCTGGGCGCAATACCAGAACGAGACCGGCAGCTGGGCGGCGCGCCGCACCAGGTTTGCCGATGCCGTCGATTTTGTGGGCTGGTATCATTCCAAGACCGCTGACACGCTCGGCGTCGCCCGCAACGACACATACAATCTGTATCTCGCCTACTATCTCGGCTGGAATGCCTACAAGCGCGGCAGTCGCGGCGATGCCGACGTGCAGCGCTATGCGCATGCCACCGAACAGATGGCGCAGGACTACGCCGCGCAGCTACGGCAATGCGCGCCCTAGCCTATTAACGGCTCTCAGCCGCCCTTGGGTTTGCGCGGCTTGCGCGTCGCGTCCTCGGCCTGTCGGCCGTCGCCGACAGTCGGCGGCATGATTGGTGCCACCTGGCTGTCGGCAGAGCTTGAGGTGCCGGTCTCTGAAACCTCGTCGCGAACCTCGTGACGGCGGGCTTTGGCGACCGCTTCGGCATTCTCCACTGCCTGACCCTCGGCATCGGCTTCAACGCTGCCAGTCTTTCCATGCGGGCGCTTGGGCGGATCTCCGGCAAAGCCCGGGCCAACACCGCGGTTTGCATCATCCGGCACGCCCTCATTTGCGGCGTGCTCCTTGTCGAATTTGATCACCGGCTCCATTTTCGCCAGCACGTCGTCGGACAGCCAGCACAAGCTCATATGGCCGTCGCCGAGATTTTTGACTGGCGGCACCGTGGTTTCGCAAAGGTTGTCCGGCACCAGTTTCTTGTAGCCGCAGCGCGTCTGGAACGGACAGCCGGACGGCGGGTTCATCGCCGAAGGGATGTCGCCCTCCAGCACGATGTGCTTCTTGACCACGCTTGTGTCGGCGATCGGGATCGCCGACAGCAATGCCTCGGTATAGGGGTGATAGGGCGGCGCGAATATCTGGTCGGTCGTGCCTTGCTCAACGATATAGCCGAGATACATGACGACGACGCGGTCGGCGATGTAGCGCACCACCGACAGATCGTGGCTGATGAACAGCATCGTCGTCTTGTTCTTGCGCTGGATGTCCATCAAGAGCTCGGTCACCGCGGCCTGGACCGACACATCCAGCGCCGAGACCGGCTCGTCGGCCACCACCACCTTGGCATCGCCGGCAAAGGCACGCGCCACGCCGATGCGCTGTTTCTGGCCGCCTGAAAGCTGGCGCGGCTTGCGCGTCTCGAATGCCCTCGGCAGCTTCACCAGGTCGAGCAGTTCCAGCATCCGCTTGCGGCGGTCGGCCACCGTGTCGCCGACATTGAACTTTTCCAGCGTACGGATGATCTGCGAACCGACCGAATGGCTGGGATTGAGCGTGTCGAACGGATTTTGGAACACCATCTGGATCGACGACACCGTGTCGACGCTGCGCTTCTCGATCCCGGTCGACTGGATCTCCTTGTTGCCGAGCTTGACGCGGCCGGAGCTTGCCGTTTCGAGGCCGAGCAGCACCTTGGCCAGGGTCGATTTTCCGCAGCCGGATTCGCCGACGATCGCGACGGTTTCGGATTCGCGCGCCATAAACGAGATCGTCTCGTTGGCCTTGACGACACGGCCCTCGCTCGAGCCGAACACTTCGCTGCCGCCGACCTTGTAGTACTTCCGGAGGTCTTCGATCTGGAGCACCGGCGCACCGGGCACCACCCGCTCGTTGACCTTCTTGGCGCCGGGTGGCAGCGCCTCCCAGTCGATCTCGTTGAAGCGCACGCAGCGCGAGAAATGCCCGTCATGGCCTTCGACCGCGATCATCGGAATTTCGGCGGCGTTGCAGACGCCCTCGACGAAATGGTGGCAGCGCGGGCCGAAATTGCAGCCCTTCGGCCGCTCGTGCGGTAGCGGCAACTGCCCCGGGATGGATATCAGCGGCCGCGAGTTCTTGTCGGCGCCCGGCAGCGGGATCGAGCGGAACAGGCCTTGCGTGTAGGGATGGCGCATCCGGTCGAAGACGTCCTTGATCTTGCCGGTCTCCACCGCTTCGCCCGAATACATCACCGTGATGCGGTCGCAGGTCTCCAGGATCAGGCCGAGATTGTGCGACACGAAGATCATCGAGGTGCCGAACTTCTCGCCCAGCCCCTTGACCAGGTCGACGATGCCGGCCTCAACCGTCACGTCGAGCGCTGTCGTCGGCTCGTCGAGCAGAAGCAGCGCAGGCTTCGACAGCAGCGCCATGGCAATGACGATGCGCTGCTGCTGACCGCCGGAAAGCTGGTGCGGGTAAGAACGCATCATGCGCTCGGGATCCGGCAGCTTCACCGCGCGCACCATTTCCAAGGCGCGTTTGTAAGCTTCGTCCTTCGACACCTTGTCGTGGATCAGTGGCACTTCCATCAGCTGCTGGCCGACCTTCATCGCCGGGTTAAGACTGGCCATCGGCTCCTGGTAGATCATCGCGATCTTGTTGCCGCGGATAGCTCGCAGTTCCTCGTCGGACAGTTCTCCCATGTCCTTGCCCTGGAATTTGATCTTTCCGCCGACGATCTTTCCGATGTTGGAGAGGTCGCGCATGATGCCCAGCGACACGGTCGACTTGCCGCAGCCGGATTCGCCGACAATACCCATCGCCTCGCCAGGCATGACCGTGCAGGAAAAATCCATGACGGCCGGGATCTCGCCCTTGCGGGTGAAGAAGGAGATCGACAGGTTCTCGATCTCGATGATCGGCCCATTGGTCGGCCCATTGGTCGGCTTGGCGGGATTTCGAACTGCCTCATTCATGGGTCGCTCCAATCCTTGTTCTTCAGGCATGTCGGGCCGAACCCGGCATCGATCTTCCCGGCATCAATCTTTCATAGACTGTTCGCGCAACGAATCCGCGAGGAGGTTGAGGCCGAGCACGAACGACATCAATGCGATCGTCGGCGGCAGCGCCGGGTGGATGAAGGAGCGCAGCAGCCGGCTGGCATCCTTGATCGCCGTGCCCCAGTCCGGGCTTTCCGGCGCCAGTCCCAGCCCGAAATAGCCGAGCGTGCCGAGCAGGATCGTGGTGTAGCCGATGCGCAGGCAGGCGTCGACGATCAGCGGCCCGCGCGCATTGGGCAATATCTCCCACAGCATGATGTACCAGGGCGATTCACCGCGCGTTTGTGCCGCCGCAACATAGTCGCGCGTTTTGATATCCATGACCAGGCCGCGCACGATGCGGAACACGCCGGGGCTGGAGGCGAACACCACCGCCACGAAGATGTTGAGCTGGTTGGGATCGATGTGGATGATCTTGAACGGATCGGCATCGAAGACAAGGCCTGCATAGATCCAGCCGCCAAGTACCAACGTCAGGCCAAGCAGGATATAGAGGCGGTCGGGGCGGTTCTTGTAGCGCGTCCAGAACAGCACACTGAAGAAGATGATCGGAAACAGGAAGAACAGCCCTGCCATCGCGTAGGGGATCGGCGTGTCCATGATGCCCGGCGTCACCAGCAGGTAGAACAGGAGGATCACCGGGAAGGCCAGCACAAGGTTGGCGAGGAAGGACAGCACCGTATCGATCTTGCCGCCATAATAGCCGGCCGGCAGGCCGAGCGTAATGCCGACCATCAGCGCAAAACCGGTCGCCGCCGGCGCGATGATCAGCACGATCTGGCTGCCATAGACCATGCGGGAGAACACGTCGCGGGCGAGCTTGTCGCCGCCGAAATAGTATACAAGTTTCGACGCCGGCTCGATTGCGCCCGGCAGCGCGTCCTTCATGATCGGCACTTGGGCGAGCGGATCGAAGGGCGAGATGGTCGACGCGAAGATCGCCGTAAACAGCCAGAACAGGCAGATGCCGACGCCGACGATGCCGACGCCGCTGTCGAAAAGCTGGCCGTAAAGGCCTAGCTTCTTCTTGTAGCCGAAGCTCGCCCCCATCACCAGGGTGAGAGCGATCCAAACCGGCCAGAAGCGGGTAAGCACGCCGAGTACGACGTTGAAGGCGCTGAGATATTCGACCTGCATCCGCCGGTCTCCTATTGAACTCTGATGCGCGGATTGAGGAACGCGTAGCCGACATCGGAGATGAGCTGTGTGATCAGGACGATAAACACCGAGACCAGCGAGCAGCCGAGCAGAAGATCGATGTCGTTGTTGCCGGCGGCCTCGACCAGGGTGTAGCCGAACCCCTGGTAGCGGAACATCACCTCGACGATGACGACGCCGGTGAGCAGCCAGGGGAACTGCAGCATGATGACCGTGAATGGCGCGATCAGCGCGTTGCGCAGAGCGTGCTTTATCACCACGCTGCCGAAGGAGAGGCCCTTCAGCCGGGCGGTTCGGATATATTGCTGTGTCATCACCTCCACCATCGAGGCGCGGGTCATGCGAGCGATGTAGCCGATGCCGTATATCGCCAGCGTCATCACCGGTAAGGTGAAATTATAGAAGGTGATGCCCTGGCTGGCCGAGGCCGCCGAACCGTTCAGCACGCCGAGCCAGGAGGCGAAGATGACGGTGAAGATGACGCCCGAAACATATTCGGGCGTCGCCGTCGAGGCGATCGAAGCCACCGATAATGTGCGGTCGGTGCGTGAACCCTCGCGCATGCCGGCGAGAATACCGATCAAAAGCGAGATCGGCACCATTACGGCCAGCACGCAGAGCATCAGGATGCCGGTGGCGCTGAGCGCCGGAAAGAGTTTTGAAGCGACCGTCGTCTTGAACTTGGTCGAGCAACCGAAATCGCCTTGCAGGATGCCGGAGAATGTCGGCACGACCGGATCGTTGCAGAAGGAGAAACGCTGTGCGGGCTTGCCGGTCGCCGGGTCGGTCACCGGCTGCTTGGGCATGATGCCCAGCCATTGGCCGTAGCGGATAAAGAAATTCTGCCGATAGCCGTGGTTGACCAGCCAAGCCTCAAGCTGCTCGGCGGATGTGTGCATTTCGGTCTGGCTGATAGCGAGCTTCTTCAGATTAGGCCCGAGATTGACCAGGAAGAAGACGATCATCGTCAGGCACAGCATCGTCACTGCCATGGTGCCGAGACGCCGGATAACGAAAGAAAGCATGGCGGTCCCCTGCCGGTCGGGTTGGGGGGTGGAACCGGTTTGCAAGCCGTGCGCTGCCGCCAGCGGCAGAACAAGCCTTCAGACCAGTCCCAGATGCAATACCCTTTTTATTGCAGACCCAGGCCGAAGAGTCCGCAACTTTTTGCTGCGCCGACTTCCGGTCCAAGGACCATGCAAAGAGCGAGGGAAAGGGGCGAGACGCCCCTTTCCGGATCGTCCGGTCAGGCCTGGTCGAGCCAGACCTTGCCGTAGTCGCGCTCGAAGGTCGGGTGCATCTTGTAGTTCTGCACCGCCTTGACCGAATGGCTGTAGAGCTTGCGCCAATAAGGCTGGATGATAATGCCGGAATCCTGCAGGATCTGCTCGATATCCTTCATCATTTCCTTGCGCTTGGCGGCGTCGGCAACTGCCAGCGCAGCGTTGAGCTTGGCATCCCACTCCGGATTCGACCAGGCCGTCTCGTTCCAGGCCTCACCTGTGCGATAGCCGATCGCCAGAACCTGGACGCCGAGCGGCCGCATGTTCCAGTTGGTCATCGACAGCGGATACTTCGTCCAGTCGTTCCAGAAGGTCGAACCCGGCAGCACCGTACGCTTGACCTTGATGCCGGCGTCGCGCATCTGCGCGGCGATCGCGTCGCCTGTGTTCTTGTGCCAGTCTTCGTCGACCGTGATCAGTTCGTGCTCGAAATCGGCCTGGCCGGCTTCGGCCATCAGCGCCTTTGCCTTGGCCGGGTCGCGAGCAATCTTCGGCAATTCATAGTATTCCGGATGGATCGGGGCGACATGGTGGTTTTCGGCAACCGTGCCGGCATTGCCGTAGCCGAGCTGGAGGACGACATTGTTGTCGACCGCGAGCTGCAGGGCGTTGCGAACCTTCTGGTCGCCGTAAGGCTTGTTGGTGACGTTGGTGCGGCAGACGATCGTCGACGCGGTGACGACCTCCGACTTCGCCAAGTCCATGCCGTCGAGAATGGATACATAGTCGGCCGAGGTTTCGAAGTTGGTGTGCACTTCGCCTGCCTCGAAGGCGCTGACCATGGCCGCCGGATCGGTGCCGTAGTCGATGAACTCGATGCCGTCGAGGAAGACCTCGCCGTCCCACCACTTGTTATCTTCACGACGCTTGTAGACCACCTTCTGGCCGACATCGTAGGAGACCAACTCGAACGGCCCAGTGCCGATCGGGCAGGACTTGAAGTCGCCGCCTTTTTCGTCGAACGTCTTGTGGACGATGAGGCCGGGATAGTCGCACACGTTGGGAATGAGGGCGATATCCGGCTTGCTGAGCGTCAGCTTGATCGTGTGGTCATCGACCTTGGTCACCGCGCTCTCATCCAGCTTGTCGTCCTTGACCAGCGAACCGAGGCGACCTGGCATGGAATTGCCTTCGGCCTTCTTGTCGGCCCAACGCTTGAGGTTGAAGATGACGTCGTCTGCGGTGAACGGATCGCCGTTGTTCCAGGTGACGCCTTTGCGCACATGCAGCGTGTATTCGGTGGCGTCGTCATTCACGTCCCAGCTCTCCAGCAGATAGGGGCGGAACGTGTATTCGGTGGTGTATTTGACCAGCGGCTCGAGCGCCTGGCGCTCGGCATTGGCGATTTCCGACCAGTCGGACTTGCGCGGATCCTTCGGATCCTTGATCCATTGCGCGACCTTCAGTATGCCGCCTTTCTTGCCCTTCACCTCTTCCGCCTTGGCCGGCGTGGGGTCTGCGAGGCCAAGCATGCCATAAGCCATCGCCGTCGACGCGCCGAAGACGCTGGCGAGAGCCAGAAATTCGCGACGATCCATCTTGCCTGCCTTGGCATCTTCGGCCATGGCCAGGATGTGATCGGGAACGCGGTCGCCGTTACTCTTGTAGATCGTCATGACTAACTCCCATTGTTGGCTTTCTGCCTTTTAACATTCCGCATCCGCGCCATGATGTCAAAGACGGCAGGGATTGGGAACATGCCAAGGAATGTGCAACTTTGAAAGCAGGGCGGTTCGCGCGATAACGACAGTCTTGGCGCAAATTTGCTACTGCGCCAGGGATTTCGTCCGAAATCCCCACGGGCAATTAAACTGGGACATTCGCCGCTGCGCCGTTCGTTCTTCGGACAACCAACTGTTCTGCGCGAACGGCCGGTTTCAATATTCCCGTTCGTAGAAAACACCGCCTTTGGCTTCGCCGGCGTCGGTTGCCTCGCCACGCAGCTTGACGCCGCGCCCCACGTCGAGATCGACGGTTGCCTTGCCCGAGCCCGGCCTGTCGCCCTTCTGGATCGTCACGTAGGTGCGGTCGTTGAGATACTTGCCCGCCGAGACGGCGGTGCCGCCCTGTTCGTCGGTGATCACGTCGAGGTCGTCGACGCCGATCGCGCTGCGCAGGTTCTGCAGCAGGGAGGTCGAGCCGCCGACGCCGGCTAGTTGTCCGGCAGCCTCGGCAAGCTGCGCGATCTGCAGCGGCGACAGGTTCGACATCGAACGGCCGAAGATCAGCTGCGCCAGCACCTCGTCCTCCGGCAGCACCGGTACCGAGGAGAAGGTGAATTTCGGGTTGTTCGCCTCGCCCGACACCACGATGGTCACGGTGGCGCTGGTCGTCTTCGATTGCGCCGTGAGATTGAGGTAGGGCACCAGAGAGCCGGAAAAGCCGACGGAGCCTTCGGTGAAGGTCAGCCGCTTGGCAAGGATCGTCAGCCGCCCGCGCCGCAAGGTGAAGGTGCCGACCGCCTGGGGTGACGATGCCGGACCGGTCAGCCGCAGCGAACCGCCGAGCTCGGCGTCGACGCCCCTGCCCTGGATGAAGATCTGGCTCGGCGCGTTGACCGTGACGTCGAGATTGAGGCCGCTGCCGCCGCCACCACTGCTTGCAGCGGCCGGGCGCAACGCCTTGTCCTGCGCACGCACGGCGGCCGGCGCATTCTTGTGCTTGACGTTGAGCTCGGCCAGCGAGCCGGGCAGCTTTTCGGGTACGGTGATGACGGTCTTGGCCAGGTTGACGGTACCGGAAATCACCGGCGCGGAGGTGAGCGGTCCCTTGACGGTCAGGTCGCCGCCAAGATTGGCGGTGACCACCTTGCCGTCGGTATAGCGGCCGTCGACGAGCTTGATCGACAGATCGGCCGGAAAACCCTTAGCCGGATCGATGCCGACGGTGCCGCTGGCCGAAAGGCTGCCGCGCGTCGACAGCGTGCCGGTCAGGCGATTGATCCTTGCCACGCCGCCACCGATGGCGACATCGGCAGTGATGTCGTTGATCGCAAGCCCCGAGCGCGCGTCGAGCAGGCGGGCGCCTGACGTGCGGACCGTGCCTGAGATCACCGGCGACGTCGCCGGGCCGCGCACCTGCACATCGACGTCGGCCGTGCCGCTCAGGGACAGGCCTTGCGCGGCGAGTGTCCTGGTGAGGAAGGCGAACGGCACCTTGCCGGAAAAGTTGAGATCAAGGGTGGGCGCGCCTGATGTCGTCATCGTGCCGCCGCCCTTGAGGCCGAGGCCGGCGGCATCGCTCATGTTGGCGTCGAAGGTCAGTCTGTTGCCCGAATACGTACCTGAGGATGAAACGCCCATGCCGCCGAAACCTGCACCACGGGTCTGCGACGTCTGAACGCCTGCGGCGTCGATCTTGAAGGCAACGGCCGGATTGGCCGGCGCGCCCGTCACCTTCACAGTGCCCGAGATGGAACCGGCGGCATCGAGGCCCGGCGAAAAACTGTTGGCTATCGAGATCGGGACGCGGGCCAGCGTCGCGTTGATGTCGAACGCCTGCCCAGCCTTGCCCGTGACCGTCGCCGTGCCGCCGCCGAGGTTGAGCACCAGCCTGTCGAGGCTGGTCACTCCATTGGCGATGTTGATGGTCGAGGCCTGGGCGATGGCCGCCTTGACGCCGCGGATGGTCGCCTCGCCGGAGGCAAGTTCGACCGTCGTCGTGCCCTTGACCGCCTTGACCCGGCCGGCCGCCCTCAGCGGAATATCCTTGACGGTGGCGCCACCGGAAAAGCCGGTCCATTCGCCGTCGCGCTTGAGATCGACGTTGACGCCCCGAATAGCCGTGCCGCCGGAAGTTACGCTGTCGGCACGGATTTTGCCCGAGATCACCGGTGCCGCCAGATAGTTGGCGATCAGCGCATCGATGCTCACGGCCTTGGCCGAGACATCGCCGCGCGAGATCGAGGCCGTCGTCGCCTTGACGGCGACTTGCGGCACGGTACCCGCCTTGGAGAAGGCGATCGTGCCGCGCACATCGCCATCGGCCTTTTCCAGTGCCAGAGCCGCAAGCGGACCGATATCGGGCAGGTCGAGCGCCACGGTGCCGGCCGGCAGGAAGGCATCGTCAAGCGCCAGGTCGCCGGAAATACGGTTCTTGCCGAGCGACAGCAAAAGCCCGTTGATGGCGCGTTTGCCGTCCGATGTCGCCAGCACGGCACTACCCTGCAGCGGTTGGCCGCCGACATTTCCGGTGAGTTGCACATTCGCAGCCGGGTTGGCAGCATCAGCCTTGCCGGTGGCAGTGAGCTTCAGACCGGTGATCTCGCGCGCCGCGACCGAAAGCCTGTCGCTGTTGACACTCAGCGACAGATCCGGCGCGGTGCTGGCGCCTTGCGCATTCAGCGCGAAAGAGATGGCGCCTTTGGCGTCCTTGGATAGCAGCGAGACGTCGCCTAGCGCGCCTTTGACGTCGGCGCTCAGCTTGTTATCGGCAAGGCTCGCCTGCCCGTCTGCGGTCAGCGCGCCTGATGACAGCCTGATCGCGTTGGCGGTGACATTGCCGTTGGCATCCCGCTTCAGCGCGGCACTGAGTTGCGTTCGCTCGGCGAGCACGCCATGCACCGCCGCCGGCAGCGCCGCCGACGCGGCATCCGCCTTGAGATTTAGATCGATGGCGCCGTCGGCCAGCGAGACCCGCCCGTTGAAGCCGCTGTTCAAAGCGTCGCTGATCACCGTGCCGCTATCGATGATGACAGCGTCGGCGGCCAGGCTACCGGCGACCTTGGCAGTGATTTTCCCTGCAATCAGCCGCGCGACGGTCGGATTGTCGATTCCGAGTTTTTCGGCGGTCACCAAGCCGGAGATCGGCCCGGTCCGGGCTTTCACGTCGAAGCGATCGGAGTGCAGCGCAAGCGTGATGCCCTCTATCTTAGCTAGATTGGTGGCGGCCGATGGCAGCGTCGCGGAGATGTCGAGCTTCGGCTGGGTGCCCTGCCCGGCCGCGTTTAGCGATATCGCCTGCAGCTCGAGCTTGATCGGGCTCGCCTTGCTGCCGAGCGACAACGGCAGGCTCGGACCGGTAGAGGCCAGGTCGAGCGAAAAATCGCTGGCACCGTTCGGATTGATGGTGCCGGCTGCCTTGCCGGAGATTTTCTCGCCGGCAAGCGTCGCCTGCTCGATGGCCAGGCCGCTGGCCGACGAGAAACGGCCTGCCGCGTCGAGATCCACCGGCCCGAGCCCAGCCTGCCGGGTCTGGCTGGTTTCGGCGCCGCTGAGCCGGGCGGTGAAGCGAATATCTGGGGCAGCCGACGATCCGGTGACCTGCGCGGTGCCGCTGAGCGCGCCCACGGCATCGAGACCCGGTGAAAAATCATTGGCAAGCGCTGCCGGCACCGCCGACAAGGTGGCAGCGAGATCAAGCGTCTGGCCGGCCGTACCCGACACGGCAACCGAACCACCGCCGACACCGAGCTCCAATTTCTCTATGCTCACCCTGCCATTGGCGATTGTCAGCGCTGATGGCTGCGCGACAGCTGCCTTGATGCCGCGGACGGTCGCCTCGCCCGAGGCAAGCTCGATGCTGGTGGTGCCGTTCGCAACCCTGACCCGCCCGGACGCGCTGGCCGGAATGCCGGCGACCGTGGCGCCGCCGCTAAAGCCGGTCCAGTCGCCATTGCGCTTCAGGTCGACATCGATGCCGCTGATCACCGTGGTTCCGGAGGTGATCGTGTCGGCCTTGATCTTGCCGGCGATTGCCGGTGCTTTGAGATAATTGGCGACCAGCGCGTTGACGGCGATTGTCTTCGCCGCCAGTTCGCCGCGCGAAATCACGGCGCTCGTCGCATCGATCGCGACCGTCGGCGCTCCGTTGTCGTTCGCAAAGCGGATGGTGCCGCGCACGTCGCCGGCTACCGACTGGCCTGCGAGTGCGGCCAGCGGAGCAATATCGGCGGCATCGAGGGTCAACGTGCCGAGCGGCAGCAGGTTGTCGTCGAGCCCGAGGTCGCCGGAGACCTTGTTGTCGGCTAACGAGACGGCAAGTCCATTGATGGAGCGCTTACCGTCGGTTGTGACCAGCGATGCCTTGAGGTCGAGCGGCTGGTCGTCGACCGAGCCGGTCAGCGAGACATCGGCGGCGGGACTGGCGATATCGGCCTTGCCGCTCGCGCTCAGCTTGATCTGCTTCACCGCATGGCCGGACGCCGTCAGGCTGTCGCTGTTGGCCGAAATCGAGAAATCCGGTGCGCTGCGCGCGCCGCTTGCGGTAAGCCCGAAACCGACGGCGCCGCCGACGTTGGCGCCGACCAGCGGCGACAGCACCGACACGTCGCCCAGCGTACCCTTGATATCGGCCCGGATATCGGTGCCTTGCGCACTGGCGGTGCCGCTGGCGCTAAGCGTGCCGGAGGTGAGTTGCAATGCGTTGGCGGCGAACGCACCGTCCGGGTCGCGTGTCGCGGTTGCGGAAAACTGCACGCGCTCGCCGAGAACCGAGCTGATTTGCGGCGGCAGCGCCGTCGAAGCCGCGTCGGCATTCATCTTGAGCGTCATCGACAGATCGGCAAGCGCCACCGTGGCTGTTACGGACGCATTGAGCGCGTCGCTGCGTAGCGTGCCTTCGTCGACGACAATCTGTTCCTTGCTGACGGAGCCGGCGAGACCGGCGCTGACCCTGCCCGTTATCAGCGGCGCCAAAGTCGCGACGTCGGTGTTCAGGCCGGCCGCCGTCAGCTTGATGGTGACCGCCCCGCTACGGTTCTGGATGTCGAAACCATCGGAATGCACTTGCCCGATCAGGTCGTCCACCCGCGTGCCGCCCGCCACCACCGAGACCAGCGACGCGCCGATATCCACCATCGGCGCCTTGCCATCGCCGAAAGCGCGGGCCGTGGCATCCTTGATTGCCACGGTTATCGGTTGCGCCTCGCTGCCGAGGCTGAGCACGATCGGCGGCCCCTTTGCGGCGAGCTTCACCGAAAGGTCGCTGGCGCCGTTCGGATCGACAATGCCGGCCGCGGTCGCGTGCAAGGCGCCGCTGTCGATATTGGCGCGCTCGACATCGACGCCGCCGGCCGCGGTCGCCGTGCCGGCGAGGTCGAAGGTGGTCTTGCCGGCAAACAGCGGTTTCAGGGTTTCGGGCAGGAAGCGCTCGAATTCGCCATCGCCATTGGCCTCGACATAATGACCCTTGTCGGTGAGCTGATGGCGACCGGTAAGCTGGGTGACGATCCGGCCGTCGACAACGAAGGTCCCGATGCCATTCCAGTTGGCGAGCGGTCCGGTGCCGGAAACGACAATGTTGACCGGCGGCGCGCCCGGCAGGTTGAGCAGGTTGGCGATGATGCCGCCGGCCGGCTCGGATGCCTTAAGGTCGAGGTCGAGCTTGTTGTCGGCCGGCGCGAAATGGGCTTTGGCGTCGACCGTGCCTTGCTTGCCGTCGTGGCGAACGATCTTGAGGTTGGTCTCGATCGCCAATGGTGAGGCGTCCGCCTTGAGCGCTCCCTTGGCTGCAAGTTCGGCGACACCGCTGCCGGCCAGAGCCTGCCCGAGCGCGATTTCGGGAAGGTCGAGTTGCCTGACGTCGATGGAAACCGGCAGCGTCGTCGCTCCGCTTTGGCTCGACTGTGTATTGGCCACCGGCAGCCTTGCCAATTCGATACGCTCGGCCCCAATGCGATCGGCGCTGAAGCTCTTCGACAGGAGTGCCAGCGGCGACCAATCGACGGCCACGTTGCGCGCCACCATCCAGGCGCCTTCGCGATCCTCCAGAACGACATGATCGACCCTCAGCGCGCCCGACCAGATACCGTCGATGCCGACGACAGTGACCTTGCGATCACCGGTCGAGGCCATGGTCGAGATGATGCCGGCAAGGTTTTCGCGGCCGCGCTCGGTTTTGGTCAGCACGACGAGCGCCCCCACCGCCGCCGTCACGACGATGAGCAGCGTGTAGAAAAGGATACGGAGGATGCGCCTGAATATTGCCATCAGAATGCCTGGCCGATGCCGGCATAAATGCCGAAATGAGGATCGTCGGGGCCGCGGTTGAGCGGCACCGCCGCGTCGACGCGTAGCGGCCCGAACGCCGTCAGATAGCGCAAGCCTACACCCGCGCCGACCTTCATGTCCGAAAAATCGGGAACCTGCCTGGTCGACACCGTGCCGGCATCGACGAACGGCACGACGCCGATCTTGTCGGTGACCGCGATGCGCATCTCGACCGAGGTCTCGAAGAAGGAAAGCCCGCCGATCGGCTCTCCGTTGCTGTCCTTCGGGCCGATGCCTTGATAGGCATAGCCGCGCACCGAGCCGCCGCCGCCTGAGTAGAAGCGGCGGTCGGCCGGAACATCTTGAAGGCCGGCGCCGATGATAGAGCCGATGGCGACACGTTCGGCGAAAACGAATTTCGAGGCCGAATCGAGCGACTGGTAGGCCGACCCCTCGCCCTTCAGTTTGACAAACGCAGCCCCGCTCAAAATGTCATAGCTCGGCTCGCCATAGGCCAGCACCCTGAAGCCCCGGGTCGGATTGAGCTTGCTGTCGCGATTGTCGTAGACATATTGCAGTGGAATGCTGGCGATCAGATAGGTGTGCTTGCCGAAAGCGTCGTGGATCCTCGAATAATCCAGCGCGACTTGCGCGGAAACCGTCTGCTTCTTGTCGAGTTCGTAGGACAGGCCGGTGCTGCCCTTGACCGAGAAATGGTCGTAGGCGTCGGGGTGCTCCAGCACGGTATTGACGCTGGCAATGAATTTCGACGCCGGCCCGACCACGCCCGGCTTTTCGAACATGACGCCGGCATTGTAATTGAGCTGGGTCAAGTCGTTGCTGCCGATGCCGCTGATCTTGCCGTCGATGCGCAGCTTTTCGGCGCGGCCAAACAGATTGCGATGCCCCCAATAGCCTTCGAGGCCCAGCCCTTCGGTGTTTGAGAAGCTGCCGCCAATGCCGAAATAGCGCGGCTTGCGTTCGCTTACCTCGACACCGATCGGGATGTTGCCCTCGGCGTCGAGCGCGTCGGCTTCCTTCACCGTCACGCTGTTGAAGACCTCGAGCCCGAGCAGCCGGTCGCGCGCGTCGTCGATCTCATCGGGCGAATATTGGCGCCCGCGCTTAAGGCCGGTCATATATTCGGTGAAGTCGCGGTCGACCTTTTCCGTGCCCTCGACATTGGTGTCGCCATAGCCGGCGACCGGGCCGGCCGCGACGGCAAGCGTCACGTCGAGCGTCGAACCGGCGTGCTCGGCGACGATCTCGCGGCCCGTCACCTTGGCCAGCGGCCTGCCTTCTTGCTTGAGTGCCCGCACGATCGCCGCCTCGGCCTTGAGCACGGCGCCCGAACTGGCGTCACCGCCGGCGATCAGGCCGAAATCGGCACTTGCCAGCCCCGCCGCATCGCCTTCCAGTCTGATGTTGCCAAGCGTGAATTTCGGCCCGGCTGCTATGCTTATCACCACCGGTATCGGCTGCGGACCCGAAAATTCGGCATCGGGCGGCAGATCGTCGAGCGGTTTGCCTTGGATCGTGATAGTGACCACACCCTCGTAGCGCGCGTCAGCGTAGAGTGCGGCAACAAGTTGCTCACGGTCACTGCGCGCCTTGGCCAGCAGGCCGAGAGAACCGGATACCGGGTGTTCCTCGTCGGCCTTCAGCGCCGAGGCGTTTTCGAGCTTCTCGGCGAGATCCTTGTCGGCGTCCGGCGCCTCGATCGTCACCGCATAGCGCAGCGGGTCGACGATATCGGCATCTTCGTCTTTGGATCCCCACAGCTTGATGCCGAAAATCTCGAAGGCTGCCGCACTTCCGGTTTCGGCAACAAGTGCCGTAGAGCACAACAATGCGAAAAGCAGGGCGCGCAAAAGCGCGCGCCGTGGCGCGGTTCCTCCCGACATCTGCCTTTCATACGCCGGCATTACGCTCCTAGCCTAGCTCGCAAACCTAAAATTGGAATGAAGTTCTGAAGCACTCGTAAAGGGGCCACAATCCAATTGCTGAAATAGACAGGGCTTGGAACTCACACCTTTTGCGTCGCCGCAAGAAAGCGTGATCCCCTGTCCTATGGAGCTACTACCGGTCACCGGCCGGAAAGCAAACCGTTGGCAGGCGGATCCTGCCGCGTCCCGATGTTGACAAGCGCGACTGAAGCTTGAAGATTTCTGGACGTAAGCACTTGTCTGGAGGGGTTTATGGCAATGCGCGCGGCTCGTGGTCTATCGATTCTTTTCCTTCTCTTTTTTGCCTGGAGCGGTGTCGCGCAAGCGGCCGAAGCCCGGCGGGTGGTGACATCGGACAATTCCGACTATTTCGGTTTCGATCTCAGATCCGACCAGAATGTCAGCCTCGACCAGTGCAAGACCACCTGCCTCGGCGACCCGGCCTGCCGCGCCTTCACCTACAACCTCAAGGCCAAATGGTGCTTCCTTAAATCCGATTACAATTCGTTGAAACCCTTCGGTGGCGCCGTCGCCGGCAAGGTCGTCAACATCGATGGCGATCCCGACATCGGCGCGCCACCCGAACTCGCCTTCTTCCCCAACTGGATGGCCGACCAGGCCCAGCAATACCGCAACAACCTCACTGGCCCGACCTACACCAAGCCGACAGAAGGGCTGACGGCGCTGAGGGCCGCCGCCGAACAGTCGGCGCTGACGGGCGATCATCGCTCGGCCATGCACAAATACGAAGCGGCGGTTTCGGTGTTGCCTTATGATGGCCAGCTCTGGCTCGAGCTGGCGCGCGAAACGCTTGCCGTCGATCCGACCGCCAACAGCTCGGAGCCGTCGACCCTACCGGCGAACGCCACTTCCGCCGCCTTCAACGCCTACAAATTGCTGCGCACCACCAAGACGCGCGCCGACGTGCTGGCGCTGCTCGGGGACGGCCTTGATCGCCGCGATCTCTACAGGCCGGCCCTGCAGGCCTACGAGGCGAGCCTCGCTCTCGTCAATTCGCCGGCAGTCAGGGCCGCCTATCAGGATCTCAAGGCCCGCAAGGGCTTCCGCGTCATCGATCATACCGTCGATGCCGACACCAGCGCGCCACGCATCTGCGCGCAGTTCTCCGAGGAACTGGTCAAGACTGGCGTCGACTACTCGCAGTTCGTTACTGTCGACAACGCCGCTCCCAAGGGCGTCGAAGCCAAGGACAAGCAGATCTGCGTCGAAGGACTCGAGCACGGCCAACATTATGACGTGACCTTCCGCGCCGGCTTGCCGGCCGCCATTGGCGAAGTCACCGCGGCACCGGTGGTTCTGTCGATCTACGTGCAGGACCGCGCGCCTTCGGCCCGCTTCACTGGCGACAGCTTCGTGCTGCCCGCAGGCGCACGCCGCGGCATACCGGTCGTCACCGTCAACATGAATGCCGCCGAAATGAAGCTCTTCCGCATCGGCGACCGCTCGCTGGCCCAGCTTCTGTCCGGATATCAGTTCCTGCGCCAGCTTGACGGCTACGACATTTCGAACATCTCCGAACAGATGGGCGAGCCGGTCTGGCAAGGCCAGCTCGACATCGCCAATGACCTCAACAAGGAAGTCACCACCTCCTTCCCAATCGACGAGGCTTTGCCGAAGCGCAAGCCCGGCGTCTATGTGCTGACCGCACAAGCCGTCAACGATCGCAGCGACGACTATGATTCCCACGCCACGCAATGGTTCGTCGTCTCCGATATCGGCCTGTCGACCTATACCGGACAGGATGGGCTGAACGTCTTTGCCCGTTCGCTCGCAACCGCCAAGCCGATCGCCGGCGCCGAGCTGACGCTGCTGGCCAGGAACAATGAAATCCTCGGCACCGCGACCACCGACGCGGAAGGGCGGGCGGTGTTCAATCCCGGCCTGACGCGCGGCGACAGCGGCATGGCCCCGGCCGTGCTGATGGCCAAACAGGGCGACGACGATTTCGTCTTCCTCGATATGGGCCGCGCCGGCTTCGACCTGTCCGACCGTGGCGTCGCCGGACGGCCGGCACCTGGCGCGCTCGACGTCTATGCCTGGACCGAGCGCGGCATCTACCGCGCCGGCGAAGATGTGCATGTCGCGGCCCTTGCACGCGACAGTGCCGCCAAGGCGGTCGAGAACCTGCCGCTGACCTTCATCTTCTCGCGGCCCGACGGCGTCGAGGACCGCCGCATCGTCAGCGATGGCGCATCGGCCGGTGGTCACGCGGTCGACCTGCCGCTGGAACCCAACGCCATGCGCGGCACCTGGACGGTGGCGATCTATACCGATCCCAAGCAGGCGGCGGTCGCCAGCCAGATGTTCCTGGTCGAGGACTTCGTACCGGACCGCATCGAGTTCGACCTGTCCTCCGACAAGCAGGAGATCGCGCAGGGCGAGACCGCCAACATTACCGTCGACGGCCGCTTTCTCTACGGCGCGCCGGCCGCGGGCCTCGCGCTCGAAGGCGAATTGACGCTGTCGACCGCCCGCGACTGGGACCGCTTCAAAGGCTATTCCTTCGGTCTGGCCGACGAACAGTCGGCGGAACCGACGGTGACGCCCTTCACCGGCCTGCCGGTGGTCAGCGAGGATGGCAAGGCGACCTTCCCGGTCTCCGTCGATCAATTGCCATCCACCACCAAGCTGGTCGATGCAAAGGTCACTGTCAGGATGCGTGAAACCGGCGGCCGTGCCGTCGAGCGCTCGCTGAATATCGGCATCCGCCCGCAGGGCCACATGATCGGCATCCGCCCGGATTTCGACGACGACGAGGTGCCGCAAGGCGGCACGGCCAAGTTCAGCCTGATCGCTGTCGACCCAGACGGCAAGCGTGAGGCGCTGAAGGGCGCGCAGTGGTCGCTGGTCAAGGTCGAGCGTAGCTACCAGTGGTACCGCTCGAGCAACTCCTGGAACTATGAGCCTGTCACCTTCACCAAGGCGGCGGCCAACGGCCAGGTCGACCTGAGCGCCGATGGCGAGGCGACGGTGTCGCTGCCGGTCGACTGGGGCCGCTACCGGCTCGAGATCGAGACAGCGGATCCGGAAGGCCCGGCCACCAGCTACGAGTTCGACGCCGGCTGGTATGTCAGTTCCACCACCACCGAAACGCCCGACGGCCTCGAGATCGCCCTCGACAAGGATACCTATGCGGCGGGCGAAGTGGCCAAGCTCAAAGTGTCGCCGCACTTTGCCGGCGAGCTGCTCGTCACCATCGGCGCCGACAAGCTCCTGGAGACCGTCACCGCCAGCGTGCCGGCCGGCGGCAGCACTGTCGACATCCCGGTCGGCGACGACTGGGGTGCCGGCGCCTACGTCACGGCAACGCTGTTCAGGCCGGGCGATGCGCAAGAGACACGTATGCCGGCGCGCGCCATCGGCGTCAAATGGCTGAAGCTCGATCCCGGCGCGCGGAAGCTTGCCGTCAGCTTGGCGCCGCCGGACAAGACCATGCCGCGCCAGCAGCTGTCGATCCCGGTCGCCGTTGCCGGCGTGCAGCCCGGCACCAACGCCTATGTCATGGTCGCGGCCGTCGACGTCGGCATCCTCAACCTGACCAACTACAAGGTGCCGGATCCGGAGAACTGGTTCTTCGGGCAGCGTATGCTCGGTCTCGAGGTTCGCGATATCTATGGCCGGCTGATCGACGGCTCGCTGGGTACAACCGGTAAGCTGCGCACCGGCGGCGACGGCGCCAACATGCAATCGCAAGGCAGTCCGCCGACCGAAAAGCTGGTCGCCTTTTTCTCCGGCCCGGTCCAGCTCGACGCCGACGGCAACGCGCGGATCGACTTCGACATTCCGCAGTTCAACGGCACCGTGCGCGTCATGGCCGTCGCCTGGACAAAGGAAGCAGTCGGCCATGCCCAGTCCGACGTCATCGTTCGCGATCCGGTGGTGATCACCGCCGGCCTGCCGCGATTCCTGGCGCCCGGCGATTCCGCCGTCATGCGGCTCGACGTCGCCGACACCGACGGCCCCGCTGGCGACTACAAGCTGACCATCGACACGACGGGCGACCTGTCTACCGGCAGTGCCGCCTTGCCTGAAAAGCTGACGCTGGCCAAAGGCAAGCGGCAGACGCTGACCGTGCCGTTGATTGCGCAGACCGCGGGCAACGCCTCGATCACCATCAAGCTTGCGCATGCCGACGGCACCACCGTCGAGCAGACGCTCTATGTGCCGGTGCGCCCGGCGCAACTGCCGGTGACCACTCGCATGGTCGTCGACCTCAAGGGCAATGGCGGCGCGCTGCGCGTCGACAAGGAACTGCTGGCGGCAAGCTTGCTCGATGGCGCTTCGGTCAGCGTCGGCGTTTCGCAGGCGGCTGCCTTCGACGTACCGTCGCTGCTGATGACGCTCGACCGCTATCCCTATGGTTGTGCCGAGCAGACCACCAGCCGCGCCATGCCGCTTCTCTACGTCAACGAGATGGCTTCCGGCATCGGCATGGCCAGCGACCCCGATCTGCATGGCCGCGTCCAGGACGCCATCTACAAGGTGCTGAGCTACCAGGCATCGGCCGGCAGCTTCGGCCTGTGGGGTCCGGGTTCCGGCGATCTGTGGCTCGACGCCTATGTCACCGATTTCCTGACCCGGGCGCGCGAGCAGAAATACGACGTGCCGGCTTTGGCGATGAACCAGGCGCTGAGCAATCTGCAGAACGCGATCGGCTACGATCAGGACGTCCAGGATCGCGGCAGCGAGATCGCCTATGCGCTCTATGTGCTTGCCCGCAACAAGAAGGCCTCGGTCGGCGATCTGCGTTATTATGCCGACACCCAGCTCGAAGCCTTTACCAGCCCGATGGCCGTCGCCCAGTTGGCGGCGTCTCTCGCGCTCTACGGTGACACGCAGCGCTCGGAGGCAACCTTCCAGGCCGCGCTGCAACTGGCCAAGTCGACACCCGAATATGACTATTACCGATCCGACTATGGCTCGCCGCTGCGCGACGGCGCGGCGATCCTGGCGCTTGCCGCGGAAAGCAAGCCGGTGCCGACCATCGTGCCGGCGCTGATCCAGCTGGTGACCAGGGAACGCGCCGACGCCAGGTGGACCAGCACACAGGACGAGTCCTGGATGCTGCTGGCGGCCCGCGCGCTGAAGGCCGGCAATGATTCGATCGCGCTGACCGTCAACGGCGCACCGCATGCCGGCGGCTATTCGGACCAGATCGCCGGTGGCGACCTGGCCGACAGTCCGCTGACCATCGTCAACACCGGCAGAAATCCGCTGCAGGCGGTCGTCACCACCGTGGCCTCGCCGATCCAGCCTCTGCCGGCCGGCGGCAACGGCTTTACCATCAGCCGTACCTACTACAAGCTAGACGGCACAGAGGCCAACGTGACGGAGGTCAAGCAGAACGAACGCTATGTCGTCGTGCTCAAGGTTTACGAGCAGAACACCTGGCCTTCGCGACTGCTGATCACCGACCTGTTGCCGGCCGGCTTCGAGATCGACAATCCGGGCCTGGTCTCCAGCGCCCAATTGACGAACTTCTCCTGGCTGGCGCAGACCGATGCCGCCCATCTCGAATTCCGCGACGACCGTTTCGTCGCGGCGTTCAATCCCAACGACGGCGACGGCGACCGCAACATCACACTCGCCTACGTCGTGCGCGCGGTGACGCCGGGCACCTACGCCCACCCGGCGGCAACGATCGAGGACATGTACCGGCCGCAATATTCGGCCCGCACCGCCACCGGCATGATGGAGGTCAAGGCGCCGTAAGGCAAAAAATGGCGGATAGGAATATGGCGATGGCGCCTTCGCAAAGGATTTTGCCAATCTTCAGCGATGCAGAAAGAGAGCCGAGGTCGCGGCCGGCTCTCCCTTCTCCCCTTGTGGGAGAAGGTGGCCTCGCGAAGCGAGGTCGGATGAGGGGTGTTCCAGCTTGGCACCAATAGCGCTCTGGCCAGCACCCCTCAACCGTCTTGGCGCTGCGCGCCAATCCACCTTCTCCCACAAGGGGAGAAGGAAGAAGGGCAGCGCCGTGCTCTCCAAAAAATTCCTCCGCCGTTCAGCCATCACGGGCATCTCCGTCACTGGCTTCCTCGCCCTCTCCGCTGCCACCCTTTGGCAGCTCGACCGCGCCTTTCCGCCGCCGCTGCCGGCGGAGCTGACGGTATCAACCGAGGTGCAGGACCGAGACGGCCAGCTGCTGCGCGCCTTCGCTACGCCGGATGGCTACTGGCGGCTCGCTACCAGCCTGGACCAGGTCGACAAGCAGTTCGTCGACATGCTGGTCACCTATGAGGACAAGCGTTTCTGGGATCATCAAGGCGTCGACGTGCTGGCACTGGCGCGTGCCGCCGGCCAGTTCGCGACCAGCGGCCATATCGTCTCCGGTGGTTCGACGCTGCCGATGCAACTCGCCCGGCTGATCGAACCGCGCGACAGCCGCAGCCTCGGCTCGAAGATCAAGCAGATGCTGCGCGCCCTCCAGATCGAACGGCGGCTTTCCAAGCGCGAGATCCTCGAACGCTATCTGACGCTGGCGCCCTATGGCGGCAATCTCGAAGGTGTGCGCGCCGCTTCGCTAGCCTATTTCGGCAAGGAGCCGAAACGGCTGACGGTCTCGGAGGCGGCCCTGCTCGTCGCTTTGCCGCAATTGCCGGAAAAGCGGCGCCCTGACCGCAACCTCGACGTCGCCCATGCCGCCCGCGACCGGGTGCTGACCCGCATGGTCTCGGCAGGCCTGCTCGGCGAACGTGAGGCCGCGCGTGCCGCGCTCGACGATGTGTCGGGGCTGCGGCGGACCTTGCCGGCGCTCGCTGCCCATGCGGCCTATACGATGCTGTCCAAGGCTGTTCCCGGCCAGAAGCTGCAACTGACGATCCGCAAGAGTGTCCAGGAAGGGCTGGAGCAGGTGGCCAAGGATGCGGCCGCCAGGCTCGGCCCTCGCCTCTCGGTGGCCATGGTACTGGCCGATGCCCGTACCGGCGATATTCTTGGTGAGGTCGGCTCTGCCGATTTCTTCGATGCCAGCCGTTCGGGCTGGATCGACATGACCAAGGTCGTTCGCTCGCCTGGCTCGACGCTGAAGCCGTTCATCTACGGCCTCGCCTTCGAACAAGGCCTGGTGGCGCAGGAGATGCTGATCGAGGACAGCCCAGCCGATTTCTCCGGGTATCGGCCGAAGAACTTCGACATGGGCTATCAGGGCGATGTCAGCATCAGGCAGGCGCTGCAATTGTCGCTCAACGTGCCGGCGATCCGCGTGCTCGACGCGGTCGGCCCGGCCCGGCTGATGGCACGCTTTCGCCAGGCCGATGTGACCCCTATCCTGCCCGTCAACGAAGCGCCAGGCCTGGCGATCGGCCTCGGCGGCGTCGGGGTGACCCTGCGCGACCTGGTCCAACTCTATGCCGGCCTTGCCAATGGCGGCAAGGCACACACGCTGCATGACGGCACCGAGCCGGCGAATGCCGAACGCTCGACCACCACCATCCTCGACGGGCAGGCGACCTGGCAGATCACCGACATCCTGTCGGGCGTCAAGCCTCCCCAGGGTGCCGCCCAACGCGGCATCGCCTACAAGACCGGCACCTCCTACGGCTATCGCGACGCCTGGTCGGTCGGCTTCGACGGCCGCTACGTGCTCGGCGTCTGGGTCGGCCGCCCCGACGCCGGCGCGGTGCCCGGCCTGTCCGGCTATATCTCGGCTGCGCCCATCCTGTTCGAAGGTTTTGTCCGTTCCAGCCTGGCCGCCGTACCGCTGCCGAGCCAGCCGTCCGGCGTCCGGCGTCCGAAGCGCGAGGAGCTGCCGGTGACGCTGACGCGCTTCGGCGCCGGCGCCGATGGGCTGGTACAGGCGACGCCGACCGAACCTGCGCCAACCATCATCTTTCCGCCCGACGGCGCTCGCGTCGATCTCGGCACTTCCTCGGCCGACGCCTCGCCGCTGGTGCTCAAGCTGCAAGGCGGCCGCGCACCATTCCGCTGGCTGGCCAACGGCAAGCCGCTGGTCGGCATCGACCGGCGGCGCACCGCGACCTGGCAGCCGGACGGCGCCGGCTATTCGACCCTAACCGTGATCGACGCGGCGGGACGCGCTGCCAGTGTGAAGGTTTTCGTCGAGTGAAGTTTCCCTTGAATAATTTCCGGCAGGTGATTCAGGGGATTGGGTTTTACGTCTTGCTTTCGGCCGCCGGTATTTCCTCGGCGTCTGCTGACGCGCTGCCCGCCAGCTTTGTTCGGCTAGCCGACATCGATCCCAATATCCGGCAGGATATCCGCTATGCCGGCCTCGAAAATTTCCTGCATCGCAAGGTAAGCGGCTACGATGCGCCGGTATGCGTCCTCACCAGGCAAGCGGCGCAAGCGCTTTCGGCAGTGCAGAAAGCGATTGCCGCCGAAGGGCTGACGCTGGTCGTGTTCGACTGCTATCGCCCTGCGCGGGCTGTCTCCGACATGGGTGACTGGACAAAAACGAGTGGACCACCGGACCCGCAGTGGTACCCAAAGGTCAAGCGCAAGGATCTCATCGCCAAGGGCTATATCGGCGAACTGTCCACCCATTCGCGCGGATCGACGGTCGATGTCGCGATCGCGCGAGCCGACCGCAAGAGCGCTCCGAAACCGGCCTGCGGCGCGACCGATGCCGACACGCTCGATTTCGGCACGGGTTTCGACTGTTTCGATCCAGCGAGCGAAACGGCTCACCGACCGATAGCCCGTGAAGCGGCGGCTAACCGCAAAAGACTTGTCGAGGCGATGCGTGCCCGCGGCTTCAAGAATTACGCCCGCGAATGGTGGCACTTCACGCTGGAGAACGAGCCGTTTCCAAAAGAGCGCTTCAACTTTCCCGTTACCGCCGAATAGCCGGCCGAAACCTTCGGGCGCGACGCAGCCATTGCCGAAGAGCTAGCCGTCTCTAGATAATCACGTCGGGAGCGCGATCATGGTCCATGCGGGAAAATAGTTTCTCGCATCGCCGAAACTAGGCGAAAAATTGCTTCAATAGGCCAAAAAAGGCAACATTGAATGCATCTAAATTCTATCAATTCGGTAGATTTGGCGCGAGTTCAACGGAGGCGGAAATGACCAAACCTCATTTCAGGAAACTGCTCGGCGCACTGGTCGCCACGTCTGTCCAGTTCGGCACGCTCGGTTTCGCGTTTGCCGACACCACCATTCTCAACGTGTCCTATGATCCGACGCGTGAGCTCTACAAGCAATTCGACGAGGCCTTCACCGCCCACTGGAAGGCCGAGACAGGCGAGACGGTCACCGTCCAGCAGTCGCATGGCGGGTCGGGCGCGCAGGCTCGCGCCGTGATCGACGGCCTCGACGCTGACGTGGTGACGCTGGCGCTCGAAGGCGATATCAACGCCATTGTCTCGAAAGCGAAGAGGATCAATCCCGACTGGCGGACGAAATTCGAAAACAATTCGGCGCCCTACACCTCGACCATCATCTTTCTCGTCCGCAAGGGAAACCCCAAGGGCATCCATGACTGGGGCGATCTGGTCAAGGACGACGTCCAGGTGATCACGCCGAATCCCAAGACCTCCGGTGGTGCGCGCTGGAACTATCTCGCCGCCTGGGCCTACGCCAGCGCCAAGGATGGCGGCGACGAGGCCAAGACCAAGGAATTCGTCGGCAATCTCTATGCGCATGTCCCGGTTCTCGACACCGGTGCGCGCGGCGCAACCGTGACCTTCGCGCAAAAAGGGCTGGGCGACGTGCTGCTCGCCTGGGAAAACGAGGCCTATCTGGCGCTCGACGAGTTCGGCGCCGACAATTTCGATATCGTCTACCCGCCGACCTCGATCCTGGCCGAGCCGCCGGTCGCCGTGGTCGACGCTAATGTCGACGCCAAAGGCACGCGGAAAGTTGCCGAAGCTTATCTGAGCTATCTCTATTCCAAGGAAGGCCAGACGCTCATCGCCAAAAACCATTATCGCCCTTCGAAGCCCGAGTTGGTGCCGGCGGAGGACTTGGCCAAGCTGCCTGAGATCAAGCTGATCACCATCGACGACCCGCTTTTTGGCGGCTGGAAGAAGGCACAGCCTTATCATTTCGGCGATGGTGGTATATTCGACCAGATCTACAAGCCGGCCCAGTAGCATTTAGATCAGGACGACATGACCACAGCACCCGCCAAGGCGAGGTGGCGATTCAGGCAGCCGAGCGTCATTCCGGGTTTCGGATTGACGCTCGGCTTCTCGCTTGCCTACCTCACCCTCATCATCCTCATCCCCCTGTCCGGGCTGATCTGGCGCTCGGCGGCGCTCGGCTGGACCGACTTCTGGGCGATCGTCACCGACCGCCGCACCATCAACGCGCTTGAAATCAGCTTCGGCACCGCCTTCATTGCCGCCGCCGTCAACGTCGTCTTCGGCACGATCGTCGCGTGGGTGCTGGTGCGCTACAGCTTTCCAGGCCGCCGCATCGCCGATGCCATGGTCGACCTGCCCTTCGCGCTGCCGACGGCGGTTGCCGGCATCGCGCTGACCACGCTTTACGCACCGAATGGCTGGATCGGAAGCCTGCTGACGCCGCTCGGCATTAAGGTCGCGTATACGCCGCTCGGCATCGTCATCGCGCTGGTCTTCATCGGTCTGCCCTTCGTCGTGCGCACCGTGCAGCCGATCATGGAGGAGATCGACAAGGAGGTAGAAGAAGTGGCCGCCACGCTCGGCGCCAATCGCTTCCAGATCATCAGCCGCGTTCTACTACCCGGACTGGCGCCTGCCATCGTCACCGGTTTCGCGCTGGCCTTCGCGCGCGGCGTCGGCGAGTACGGTTCCGTCATCTTTATCGCCGGCAACCTGCCGTTCAAATCCGAGATCGCGCCGCTTCTGATCGTCATCCGGCTGGAGGAATATAATTACGCCGCGGCGACCGCGATAGCGGCGATCATGCTGGCGCTGTCCTTCGTCATGCTGCTGGTCATCAACCTGGTGCAGACCTGGAGCCGCAAGCGCTATGGCTGACCCGGAGATCAAATCCTACGCGCCGCACCATGAAAGCCAGTCGCCGGCGGTGACCGAGAGCCGCACGGCGAGAACCGTGCTGATGATCGTGACCTTTGCCTTCCTCGGCATTTTCCTGCTCCTGCCGCTGATAATCGTCTTCAAGGAAGCTTTCGCCAAAGGTATCGAGGCCTACACACAGGCGCTGAGCGAACCGGACACGCGCTCGGCGATCCGCCTGACGCTTCTGGTCGCGGCGATCTCGGTGCCGCTCAACATCGTCTTCGGTATTTCCGCCGCCTGGGCGATCGCCAAGTTCGAGTTCAAGGGCAAGGCGTTCCTGACCACACTGATCGACCTGCCGTTTTCGGTCTCCCCGGTCATTTCCGGCCTGGTCTATGTACTTCTGTTCGGCGCGCAAGGCCTGCTCGGCGCCTGGCTCAAGGCGCATGGCATCGTCATCCTGTTTGCCGTGCCGGGCATCGTGCTGGCCACCGTCTTCGTCACCTTCCCCTTCGTCGCCCGCGAATTGATCCCGCTGATGCAGGAACAGGGCAATGGCGACGAGGAGGCTGCCCTGTCGCTCGGGGCCAACGGCTGGCAGGCGTTCTGGTACGTGACGTTGCCCAACGTCAAATGGGGATTGCTCTACGGCGTGTTGCTGTGCAATGCCCGTGCCATGGGCGAGTTCGGCGCGGTCTCGGTCGTGTCGGGCCACATACGCGGGCTAACCAACACCATGCCGCTGCATGTTGAAATCCTTTATAACGAGTACAATGCCGCCGCCGCCTTTGCCGTCGCTTCGCTGCTTGCCGGCCTGGCGCTCGTCACGCTGGTCTTGAAAACACTTCTCGAGATGCGCTACGGCGCCGAGATCGCCGCGACGCGCGGACACTGACAAATGCATGTCGCCCAAAAGTGTGTAGCGGTTTTTGGACAACGACATGCATAAAACAAAGATTTGATGTCGCCCAAAAGTGGGAACCGGTTTTGGGATAACGGCATGCATCAACTACAAAAGGGATTTGCATGGAAGTTCGCGTTGCCAACGTGCGCAAGGAGTTTGAGCGGTTTCCGGCCCTCCGCGACGTTTCGCTCGACATCAAGTCGGGAGAACTGATCGCCCTGCTGGGACCTTCCGGTTCCGGCAAGACGACGCTGCTCAGGCTGATTGCCGGCTTGGAGCGGCCGACCCGCGGAAAGATCTTCTTCGGCGAAGAGGATGCCTCCCAAAAGTCGATTCAGGAGCGCAATGTCGGCTTCGTCTTCCAGCACTACGCGCTGTTTCGCCATATGACGGTCGCCGACAATATCGGCTTCGGACTCAAGGTCCGGCACGGGCCGTCACGCCCGTCGGCGAAGGAAATCCGCCGCCGCGCCTCGGAACTCCTCAACCTCGTTCAGCTTTCCGGTCTGGAAAAACGCTATCCGGCACAGCTTTCGGGCGGCCAGCGCCAGCGCGTGGCGCTGGCCCGCGCCATGGCGATCGAACCGGCCGTGCTTTTGCTCGACGAGCCGTTCGGCGCGCTCGATGCGCAGGTGCGCCGCGAACTGCGCCGCTGGCTGCGCGACATCCACGACGCCACCGGCCACACCACGGTCTTCGTCACCCATGACCAGGAAGAGGCGCTGGAGCTTGCCGACCGCGTCGTGGTGATGAGCCAGGGCCGCATCGAGCAGGTCGGCACCGCCGACGAAATCTACGACACTCCGAACTCGCCCTTCGTCTACGGCTTCATCGGCGAATCGAGTTCGCTTCCGGTCAAGGTCGAGGACGGCCAGGTCTGGATCGCCGACCGGCCGATCGGGCTTTCCGCGCCGCACGCACCGCAAGGCGAAGCGACGCTGTTCTTTCGCCCGCACGACGTCGATCTGGTGGAAGAATGCAACGGCTGCATCGCCGGCACGGTCGCCGCCAGCCGCCGCGTCGCCGGCACCAGGCGGGTCGAGCTCGAAATCGGCGGCGAACGTCAGCGGGTCGAGATCGAATTGCCCGTCGATCATCCGGCGGCGCAGAAAAGTCGCGTGGCTTTTAGGCCGCGGCGCTGGAAGCTTTTTCCGGCTGCTTGATCCTCTATCAGGCGCTACACCAGCCAGTTCTCGACCTTCAGGCCTTTGATCCGGTTGAAATCCCCGGTATTGGCGGTCACCAGGGTAGTTCCAAGCGCACGGGCGTGGGCAGCAATAAAAAGGTCATTTTGGCCGATGGTCTGGCCCCTGCCTTCCAGTTCTGCGCGAATCGCGCCGTACTCGGCATCCACCGGCACATCGAGCGGCAAGACGGGAATCTCAGCCAGCAATTCCTCGACCTTCTTGTGCAACTTGGCTGATCTTTTCTTGACGCAGCCATATCGCAGTTCCGACGCGACCACGATGCTGGTACACACGGCGGCGTCTCCCACGCGCAGGACAGCGCTTGCGGCTTTCCCGGCCGGATTTCGGATCATGTCGCTAACAATGTTCGTGTCCAGCATGAACCGCATCATGCCAGACCAGGGCGGCGATGCAATCGCCTTGCACCGCGTTGGCCGGCCGGGAACCATCGTGCACGCCGACGGCATCGGCGCCGCTGCCAAGCTGTCCCGAGACTCTGCTTGAAAGAAAAAACTAGAAATCGCCCACAGCGGGAATATTTCTTCTATCGACAACGTGGAGGGGCCGCTCTGCGTGCCTCGTCGCGCACGATGCCTTGCCGCTATGGTCCGGCATTAAGCTCATGGCATTGGAGCCTGTTTTCATGAAGCGATTTTTGCTTGGCGTCGCCACATTGGCCGGCCTGGTCCTCGCATCCTCCCAAGCCTGGTCGGCCGACAGATTGCTGAACGCCTCTTACGATGTCGGCCGCGAACTGTTTGCGCAGGTCAACAAAGCGTTCGTCGCCGGGCACCCCGGTGTGACCATCGATCAGTCGCATGCCGGAACTTCGGCGCAGGCGCGTGCCATCGCCGAAGGCCTCGGCGCCGACGTCGTCACCTTCAACCAGGTCATCGACATCGACTTCCTGGTCAAGAAGGGCCTCATCTCCGCCGACTGGCAGAAGGACTTTCCCGACAACGCCTCGCCTTTCTATTCGCTGCCCTCCTTCCTGGTGCGCGCCGGCAATCCGAAGCACATCAAGGATTGGAACGACCTCGTCCGCGACGACGTCCAGGTGATCTTCCCCAATCCGAAAACCTCCGGCAATGCACGCTACACCTATCTCGCGGCCACCGCCTACGCCAAGGAAGCCTTCAAGGACGACGACGCCAAGGTGAAGGAGTTCGTCACCAAGCTGTTCAACAACGTGCCGGTGTTCGACAGCGGCGGGCGCGCCGCGACCACCACTTTCGTGCAGCGCGAAATCGGCGACGTACTCATCACCTTCGAGTCGGAAACGCGCGGCGTCCGCAAGGAGTATGGCGAGGACAAGTTCGAGCAGGTAACGCCTTCGGTCAGCCTGTTGGCGGAATTTCCGGTGGCGATCGTCGACACCGTTGCAGACGAGCATGGCACGCGCGATCTCGCCAAGACCTATCTCGACTTCCTCTATACGCCGGAGGGCCAGGACATCGCCGCCCGCAACGGCCTGCGGGCCCGGGACGCGGCGGTCGCCGCCAAATACAAGGCTGAGTTTCCCGATGTCCGCCTGCTGACGGTGGAGGACGTCTTCGGCGGCTGGGCCAAGGTCCAGGCCGAGCACTTTGCAGCGGGCGGCCTGCTCGACCAGACTTATGGCAGCCGCTGAGGCGATCTTCCAACTTTGACAGAAGCCGGCTTTGCCGGCTTCTTTGCTTTCGCGCCGCGAAAGGTGATTTCTGGCACTTTCCGGGCGCATTCCGTCCAAAACGTTACGAAGAATCAACGCGTTTGTGCCTACCGTGAGAACGGACGGTTTGTTTTCGCGAACGGCTCCGCGTGATCAAACCGTCATGATTTGCACACAAACAGCCGCCAGACGCGGGTGGTTGGGGCTTCATGGGTTGACTCGGGGCATGCTTACCAAAAAAGGCAAATACGGCCTCAAGGCCCTCGTGCATCTGTCGGGCCTGCCGGTCGGCCAGCTCGCATTCGTCAACGACATTGCGGTCGCCAATAACATCCCCAAGAAATTCCTGGATGCCATCCTGGGCGAGTTGCGTAACGCCGGCTTCGTCCAGAGCCGCAAGGGCAAGGAAGGCGGTTACCGCCTTGCCCGGCCGGCTTCCGAGATCAAGATCGGCCATGTCGTGCGTGTCCTCGACGGGCCGCTGGCGCCGATCCCCTGCGCCAGCCGCACGCAATACCAGCGCTGCGAGGATTGCGACGAGGCGACCTGCCAGGTTCGGCACATGATGCTGGAGGTCCGGCAGGCGATCGCCGAGGTGCTGGACAACCGCAGCCTCGCGGCCATGCGCGACGCCGACAATGACGATTTCCCAGTCGAACTGACGTCGCAAATCTAGCGCGCGAGCAGGCTCAAGGCAGTCGCGACGGTGTCGGCGACCGGACGCGTGCCATCCAAGGTTATCGCCGCCTCGTCCGCCGCTGGCGCCTCGAGCGTGGCGAACTGGCTGTCGACCAGGCTTGCCGGCATGAAATGACCCTTGCGATTGCCGACGCGCTGTTTTGCTGTTGCCGGGTCGATCTCCAGGTAAACGAAAACGATATCCGGGCAAAAGCCGCGCAGGCGATCGCGGTAGCTGCGCTTCAGCGCCGAGCAGGCGGCGACCACACCTTGCCCGCTTGCGACCGACGCGGCCATCCGCTGGCCGATCGCGTCGAGCCAGCCCTCGCGCAGCGCGTCGGTGAGCGGCTGGCCGCTCGCCATGCGCGCGACGTTTTCGGGCGGATGCAGCCTGTCGCCTTCGATAAAGACGGCGCCCAATGCCGCTGCAACCGCTTCGCCGACAACCGACTTGCCGCAACCGGCAACGCCCATCACCACGATGGCGGGTATCGTTCGAACAGTGCTCGCCGGCTTATATGCCACGTCTTTACCGGTCATGCAGGTCAGCGGCTTGCCGGCGCGCGGCCATAGAGCAGCAGCATGGCGACGATGACGACGCCGTAGATGATCTGCCGTCCCGCCTCCGGCATCTGCATGACAGAGAGAATGGACTGCAAGAGGGTGATCAGGATTACCCCGGCGACGGTGCCGAGATAGGAGCCGCGCCCGCCGAGGATCGAGGTGCCGCCGAGCACCACCGCGGCGATCGACGGCAGCAGATAGGCATCGCCCATCGACTGTGCCGCCTTGGAGGCATAGCCGGCCAACAGCACGCCGCCGAAGGCCGAGAGCCCGCCCGAAACCGCAAAGGCGATCATCACCACGCGCCTTGTATCGATGCCGGAAAGATAGGCGGCACGCTCGCGATTGCCGATGCCGTAAACGGTGCGGCCGAAGCCGGTGCGGGTCAGCACGAACACCATTGCGGCGCCGATCAGCGCCCAGATGAGGACGGCGTTGGGCACGGCAGGAACGGCAAAGCCGGTCGCCAGATAGCGCATCGCACCGGTCGCTGAATCCTGCGGCGAGAAACCGCCCGTGTAGACCACCATCAGCCCCTGCGCGACGGCGTTAGTGGCAAGCGTGATGATCATCGAGGGAATGCGCAGATAGGCGACGCCGATGCCGTTGACGATGCCGATCAGAACACCGCAGAAGATGCCGAACGGAATGGCAAGCGCCACGCCGACGGTACCGTATGCGGCCGCGGCACAGGCCATCATGGCGCCGGCCGCCACCGACCAGGGCACCGACAGGTCGATCTGGCCGAGCAGGATGACCAGCATCATGCCGGTGGCGATGACGCCGAGAAACGACGCCACCTTGAGCTGCTGCAAAAGGTATTCAGGCGACAGGAAGCTGCGCGAATAGAGGCTGCCGAGGAACAGCAGCAGCACGATGCAGGCGAACGCCGTCAGCACCGCCGGATCGGCGCGGCGGAGGAATTTCGGCATGCGGCCGGCGAGACCACTCACAGTCGTTTCGCTCACAGGAACCACTCCAGCCGGTTGCGGACCCGAAACAGGGCGAACGCGCCGAGGCTGACCGCGATCAGCAGAATGACGCCCTGGAACAGGGGCTGCCAGAGCGGATCGAAATCGAAGACGAACAGCAGGTCGCCGATGGTGCGGAAGGCAAGCGCGCCGAAGATCGCGCCGATGGCGCTGCCCTTGCCGCCGAACAGCGACACGCCGCCAAGCACGACCGCGGCAATCGAAAACAGCGTATAGGCGTTGCCGCTGGCATAGGCTGCATCACCGGTATAGGTGAAGAACGTCAGGAACAGCCCGCCGATCGCGGCAAGCAGACCGGCAAGCGCATAGGCGGCGAACTTTCCACGCCGGATCGGCACGCCGGACATGTAGGCCGCCATCTCCGAGGAGCCGGCTGCATAAGCGGCGCGGCCTAGCACCGACCGGCTGAACGGCACCCAGACCACGAGCACGACCGCCAGCAGCGTCACCAGACTCGCCGGCACAAAACCAAACAGGCGCCCGGTCAGCGCATCGGCGAGCCCTTCATTGACCGAGCCGCCGGGAAACGGCCGAAGCAGCAGCGCGATGCCGAAATAGACCGCGCCGGTGGCGATGGTGGCGACGATCGGCTGCAGGCGTCCATAGATGACGATCGCACCGTTGATTGCCCCGCACAGCAGCCCGGTGCCGAGCACGGCGAGGACGCCGAAGGCGGTCTCGATGCCGGTGCCGACGACCAGCCACGAGGCCAGGCAGTTGGTCAGCGTGAAGATCATACCGACCGAAAGGTCGATGCCGGCGGTGATCACCACCAGCGTTTGCGCCATGGCGACGAAGGCGAGCAGTACGCCCTTGTTCGAGGCCGTTTGTACGACGTTGGCGGTGAAGCCCGCCGTATGGTTCGAGGTGTAGATGACGAACATGACAACGAAGATGCCGAACGCCAGCAGCGTTCCGCGCTGTTCGGCAAGCCAGTAGCGCCAATCCTTCACGCGTCCGCTCCTTGCTTTGGCATCTCTTCGTGAATGTTGAGCGCGCTGGCGATCAGCGCCCGCTCGGTGATTTCGGCGCCGACCAGTTCGCGCTTGACCGCGCCGTCATAGAGCACCAGCACGCGGTCGCAGCAGCCGATCAGCTCGTCATAGTCGGTCGAATAAAACAGGATCGCCGCGCTCTGGTCGGCAAGCTTGCGCATCAACTGGTAAAGCTCCTGCTTGGTGCCGACATCGATGCCGCGCGTCGGATCGTTGAGCAGGATGATGCGCGGCTGCCGCATCAGCCATTTGGCGATGACCACCTTCTGCTGGTTGCCGCCGGACAGCGCGCCGACCGGAATGTCGAGGCCGGCCGTCTTGATCGCCAGAAGACCGACCATGTCGTCGATCAGCCGCTGCTCGGCGGCGCGATCGATGATGCCGGCCCTGGACAGCCGGTCAAGCGCGGCGAAGGAGAGGTTTTCGCGCACCGTCATCGGCAGCATCAACCCTTCGGTCTTGCGGTCCTCCGGGATCAGCGCCATGCCGATCCGGTCATCGCGCGCGGCGGCCGGGCTGGCGATCGCCACCGGCCTGCCGTCGATCAGGATCTGGCCTGACAGGCCGCGCAGCACACCGAAGAAGGCGAGCAGCAATTCGCGCTGACCCTGGCCGTCGAGGCCGCCAAGGCCGACCACCTCGCCCGCCCCGACCGACAGCGAGACATCGTGCAGCCGATCCGTCCATGACAGGCTGCGCGCCTCCAGGACCGGCGCGGCTGCGGCAGCCGCCCGCGCGGGCTTGGGCGGAAAGATGTGGCTGTATTCGCGCCCGATCATCAGTTCGACGACTTCATTGTCGCTCTTGGTGCCGGCGGCGTAGCTGGCGACATTGCGGCCATTGCGGAACACCGTGCACTGGTCGGCCAGCTCGGCGATCTCGTTCATGCGGTGCGATATATAGAGCAGCGCCAGCCCTTCCGAACGCAGCCGCTTCAACACGGCGAAAACCCTGGCGACGTCGGCCGCAGTCAGCGCCGAGGTCGCCTCGTCGAGGATCAGGATGCGTGGCTTGCGCGCCAGTGCCTTGGCGATCTCGACCATCTGCCTTCTTGAAAGGGGAAGATCCTTGACCAGAGCCAGCGGATGGATATCGGAGGCGCCGGCGCGAGCAAGGGCTTCTTCGGCGATGCGGCGCTGCGCCTTGCGGTCGATCATGCCGAAGCGTTTGGGCGGATCGGAAATGACGATGTTGTCGGCAACGCTGAGTTCGGGGACGAGCGACAGCTCCTGGAAGATGCAGACGATGCCGGCCTGGTTGGCGGCGGCCGGCGAAGCGAAGGTAACTTCGCTTCCGTCCAGCATCATGCGGCCCTCGTCGGGCGCAACGACCCCCGCCATGACCTTGATCAGCGTCGATTTGCCGGCGCCGTTCTCGCCGAGAATGGCGTGGATGCTGCCTGGAGTGACCGACAGTTCGGCCTTCTCCAGCGCCCGCACGCCGCCATAGCGCTTGGATATGCCTTCCATGCGGAAGAGCGGAACCGCACCGTCCATCGGCCCTCCCCAGGCGCTAGGCAATCAGGATGTCGAGCGCCGACGCCGCGGGATTCCCGCGGCGTCGGGCTGTCGGAGTTTACTGGTTTTCCTTGCTCTGGCCCATGATTTCCTGCGCCGTGAAATTGATGCCGCAGGTCGGGAAGGAATTGCCGACGAAGAAATTGTCGGACTGATCGGGGAAGAAATCCTGGCCTGCCTTGAAGTTCGGATCCTCGACGATCGCCAGCGGCAGCTTGACCGCTTGCGGCACGACCTGGCCTTCAAGTGCTGCAATCGCCGTCTTGATGGCAACCGCGACCTGAGCCGGGCCGGTGCCGGCCGACGAGCATTTCAGGCCGTCAGCGGCGAACTTGGCGCAGAATTTGCGGAAGCCGTTCTCCGTCTCGCCGCCGAACGGCACGAACGGATGCTTGGCATCGATCATCGCCTGCACGATGCCGGTATCGCCGCCCTGTCCGGTAATGCCGTCGAAGGGGCCGTTGGTGGCAATGGCATCGGCCGTAGCCTTTTGCGCAACGCCGTCATCCCACTTGCCGACGACCTCGGTGACATCCCATTTCTTGCCGGAAGCGTCGAGAACCTCGTGGATGCCGTTATGGCGATCGGTGTCGACGGACGTGCCGGCGACGCCGCGCACTTCCAGCACCTTGCCGCCGTTCGGCACGTGCTTGACCAGCCAGTTGGCCCACAATTCGCCAAGGCCTTTCTGGTCGACATTGACGTTGATGGCATCCTTGGTGTCGAGGATGTTGTCGAAGGCGACCAGCACCACGCCGGCTTCCTTGGCCCGCTTGATGACAGGACCGAATGCGGTCGGGTTCTGGGCGTTGACGACAATCGCGTCATAGCCGGAATCGATGAAATTGTTGATCGCCGAAATCTGCGCCGGCACGTCTTCGCCGGTCGAGACCACCTTGAATTCCTTGAGCTTGGCCGCGACCTCCGGCTGCGCTGCATAGGCCTTTGCCGTCTGCACCATCTGGATGCGCCATGTGTTGGCGATATAGCCGTTGGCCAGAGCGATGCGGTACGGGCCGTCTTTCTTGGGGAACTTGAAGAACTGCGTATCGGCCGACCAGGGCGCGAAACAGTCAGGCTCGGCCGATGGCCCCTTGACGATTTCAGGATCGGCGATCGCCGACGAGCCCAGCATGACGAAAGCAGTGGCGGCAACGATACCGCCAACGAGTGACTTGATCATCGATATTCCTCCCAGTTGCAGTTTTGTTTGTTGTTACGCCGATGAATTTGCGCGTTTCCGGCCCGGCACCTCCCGCCGTACCCGTCGCGCGTTCAGGTGGCCGAATGCCGACCCGATCCCCTCCTTTGCTGCCCGGCTAGTCCCGCAAAAACTATCATATTATACATAATAAACAAGCATGAGCTGTCGCTTATGTATAATAAACAGCCCCCATCTTCTGAGCGAAGTACCGCCCGGCGATAACTGGTAGCGCTACCATGACGTAGTGTAAAGCGCCATTGCGTCGAAGCTCGCTTCAGCGCGCCGTGCTCTCACGTCGCTTGAGTTCGAAGCCGAGGTCGACGACCCGCGGCGCCACCCGTCGATCGTTGCATCCAAAAACGGCGACAGCGTCTATGAAACGCATTACTGTTTCGTCGCTTTGCGCAGAACAACGCTGGATGTGGGGAGCCAATGATGGACGGACATATTGATCCAAAACTGGAACACATGTACCGGCGTGGCTATTCAGCTGGCGTATTCGATGTACTGGCGAGCCTTGCGCTCCTTCTTTCCGATGAAGACCGCCAGATTGTGGAAAACTGGGCCAAGAACGATCTTGCCGTCTGGAGAACCATGCGCCTCAATGAAGCAGTTCGGCCTCCGGATTTTCCCATAGGAAGTCGCCCAGATGTTCATGGACCCTGGCCTGCGTAGGTGTCCGAGACCTACTCAGTTCCTCGAACACCTCCGGTCTCGGCGCATCGCGATGGTGCTCGAATACTACCGGATCGACGGACCCCTTCTTCGAGCCTTCAGCGCGCCGTGCTTTCACGCCGCTTGAGTTCAAAGCCGAGGTCGACGACCCGCTGCTCCGGCCTGTTGCCTTCGATAGCCGCAAGCGCCATGGCGACCGCCCGCCGGCCGATCTCGTAGCGATACGTCCGAACGCTGGTGACCGACGGAAAAGCCACCTCCATCATGTCAAGATCGTTGAAGCCGGCGATGCCGATCGTCTTCGGTACGGCGATCGAAGCGCGGTGGCATTCGAACAGCACGCCAAGAGCGATATCGTCATTGTTACAGAACACCCCATCGAGGCTCGGCACCTTGGCGAGCGCGTCGCGGAACAATTCGCGGCCGAGGGTGACGCTGGAGGGCACCGGTGTCGTGGTGGTGAGCCTCGGATCGAACAGGCCGGCCGCCTCCATCGCCGCGCGATAGCCGGCAAGCCGCCGCTGCGAACGCGGATCCATGCGCGCACCGATGAAGCCGATCCGGCGATAGCCTGCCTCGATCAGATGTTCCGCAGCCGCCTTGCCGCCTTCGAAATGCGAGAAGCCGACCATCATGTCGACCGGATCGGGCCCGGTCTCCATCACCTGCACCACCGGACAGCCGGCCGTTTCCAGCAGTTTTCGCGAGGCCAGCGTCTGGTCGATGCCGGCCACGATCAGCGCCGCCGGGCGTTGCGGGCCAAACACCTGCAGCAGCCGCTCTTCCTCGAGGCCGGAATAGTGGGTGTTGCCGAGCTGAATCCGGAAAGGGCCGTCCGACAGGCTGTCGTAGATGCCGCGCACCACTTCGGCAAAGACGTTGTTGGTAAGCGACGGCACCAGAACGCCAAAGACCTCGGCGCGCGCCGAAGCCAGCGCCCGCGCATTCGGGTCGGGCACATAGCCGAGCTCGTTCACGGCCGACTCGATCTGGCGGCGCAGATCTTCCGAGACACGCCCCGGCTCACGCAGGGCGCGCGATACGGTAATGGCGCCGACGCCGGCCTTGCGGGCGACATCGGCGATGGTCGGGCGGCCGCCGCCGCGGCGCGAGCGCGGCTTGATCACCGTACTCGTCCGGACGCCGGGCAACCGCCCACACGCGACCGTGAAACGATGTTCAGCGTTTTTGAAACTGCTGCCATGCCAAACTGGCCCGTTGCCACACCTTGTCTGGCGTCGCGCAGCCTTCGGCTGTTGTCAAGCGACGGCCGGAGAGACTGTATCCGTACCGCTGTGCTTCAGGCCGCCACAGCAGCGCTGCGCCGGGCCTTCCACAGCAGCAGCACCATGGCCAAAATATTCAGCAGGTTCCAGGCTATGCCGTTGAGGAACGCGGCGGCATAGGAGCCGGTCAGATCGTAGATCCAGCCCGACATCCAGCCGCCGATCGCCATGCCGAAGATGGTCGCCATCATGACGATGCCGACGCGCTGGCCAGCCTCCTTGGCTGGCATATATTCGCGCACGATGATCGCATAACAGGGCACGATGCCGCCTTGCGACAGGCCGAAGACCAGCGAGACGACATAAAGCGAGGCAAGCCCGTCGAACGGGATATAGAACAACAGCGACAGGCATTGCAGCACCGAGCCGATCAGCAGGGTTTTCACGCCGCCGATGCGATCGGCAAGGAAACCCGAGCCAAGCCGGCTGACGACGCCCGCCGCCAGCATGATCGACAGCATATCGGCGCCATGCCCCACGCCGTAGCCGAGATCCATACAATAGGCGACGATATGGACTTGCGGCATCGACATCGCCACGCAGCAGCCGAGCCCGGCGACGATGAGCAGCGCCTGCAAGGCCGCCGGCGACAGTGAGATCGGCTGCACCACGCGGCTCCCCGGCGATCCCGGAGCCGCCTGGGGCGGTGCGCCGCGCCGGAGCAGCAGGATCAGCGGCAGCATGGTGACCAGGCAGACGGCGCCGATCGCGGCATAGGTGAAGCGCCAGCCTTGCGCCTGCATGACATAGGGCATCGCCGTCGGCCAGATCGCTCCGGCGAGATAGTTGCCGGATGCGGCAGCCGTCACCGCGACGCCGCGGCGCCGGTTGAACCAGTGCGAGATGTCGGCGATCAGCGGCCCGAAGATCGCCGACGAGCCAACGCCGATCAACAGGCCCTGGACGAGGGTGAACTGCAGGATCGAACTGGTCAACGACGCCAGCACAAAGCCGGCGCCAAGTGTAATCGCGGCAATCAGCGCCGGTATCCAATACCCCATGCGGTCGATGGCGCGGCCGAACAGCACATTGCCGGCGGCAAAGCCGACCATGGTCGCGGTGTAGGGCATCGAGGCAGCGGCGCGATCGACGCCGAATTCTGCCTGCACGGCAGGCAGCACCACGACCACCGCCCACATGCCGACCCCGCCGATCGTTGCCAGCAGCATCGAGATGCCCAGCCGTATCCAGGCATAGGCACTGTCGATGCCGGAACTTTCTGCCTGGCTTGAGACGATTGGGGTCAAGAGCTTTTCCTGTCCGCAGTTCTTGAATCGGCGGTTCTGACCACTATCGGCGCATTCGCATCGCCGAGCAGCGCCACGACAGGCAAATCCGTGGCTCCAGGGATTCGGGCCGAAGTGGAACAGGGGTGCGCCATAAGGCGTTTTCCCGGCAACGACCTAGTGGAAGGAGTTTGCCATGACCGCGCAACGGAAATGGTCCGCCGACGTCACCGAGCACAGTGACGCGCTGGACCTCGAGGAACACATCTTCGAATCCCACGATCCCAAGAAGATCGCCGCCTCTTTGAAGCGATCGGCCGAGCACAGCGACCGACGCAAGGCAGGGCCGTTTCAATCCGCCATGTCGATGCTGAATTTCTACATCAACCGCGCCGGCAAGAACCTGCCGGCGGCGCAGAAGAAAGTGCTGGAGGACGCCAAAGATGAACTGCGCGTCCTTTTTGGCCGCCCAAAGGAAGACTAGAATCGGTCACCATTAATTGGTTCTGCCAAATTCGGCTGAACTGGACCTAGTGACAGGGCCTCTTTGTCGCCAGTCTGCAGGCTCGGCTTATATTCCCAAGCCCGCAAAAGCCTGGCGTCATGACGGTCAAGATCGGCATCAATCCCATCAGCTGGAGCAATGACGACGTTCCGGCGCTTGGCGGGGATACGTCCTTGGAGACTTGCCTGTCGGAAACGGCGCTGGCCGGCTACCGCGGCACCGAACTCGGCGGCAAATTTCCGCGCCAGGCTGAAGTGCTTGGGCCGCTCCTGTCCTCCTATGGCCTGGAACTCGTCTCCGGCTGGTATGATGGCCGCATTCTCGACCGCACGGTCGACGAGGAATTCGCGGCGATCACCCCACATCTTCAGCTGTTGGGCGACCTTGGCGCCAGGATCGTCGTCTACGCCGACACCTCGCGCGGTCGCCATGACGGCATTTTCGCACCGATCTCCGAGCGTCCGCGCCTCGCCGACAGGGACTGGCCGTCCTATGGCGAGAAACTGACCGCCCTCGCCGACCGCATGGCCGCATTCGGGGTCGGCATGGCCTTCCACCACCACATGGGCACCATCGTCGAGACGGACGATGAAGTCGACAGGCTGATGGCGGCGACGGGCCGAAGCGTCGGCCTTTTGTTCGATACCGGCCACTGCCTGTTTTCGGGCGGCGACCCGCAATCGCTGCTGCAACGGCATCTCGACCGTATCGTGCATTTCCATTGCAAGGACGTTCGCAGGGCGGTGCTGGAACGGGCACGCCGCGGGGACATGAGCTTCATGGCGGCGGTAATGGACGGCATTTTTACCGTGCCCGGCGACGGCTCGGTCGATTTCCTGTCATTGCTGAAGCCCCTCGCCGCGCGCGGCTATGAAGGCTGGCTCGTTGTCGAAGCCGAGCAGGATCCGGCCAAGGCGCATCCGCTGACCTATGCCAGCAAGGGCTATTTCTCGCTGCTCGCCACCGCCCGCGAGGTCGGCTTCGAAGTGGCGACGCGGCAGGTAAACTGACCGGCCTGCACTCGCGAGCCGGGGGAACACAATGGGCGCGTGCCTCGATGGGGTTAGCGAAGCGAAAGCGCCCGGCGATCCGCGCCGCCTTGCTCCCTGCGCGGCGCGGATCGCAGAAACCCGGCTCTGGATTTCAAGCCCGGACTTTCAAGCTTGAGGCCGGCCGAAAGCCGTGCCTTGATGCAACCGAGGAGGAGCGACATGGCTTTCGAAGCTGCGCTTGGCATGGAACGGCTTTGCACCATCCGGGAGATTGCCGAGAAGGCGGAACTTGGCGCCGCCACCGTGCATCGCGCGCTGAAGAACAGCCGAGAGGTCCACCCCGAAACCAGGCGACTGGTGCTTGATACCGTCTGTCGGCTCAACGAGGAAAAGATCGCCCGCGCCGCCCGGTTCGTCGGGGGATAGTGCCGTGGCTGACCACATGCGCCTTTCCCTCGACATCATGTCGGTCTACCGCGCTTCGGAAGAACCGATGCATCGTCAGATCTACGGCGCCTTGCGACGCTTCATCCTTGACGGCCAGATCCCGCAGAACACGCTGCTGCCGTCGACGCGCTCGCTGGCCGAAGATCTGAAGGTCGGGCGCAACACCGTCATCGCCGCCTATGACCAGCTCCTTGCCGAAGGTTTTATCGAGGCGCGTGCCGGATCGGGCACCTGGGTGGCGCCGATCCAGCAGAACCGCCCCTTAGCATCCCTGCGCGCCGGACTGGCAGCGCCGCAAAAGCTGTCGCGGCGTGGCCAGACCATCGTCAACGGCCCGCAACCGCCACGCAATGCCGGCGTCATCAATTTCCATCCCGGCGTGCCTGAAACGGCATCGTTTCCGTTCACCATCTGGTCAAGCCTTCTGGTGCGCAATGCACGCAGCCGCGACGAGAGCCTGCTTGGTTATCTCTCCTTCGCCGGCCACCCCGGCCTGCGTCAGGCCATTGCCTCGACCATCGGCCTGTCGCGCGGCATCAGCTGCACCGCCGACCAGGTGATCATCGTCACCGGTGCGCAGGCGGCACTCGATCTCGTCTCGCGCGTGCTGATGGACGAAGGCGACCATGTCTGGATGGAGGAGCCCGGCTATCTCGGCGCCAAGAGCGCCTTTCTCGCCAGCGGTGCCAGGCTGGCACCGTTGAAGGTCGACCGGCGCGGCTGGCATCTTGCCGATCCGGAGCTGCCGCCGCCGCGACTGATCTATGTGACGCCATCCTGCCAATGGCCGTTCGGCACAATCATGCGCATCGAGGAGCGATTGCAGTTGCTCGACATCGCCGAACGCAACGGCGCCTGGATCGTCGAGGATGACTATGACGGCGAATACCGGTTCCGCGGCCGGCCGGTGCCGGCGCTGCGCGGGCTCGATCATGCCGACCGCGTCGTCTATATCGGCAGCTTCGGCAAGACGCTGATCCCGGCGCTGCGCATCGGCTATCTGATCGTGCCGCGCGAATTGTCGGTGCCCTTCGATCGGGCGGTGAGCATCACCGGTCAGTTCGCGCCGCTGATCCTGCAGGCAACGGTCAACGACTTCATCACCCAGGGCTATTTCGCCACGCACCTCAAGCGCATGCGCCGGCTCTATGCGCGCCGGCAGGCGAACTTCGTCAAGCTGTGCCAGGAGCATCTGGCCGAATGGCTGACCGTCACGGAAAACGATTCCGGCATGCAACTGCTGGCGAGCTTCGTCAGGCCCTATAAGGACAGCGACGTGGTCGCCGCCGCCCTCAAGGAGGGGCTCGACGTCCAGGGCATCTCGATCAACTACCACTCTACTGAACCCGAGCACGGCCTGCTGCTCGGCTATGCGGCAATGGACGAACGCCAGATCTTGCGCGCCGTGCTGGCGTTGCGCGCCGCGTTCTTGAGGTTGGATAGAAGCTAGAGCCAGGCTCTCCATCTCGTTCACCGCGGGGTTGAATCAATCGCCCGCCGTGATTAGGCGTATAGGCATCGGTCCATGTTTTTTGGCGTTCGCGCAAAGAGCGCTTTCCAAGGCCGAACCTCCCCGAAAACTAGAAGCATGCCAACCGCCGGTATGGGCGGGCAACGCATTCATCTGAATCATGAGGATTGCCATGAGAACCGCATCCTGTGCCTGCGGGCAACTGAGGATCTCCTGTAACGAAGAGCCGCAACTGGTTGCACAGTGCCACTGCCTCGACTGCCAGAAGCGGACCGGCAGCATGTACGGCGTCGCGGCCTTCTTTGCGCGCGACAAGGTAGAAGCCGAAGGCGACGCCAGTACCTACAGGCGATCGGCTCGGAGCGGCCATCACGTCACTTTCCATTTCTGCCCGGGCTGCGGCTCGAGCGTCTTCTGGGAGCCCGAGCGAAAGCCTGAATGGATCGCCGTCGCGGTCGGCTGCTTCGCCGATCCCGCCTTTCCGGCCCCGGCGCATGTTGGGTGGGAAGAACGGCGTCATCCCTGGGTTTCCGGTTAGCGACGCCGACCCGCCAGGGCAGCGCTTTATCTTACTGGTTGATCTCGGGTTCAACGAGCTTCGCCAGATTTCGCAGCGACTCCTGCCAGCCGAGATAGCAGGCCTCAACCGGGATGGCGTCTGGAATACCTGCCTGCGTGATATTCACTTCGGTGCCGACCGACACTTTCTTCAATGTCACGGTCACCTCGATCTCGCCGGCCAGGTTGGGGTCGTCGAACCGGTCGGTGTAACGCAGTTGCTTATTGGGCACGAGCTCGACATATTCGCCGCCGAACGAGTGGCTGTCGCCGGTGGTGAAGTTGCGGAAGGACATTTTGAACGTACCGCCGACTTTCGCCTCGAAGTGATGAACCGTGCAGGTGAAGCCGTTCGGCGGAAGCCATTTCGCAAGTGCATCCGCTTCGAGGAACGCGCGGTAGACTTTCTCCGGGCTGGTTGTCAGAACGCGGTGCAGCCGTACGGTGCCGGGCATATCGTTAATCCTCCGTGTTGGTGATCGATGCCCCCTAGGACGAGCGGAGCCCGGCCTATCCGACACGGGCCTGCGGATTTTTTGGCGACCGGTTATGCCGGCCGGAATCCTCGGCCGGCCACCGGACAAGGAGCTCGGCCGCAGGGTAGCAAACCGCGCCGGATCTGGTCTAGTTCACACTGTCGAACTTCTGCAGATCAACCGGTGACGCCTTGCGCAATTCGATATCATCGAGCGAAGCATTCTCCAGCGCCACCCGCGCCGCCGCGTCGATGTTGTGGATCATGTCCTGAATGTCGGTATCGCTGTGCGCTGGGTTCATGGCGACCATCACGGTGCGGTTGAGGATATCGAGCGAGCGCTTGCCGAGATCGTCGGAATAATCCAGCCGCAGGCCCTGGTTCTCGGGCAGTGCGTAAGGATTGAGCGCCGGATGATGCGCGCCTTCATGCATCAGCACCTGGTCCCACTGGGTGAAATTGTGACGGCCGGTTTTGCCGGCAACGACGCTCGGAATGGTCTTCGAAAAAGTCTGCGCCGCCTGCTCACTCGGCAGCAGGTACATCACCTGTGCGGCACAATCGTCGTCCGCGCTGTTCATCGGCGACGGCGTCAGCCCAAGATTGCTAAGGTGGCGGGTACCGGCCAGCACCGTCTTCTTCTCGGCCCGCATCGCCTCGATGATGCCGTCCAGCCGGTCGAGTTGGACGTTGAGCATCGCCCCCATCAGTTCGGAAGCACGCGCGCCGATGCCGGCGAAGGGTTTGATGCTGTCGCTTCTGCCCTGCCAGTAGAAATGGCAAGGGTCGATGGCGCAGCGCGCCCGCTCCGCCACTTTCGGGTCGCTGGTGGCGATGCCGCCGCCCTCGCCCGAGGTCATGTTCTTGAAGTAGTTGAAGGAATAAGCGCCGGCATGGCCGATCGAGCCGAGCTTGCGGCCCTCATAGCCGCCGCCGATGCCTTGGCAGACATCCTCCAGCACCAGCAAGCCGCGCTTGGCAGCAATGTCCATGATCGCATTCATGTTGCAGGCCGCGCCCCACATATGCACCGGGATGACCGCCCTGGTGCGCGGCCCGATGGCATCGCGCAAGGCGATGGGATCGATGGTCAGGCTCTCGTCGATGTCGACGATGACGGGAATGGCCCCTACCGACAGCACCGCGGTCGCTGTCGCCATATAGGTGTGCGCCGGCACCAGCACCTCGTCCCCCGGGCCGATGCCGAGGCCGATCAGGCCGGCGGCGAGCCCATAGGTGCCGCTGGCGGCCAGCGCGAAATGCTCGACGCCAAGATGCTGCGCATAGCGGGCCTCGAAGCGGTCGCATTCGCTGTCCTTGCCGTAACGAAACAGCGCGCCCGAGCGGATCACCCTGGCAATGGCTTCGATTTCCTCTTCGCCGGCGGTGTACATGACAGGCCTCCAGTCACTTGATAGTGTGGGTCACTTGATAATGTGGTCGCTTGATGGTGTGGACAGCTGTAGGCTTGTCGGCACAGTTTGAAAGAACCACTCCGCCGCTATTCGACCAAGCCATCTGCGCCCGAAAGACGGTTCCTATGACTGGTTTTGAACCGTGATTGGGGAATCGGCAGCTAAGTGTCTCAGCCGGCAGGCAAATCGTACCCATCCGAATTCGCCAAAGTGGCCCTGTCGGAACGGCAGGTTTCGGCGTTCCATTCCGGCCAGTTGGGCAAACGGTTGGTTCCATGAAATACGGGACACACTTTGGAAGACCCTCGAAACCGGCGCGCCGGCGGGAAGGCGGCCGGTCGTGAACGCCGCCGGCTCCAGCAAACGGATCGTGCTCCACGAGGACGATGTCGGCATGTGCCACGGCGCCAACAGCGCCTTCCTCGAATTGAGCGGGCTGGGCGTCTGCAGTTCCGGCGCGGTGATGGTGCCATGCCCGTGGTTCCTCGAAATGGCCGAAAGCGCCGCCGCCAACCCTGGCCTCGACCTTGGCGTCCACCTGACGCTGAACAGCGAGAAGCAGCATTACAAATGGCGGCCGTTGACCGCGCCGTCGCGGGCGGCCGGCTTGACCGACGAGTTCGGCTTCTTCTGGCCCGATGTGGCGACCACGCGCCGCAAGGCGGTGCCGCAGGCGGTCGAGGCCGAGCTTCGCGCCCAGATCGACACCGCCTATCGCGCCGGCATCGACGTCACCCATCTCGACGCGCATATGGGCGCGGCATTGTCGCCGGAATTCTGCAACATCTACATCAAGCTCGGGCTCGAATATCAGCTGCCCGTGCTGCTGACCAAGACCCTGTCCGCCTATTCCCCCAACGACAATCTGGTCGGCGTCACCGAGGAGGCGTTCCAGCGCGGCGTGGCGCTGGCCCGCGCCGGCGGCTTTGCCATTTTCGACGCCGCCATCCAGACGACCTGGGGCCGGCCGCGCTCCAGGCCGATCGAGCCGGCTTACCAGGCGCTCATCGACGGCGTGCGCGACGGCCTGACCTTCTTTTGCCTGCATTGCAACGCGCCCGGTGAACTCGAGCTGATCGAGCCGCGCTCCGCCTATATTCGCACCGAAGAGTACGAGCTGTTCCGAGACCAGGGCTTTCGCGACTGGCTCGCCGCACAGCCGATCGACGTCATCGGCATGAAGCCGTTGCGCGAGGAGCTTCGCGCAGCGCTCTCGGCCGGGCGATCATCAACCCGCGGCAACACCGCGGGCGAACAGCGATTGGCGTCGGCAAAGGCCCGCAAAGCGGCCACCCGATCCGCAACGTGAGCCGATCGTCGCGGCCGGAAAACGGCGCCAGAGGGATTGGAACTGCAACGACAAATGGGAGAATAAGATGAAAACTCTTCTGAAAGTGGCATTGGGCGCCTTCGTTTCGGCGGGCCTGATGACAGGCATTGCGCATGCCGCGGGGCTCAAGGATCCGAAGGACGTCCGCATCACCTTCGTGGTGCATGGGTCGGCGTCCGATCCCTATTGGTCGGTGGTCAAGCGCGGCGTCGATGACGCGGCCGCCCTTACCGGCGCCAAGGTCGAATATTACGCGCCGCAGGTCTTCGACGTGGTCGAGCAGGCCCGGCTTCTCGACGCCGCCATCGCCACCAAGCCGGACGGTATTGCCGTCTCCATCGCCGACGCCAATGCGCTCGGCAAATCGGTCAAATCCGGGCTTGCCGCCAATATTCCCATGGTGGTTCTGGATTCCGGCGAAAAGGAAGGCGCCGAGCTCGGCACGACGCTCTATGTCGGCACCGTTTCCGAATATGATTCCGGCAAGAAGGCCGGCGAGCGGCTGGCCAAGGAAGGCACGCTCAAGGTCGTCTGCATCAACCACGAGGTCGGCAATGTCAGCCTCGACCAGCGCTGCCAGGGCCTCAATGACGGGCTGAAGCCCTCCGGCGGCGGCACCGAGGTTCTGGCCGTGGCGCCGGATCCCGCCGACGTCCAGCGCCGTACCGAGGCCTATCTGTCGGCGCATCCCGACACGCAGGCCGTCTTTGCGCTCGGCGCCACCGCCGCCAACCCGCTGATCCCGCTGTTCCGCGACAAGGAACTGTTCGGCAAGCTCAAGCTCTACACATTCGACATCAGCCCGGAGGTTCTCGATTCTGTCGTCGCCGGCGAAATGGGCTTCGGCATGGACGCCCAGCAATATCTGATGGGCTATCTGCCGGTGATCTATCTGGTCGAGCAGGCGACGCACGGCTTCTGGCCGCAGAACAACGCCTACACCGGACCGCTGTTCATAGACTCGCCGGAAAAAGCCAAGGCGATCCTGGCGCTCGCCAAACAGGGCATCCGCTAGGCAAGCGCTCCGGCGGAACGGGAGAATGCGCCAAGCGCTCTCCCGATCCATCCGTGACCTAGATTGCGAATTGAGCGATTGGAGAGCCTAATGGCGGTCGTGGAAGACAAGGCGATACCTCCGGGCGAACTGAAGGCGACCGACCGCTTCGGCATGACGTCGAAGCGGGCTGCCGGCGCCGACGAGCGGCTGGCCAGCACCGGCAAGCTGACCCAGTGGCTGCGCCGGCCGGAAGCCGGTGCCGCCGGTGGGCTGCTTGCGACGATCATCATCTTTGCGCTGCTGCCGGGTGCGGCAAACCTCTATTCGCTGCAGGGATCGATGACTTTCCTGACGCTGTCGGCGGAGCTCGGCATCGTCGCCACCGCGGCAGCACTCCTCATCATCGCCGGCGAGTTCGACCTTTCGGTCGGCTCCATGGTCGGCTTCGCCGGCGTCGTCATCGGGCTGACGGTGAAGTACTGGGGCCTGCCGCTATGGGGTGGCATCGCCTGTGCCTTCGCCGTTGCCATCCTCACCGGCTATCTCAACGGCCTGATCGTGGTGAAGACGCGCCTGCCCTCCTTCATCGTCACGCTCGCCACGCTCTATATCCTGCGCGGACTGTCGATCGGCATCACCCGCGCCGTCACCGGCCGGACCCAAATTCCCTACATCCTCGAAGGCGCGCCGGACCCGGCGACGGCTGGCCTGTTCAACGGCCATCTGCTCACCGGCCTGTTCCACTGGATGGGCGCGCAAGGCTGGATCGCCACCCGCAGCGACGGCATTCCGTTCGTCGCCGGCATTCCGATGTCGATCGTCTGGTGGCTCGGCCTGACGGCGCTGGCCGGCTATGTGCTCACCCAGACGAAATACGGCAACTGGATCTTCGCCACCGGCGGCGACCTGATTGCAGCCCGCAACGTCGGCGTGCCGGTCGATCGCGTCAAGATCAGCCTGTTCGTCTACACCGCCTGCGCGGCGACGCTGCTTGCCACCATCCAGGTGATGGAGGCGGGCTCCGCCGACACCACGCGCGGCCTGCTCAAGGAATTCGAGGCGATCATCGCCGCCGTCATCGGCGGCGTGCTGCTCACCGGCGGCTACGGCACCGTCTATGGCGTGCTGTTCGGCGCGCTGATCTTCGGGCTGGTGCAGATGGGCATCTTCTACACCGGCATCGACACCGACTGGTTCAAGGTCTTCCTCGGCATCGTCATCCTGATGGCCGTGCTGGTCAACAACTACATCAGGCTGAAGGCGCTCGGCCGCGGAGGTGGCAAATGACCGAACCGGCCCAAATGACCGAACCGGCCCAAATGACCGAACCGGCAATGGAACTGCGCGGCGTCAGCGTCAATTTCGGCTCGGTGCGCGCCCTCCAGGACATCGACATCAAGGTCTATCCGGGCGAGGTCCACTGCCTGCTCGGCGATAACGGCGCCGGCAAGTCGACGCTGATCAAGGTCCTGTCCGGCGTCTATCGGCCGAGCAAGGGCGAAATCCTGGTCGACGGCAAGCCGGTCACCTTCCGCAGCCCGCGCGACGCGCAGGAGCTCGGCGTGGCAACGGTGTTCCAGGACCTCGGCATGATCTCGCTGATGTCGATCACCCGTAACTTCTTCCTCGGCCGCGAGCCGACCAAAAGCAGCCTGCCCTTCTCGCGCATCGACAAAGAGCGCGCCAACACCATCGCCAGGCAGGCGATGGCCGATATCGGCATCGACGTGCGCGATCCGACGCAGGCCGTCGGCACGCTGTCGGGCGGCGAGCGCCAGTCGGTGGCGATCGCCCGCGCCGTGCATTTTGGCGCGCGCGTGCTGATCCTCGACGAGCCGACGTCCGCACTCGGCGTCCACCAGGCGGCGATGGTGCTGAAGTTCATCATCGAAGCACGCATGCGGGGTTTGGCCGTGATCTTCATCAGCCACAACATCCACCATGCCTATCCGGTCGGCGACACCTTCACGCTGCTCAACCGCGGCCGCAATCGCGGCACCTACGCCAAGTCCGAGATTTCGCGCGACGAGGTCATCTCGATCATGTCGGGCGGCGAGGATTTGAGAGCGGTCGAGGCGGAGATTGCCGGCCTGCTCGCCCAGATCGGCAACCGGCCGCCTGCGGCGCCTTGAGCTGACAAACGACATCGCGGGGAATGATCCAATGAGCAGGATACGCGTCGGGGTCGTCGGCGCCGGCATGATCTCGCAGGTCGAGCATATCCCCAATCTGCTGCGCCTCGGCGAATTGTTCGAGGTCGTCGGCGTCGCCGATCCCTCGAGGATTTCGCGGCAATTCGTCACCGACACCCATGGCGTTGCCAATTTCGAAACGATCGACCAGCTCTTCGACCAACGCCTCGACGCGGTGGTGATCGGCTCGCCGGACCCGCTACATCACGAACAGGTGCTGGCGACGCTGGCGCGCGGCCTGCATGTCTTTTGCGAAAAGCCGCTCTGCTATTCGCTGGCGGAAATCCTGGAGATCGTTGCCGCGCGCGATGCCGCCAGGAAAATCGTTCAGGTCGGCTACATGAAGCGCTTCGACCCGAATTACCGGCTGGCGCTCGCTTCGCTGCCTGGAACATCAAGCACGCTGCGCGCGGTCTCGGTGGAAGTGAACGATCCCGACGCCTGGCCGTTCATCGCCCATCAGCCCTACAGGCGCGGTACCGATATCCCAAAAGACATGATCGCCGCTGTCGCGGCCAAGCAGAAGCGCCAGGTCGAAGACGCCATCGGTGTTCCCGGGACCGACCTCGCTTTCCGTGGATTTACCGGTGCTTACAGCTCGGCCTTGATTCACGACGTCAATGCCGTCCACGGCCTGCTCGACGCGCTCGGCGTGCCGGACGGCGAGGTCGTCGGCGCGCAGATCTTTGCCAATGGCGACGGCGGCCAGGGCGCCGTCAAGCTGCTGGATGGGCAGGCGCTGTGGACCATGACGCATCTCACCGTACCCAAGCTCGCCGACTACAAGGAGCGGATCACGCTGTTCTTCGACGATGCCAGCCTCGAGCTCGAATTCCCCTCGCCCTGGCTCAACCATCATCCGACCCGGCTGACGGTGACGACCTCGGACGGTCACACGCTGTCGAAGAAAGATTTGCGTGCCGGTTACGCCGAAGCCTTCGTCGAAGAGATGCGTGGCTTCTGGGCAGCGATCGTCAATGGCGATGCGGTCGTCAACCCAGCCGAACACGCCGCCCGCGACCAGGCGCTGCTGATCGGGCTGACCCGGCGGCATCTCGCGACCGCACCCTTCGACTGAGCACTCCACCTGTAGCCGAACGGCGCTATCTGGACTTGATGACGCTGTCGGTATTGGCCAGCAGCTTGCGCACCGCATTGCGCGCCGCGTCCGGCCGCTGCAGGCGGATGCTCTTCTCGATTGCCTCATGCAGCCTCTGCGCATGCTGCAAATCGTCGAGTTCCCGCGTGGTATAAGCAAATAGATGATCGAATGCTGATTCGATCAGCACGCCGAGCGGCACCAGCAGATCGTTGCCCGAGGCGCGCAGGATGGCGAGATGAAAACGCGTGTCGGCGCGCGTCCGCTCCTGCAGGTTGGTCGCCTCGCCCATCTCGCGGCAGGCCTGGCTGATCTCGGCCATCTGCTCGTCGGTGCGCCGCATGGCGGCAAAAGCGCTGGCCTCCGGCTCGATGATGTGGCGGAACTCCTGCACCGTCCGGAGGAACACCTCGCGGTCCGGCGAGGTCGCATACCAGGCCAGCACGTCGCGATCGAGCAGGTTCCAGCGTTCCTTCGGCTCGACCCAGCTGCCGATTTTGGGACGTGACGACAGCAAGCTCTTCGCCATCAGCATTTTTATGGCTTCGCGCACCGCCGAGCGGCTGACGTCGAAGGTCTCGGACCATTTGGCTTCGTTGGGCAGGATGGTTCCCGGCGGATAATCGCCGCGCACGATCCTCAGCCCGATTTCGTTGGCGAGCGACGCATGCACGCTCGAGCCCGGCATGCGCGCCGCATCGGCCCGGCGGATACCGCTCGTGCGTTCGGCGAACGCCTCGGCCGCTGTCTTTCCCTTATTCGGCTTCGCGTCCTGCATGGCTCCACAAAGTCCGGATTTGGAGGCGTGTCAAGGAGATGAAATCGCCGGCAATATCTCAGCTTGATTTTCCGCATCCGTCGCCTCGCCGACACCGCGCTTTGCCGAGCGTTCACGCCGGGGAGGCACGAACGGCTTCTCTTTGTCCCGACTGAATTCCTCGATCAGGAAATCAAGGAAGACGCGGATTTTCGGGGCGAGATGCTGGCGTGCCGGATAGACCGCGTAGAGCGTGGTTTCGACCTTGTCCCAGTCATCCAGAGCCGATTGCAGCCGGCCTGCTTTCAGGTCGCTTTCGACATAGAGATAGGGGATCAGGCTGACGCCGAAGCCGGCGCGCAGCGCATCGCGCACGGCAAGGCTTGACGAGACCGAATATCGTCCGTCGATGGCGATCCGCTCGGCTCGGCCGTCCTTGCGGAACTCCCATATGTCCGCATGCCCCGAGAGGCTGAACCGGATGCAATTGGCCGCCTTCAAATCGGCGGGCGTTTTGGGCCGGCCGTGCTTCTCGAAATAGGACGGAGCTGCGCAAATCACATGCGGCATGATCGCAAGCTTTCGGGCGACCAGGCTGGAATCCTCGAGATTGTCGCTGCCGCGAATGGCAAGGTCAAATCCCTCCCGCACGATATCGACGCGCCTGTCGTCAAGGTGCAGATCGAGCTTCAAATCGGGATAGCGCGATAGAAACGCGGGCATGGCAGCCGAAAGCCGCGTCAACGTGACAGTCATCGGCGCGCTGACCCGCAACGTGCCGCTCGGCGCCGTCTTGATCGGGCCGAGCACCTGGTCGGCCCTGGCCAGCGCATCGAGCCCCTGCGTGACATGCTCCAGGTAGATCCTGCCCTCTTCGGTCAGCGCCATGCGCCGCGTTGTCCGGTTGATGAGCCGCACCCCCAGATGCGCCTCCAGTTCGGCGATGTTCTTGCTGATCGCGGGAGGAGAGAGACCGAGCCGCCGTCCGGCTTCGGCAAAGCTGTTCAGTTCCGCCACATGGCGGAAAACCTGCAACGCAGTCAGGCGATCCATCTCACCATTCTCTTCCGGTAAACAATGTCTTTCAATTGTTGCATATTATCGCTCCTTGGTAAATTGTCTATCTGCTTTCCGAACGACTTTCTCAGGTTTGGAATGACATGATGACCAACCCCGCAATATCCCTTATCGAGCGACGCATGTCGGCCAATCGGTTCGATGCCTCGCATGCATTGACGGATGCCGAGATCGAGGAACTGGCACGTCTCGCAACGCGCGCGCCAAGCGCCTACAACCTTCAGAATTGGCGTTTCATCGCCGTGCGGACGCCGGAAGCAAAGGCGCGGTTGCGCAGCGTGGCCCACGGCCAGGTGAAGGTGCAGGAAGCAGCGGTCACCTTCATCATCTGCGGCGTACTCCCCGAGCACGCTGCCCTCGATGCAAGGCTGCGTCCTTTCGTCGAAGCCGGCTTCATGCCGGCGGATATGGTTTCGGGCTGGCAGGAGGGCGCCCGCGCACAATATGCCGATCCTCGGGCAGCCCGCGACGAAGCCGTGCGCTCGGCAACGCTTGGCGCTGCGACGCTGATTTTCGCGGCCGAAGCGCTGGGCTTCGTCTCCGGTCCGATGGCCGGCTTCGATGCCGAAGGCGTGGCCCGCGAGTTTGGCCTTGGACTGAATGAAGTGCCGGTGATGCTCATCGCGGTCGGCCGCGCCGCGCCCGGAAACTGGCCGCAAAAGCCGCGCCGCCCTCTTGTCGAAGTTTTGGAGATCTTATGAAAACGCGCCGTTTCGATTTGTTGCTTACAGCCATTGCACCCGCGATATGGGGCAGCACCTATATCGTCACCACGCAGTTCCTGCCCAACTTTTCGCCGATGACGGTCGCAGTGCTGCGTGCCTTGCCCGCCGGATTGCTGCTGCTGGCGATCGTTCGGCAACTGCCAACGGGCATCTGGTGGCTGCGCAGTTTCGTCCTCGGAGCCCTCAACATCTCGATCTTCCTGAGCATGTTGTTTGTCGCCGCCTACCGGCTTCCGGGCGGGGTCGCGGCGACCGTGCTGTCGGTCCAGCCATTGATTGTGATTTTCCTCGCTGCTGCCCTGCTTGCCAGCCCTGTCCGCCGGTTGGCGATTGTCGCCGCCCTTGTCGGGATCGCCGGTGTTGCATTGCTGGTGCTGACCCCGAACGCGACGCTCGATGCGGCCGGCGTTGCCGCCGGCCTCGCCGGGGCGGCCTCAATGGCCTTCGGAAGCGTGTTGAGCCGCAAGTGGCAGCCGCCAGCATCGCTGCTCGCCTTTACGGCATGGCAACTGACTGCCGGTGGTCTGCTTCTCGTTCCGGTGGTCCTGCTTTTCGAACCACCCATCCCGTTACCGACCGCGGCCAACCTGCTTGGACTGGTGTGGCTCGGCCTGATCGGTGCGGCGCTGACTTATGTCCTCTGGTTCCGGGGCATTGCGCGACTGGAATCCGCAGTGGTGTCATCGCTGCTATTCCTCAGCCCGGTGACCGCCGTGCTGCTTGGATGGGTATTCCTGGGTCAGACACTGACCTTGCCTCAGATCGCCGGCGTCGTTTTCGTCATCGGCAGCATCTGGCTGGCTCAACGCCCTAGTCGCAACGAGTCCTGAGCCTGATGCATGTCGCGCAAAAGTGCGGCCTTATGTAGCAAAAACACCAAGGATTTGGCTGATGTTTAGAATATCAGTCTATCTCTTTGTCGTAATTTTTGGCTTTGGCACCCCATCGCATCAAATTTCTGCTCCATGCTGCTCCGGGGCGAAAAGCGAATCCCATCTGCCGTTTCTTTCCAAGAGGGTCCTCATAATCGATCCTACCAACAATGGGCGGAAAGTCGCGGAAGAACGTGCCTCTATTGTCGGCTGTTAAATGGAAGCTGCCACAATGAGCCTCGACAAGAGTCGGGTCTATCGCGACAAGGGATGGGTCTATGGCCATACTCCCGAAATTCTCATTCAGAAAAATCGACTCCCCTCGGCTGAGTTCGTGCCATCCTTCGCTACGGCCATGGCCGCCCATCTGGATGTCAGTAGAATTCTCTACTCCAATGTAAAAGCCAGTGATAATCGCCGGCATCTCGCCAATGTTTTTAACCTCAACTGTCGTTTGGATGCGCGTCCATCTAGGGCCTTCACCCTCTTCGAACATCTTCAGGGGATATCTCGATTCGTCGAGATATGGACCGCCAACCTTCACGCTAAGCCACGGCTTGAAACTGGACTCGAACTGACGAATGGCGAACGCGTTCGCGGCATTAGAGGCGTTGACAGAGGCGACGTTAGCGGCTCTGGCGACCTCAACTGCCTCGAAGGCAGCGTCGGCACTTCGCTTGGCTTCTTCAAATTGCTTGTTGAACCGATCGGCTTCGGCGGCCGCCCCCGCTTCTTCGTGTTCGATGACTTTGTGGGCAGCGACCGCCGCGCTTTGGGCGGCGAAGGCGGCCCAACCGGTGAAGATCAGGCTAACAACAAGCGCGGCGAATTCGAGCGCGGTAATTCTAACCGATATTCGGGAAAGCCTATTGCTTTCCTCGACGGCCTGCACGGCCGCCCATTGCGCGCAGAGATCAGCGTCATCCCCATTCTTTGGGTCATTGCAATTGGGATGATAGGGTTTGGCAGTTATCGGGGGTTCTTCGCCAGAGATTGGCGGGGTTCGGTCTCTGGCTGGCTGGTATTCATAGTCGGGATAGCTTTGCAGCTCGGTGTGATTGAGTTGCTGATATCCGGCGTAACCTAGGCATAAAAGGGCTATTCCAGCGAGACCCGCAAGGATGATGCGCCAATAGCCTCTAAACATTGTAGGAAGAACGCCGCACTGAATCCCCCCGGCTGATCTTGTTGTTCAGGTTACGCTCCGTTTCGTGAATGTCCATAGTCGCCAGCTTTCGGCGAACTGGGCATAGGTCACCCCTTCGCTTCAACTCAGACTTCAAAAGGTTCTTGGCCCTCGTCTCGTATTCGACGGTTGCCGGGTCGTCCTTACGGGCCATGACGTCGCCTCAAAAATTATCATCGTATTTGATGATATAATCCCTGATATTTGGCGATACAGCCCCGCGTATACGGTGAGTAATATCCCCGGATATGATGACAATAGCCCAGCACTTCCTCCTTTCCGCCGAAAGCCGCTCCCTCTCCCTCAAAGAAATTTACAAGGGTGGCGAGGAAAAGACTTACGACACGTTCAAGGGCCTTCGCTGGTCTTCGACGCAAGGTGAGCCTGTTTGCCCGAAATGCGGATGCCTGGATCACTACGACATTTCGACCCGTCGCAAGTTCAAGTGCGACGCTTGCGGTGCGCAGTTCTCCGTCACGTCCGGCACGATCTTCGCTTCGCGTAAGCTGGCGTTTGTCGATTTGTTGGCCGCGATCTGCCTGTTCGTCAAGGCACCAGGCATGTCGGCAGTCCAGTTCTCCCGCGATCTGGACGTGCAGTACAAAACCGCCTTCGTGCTGGCGCACAAGCTGCGCGAAGCCCTGTCGGCTGAAACCAAGAACGAAACCCTTGAAGGCGAAGTCGAGATCGACGGCGCATTTTTCGGCGGCGTCGTGCGCCCTGAGAACCGCGTGGAGGACCGCAACGACCGCCGCAAAAGGAAAACCAATCAGACCGCCGCCGCGTTGTCATCGCCCTGCGCGAGCGCGCTGGACGTACCTTGACGTTCGTCCGTCATCGTGAAGCCGAAGGCGTGGACATTGCCCGCGCTCGTATGCTGGCCGGTACCAAGCTGTTCGCGGACGAGGCCAGCCATTGGCACGCGCTAGAGGCGGATTACGCTTCGACCCGCATCAACCACTCGGAAAGCGGCGGCTACGGCAAGCATACCAACATGGTGGGGTAGCTATTTCAGCCGCCTTCGCCGGATGGTCGCTGGCCAGCATCACCACGTTTCGCACCGCTACCTCTATCAGTACGCCAATCACGCCGCATGGTTTGAAGATCACCGTCGCCGGTCAAATGGCGACAACGCTTACGCCCTGCTCGGCGGCGCGCTCAATAATTCGGTGAGCCGCGTTTGGGCGGGATACTGGCAACTCGAATCGAGCTTAACGCCTCTTATTGCGCTTAGCTCTGTCGCCCCTATCCTTTGGAACAATGTAGACTTGGTGTTCAGGGTCCCACCAAAGCACCCGCATTATGTGCCCGCTTTGGATGCACCAGACCCGATTTGCACCACTTAGGCGAAATGACATCAAGTCATCAACATCATCTTGCTTGATCTCTGAAAGACGATCTCGGGCGGATTTTTCTAAGCGATAGGTTTCGATTGGATGAGACCCGCCATCGATGATTTGCTGCCACGACTTCGTTTCGAACTCATGCAGCTTTTCGATGACCTCTTTGAACTTTTCGAGAGGCGCAAGCGCGCTCCATGCAAAAGGCCCGGCTGGGTCCGAACTACTAAAACGCCATGCCAATGGATGCTCGCCGCCGCCAATAAATGATTCGGTCCATTTTGGGACCTTCTCAGGAATTGGATTGACAACGTGCTTTGGGATTTTTCGGTTGGCTTTAGCCACGCCAAGGCACTCGGGCTAGATGTTTCCGTAATAATTTGCCATCGCGCCAAGTGTGATCTCGGCATTGCCGCGCTCACCATCGGACAAGCCCTCACGAGCTTTCCGCCAAGGCTTTTCGCGATGCGTCAAGACGCTGAGCCACTGTCCGGATTGACCACCATAGTGTTTGAGAATGGCGTCAACCGTCTCTTTTTGGGTGCTATCAAGCTTCTTACGGTCCCCTTTGGGTTCGCTCTTAACGACGAAATCGCCTTGGTGAGAGAAGAACAATTCTGGCACAACAGGACCGTTGGCCCACGCCCGAATCTTCTCCCTAAAAAGTGGGGCTTCATCCCATACAAGGGACCAAGCTTGCGCATAGTAGACAAGCTTTTGCAGCTTCATGGTCGTCATGGAGCCGTGCCTATGAAGGATGTAAGCTGCCACGTCGAAAACAGAAACCATTAAGAACCTCCCCGCGAACGACGCAGGTGATCAGAGACCATTACATTTTGGTGTGTACGCGTAAATATGGGCTTTCTAAAGTGAAACTTCCAGAACCCGCTGCCGCCTCGACCAATTCTTCGCGCCCCTGACGCCCACCGATGCCTTTAGCCTTCCGCTTCCGCCAGACCTTCGCGGAATTGACGCATTGCCGGATCGGCTCGACAAGCGACACGTCCCAGCCCTTCGCCTGCACGATGCGGCGCGCCGTCTCTTTGTTCGTCGCGCTGCCTTCCGCTTCATTCATCAGTATCAGCCGGTACAGTTCGCCCCTGCCAAATCGGTTTGGCTTTCGCTTCAATGCCGGTATCAGCGCCGGGTCCGCCCTGATAGCCCAAGGATGAGCAGTACAGCAATGTGGTGAAGCTGGTGGGCCAGGCCCGCTCCATTGAAGCGGATTGCGCCGGAAATCTCCGCCCGCTTTGCGACCGGCGTGTTTATCGCGTGCTCGTATCGGGTGGAGCGGACAATGGGGGCAACTCTCGGCATTCCCGGATTCTAGGGGAACGGGCTACCGCGTGCTTGGTCTATGTTGGTGCTTTTGCTCCATAGACCGCAAAAATGTGCAGCGGTTTTGCGATAGCGACATGCATCAAAACAAGAACCGAAAGCGCGTCGCATGAGGCCGGTCGAACGCGCGCGTTTTAGGCCGCCGACTTGTGTCGGCGGATTGTTCGGCACTATGGTCAAGCGGCGGAGGATCTGCCGATGCCACAGCGCCCTTATGATGAGCGCCTGCTCCGTCAGGCGTTCGAAGTCGCGCGCAGGGCCCGCGATGCCGGCGAACATCCCTTTGGTTCGCTGCTCGCCGACAAGGATGGCAATGTGTTGCGCGAGCAGCCCAACGGTTACAAAGCCGGCGGAGACGACCGCACCGCTCATGCCGAAAGGCTGCTGGCCTCGTGGGCGGGGATGAATTTCAGTCTCGAAAAGCTGGCCACTTGCACACTCTACACTTCGGCCGAACCTTGCGCGATGTGCTCCGGGACAATCTATTGGGCGGGCATCGGACGGGTCGTCTTTGGGCAGAGCGAATATGACCTCAAGCGGTTGACGGGCGCACATGTCGAGAACCCCACACTCGACCTGCCCTGCAGGATCGTCTTCGAAGCTGGGCAGCGTCCGACCGAAGTCGTCGGCCCGCTGCTTGCCGATGAAGCGGCGCAACTCCAGGCCGAATTCTGGAAAGACAAGTAGGGTCAGGACTCGTTGATTCAGAGGCAGAGGTGACTGCCGACGTGGACAACGACCTGGGACGTAGACTCATGCCGTTGAGCACGCGCCGTTCGTCTACGCGCGGCACCCCTCGCGGAGGTCGAGCGAATTTTGATTTGAATTGGCGCTCGCCTAACCCGTTAGGTTGAGGGCGGCTTCCGCGCTACACGCTGAAACATGCCCGTTTCTGATATCTGCCGGGCGGCATATTTATAGAGGCTTTTTTGAGCCTCGCTTCCAGGGTGAAAGTCCAACTCCCCCAATATTTTTAAAAGCTCGCTTCTGCTTGGACGTTTCGTCTCGAAATAATCGAGAAGATCTTCGGCTCCTAGCCGCATCAGTTCATCAATTGGCAAGTCAATCCGTTTGATTGCGCCAAATACTATTTCATTTACCAAATCCTTCCGTCTCGTCTTAGACGGTAGCTTTTTACCGGTTTGCGCTGCAAGCTCTCTAAGTTCATTTACTGTCAAATGACTACGATCAAGGCCTGCGGAGGCACCGTCTTCACCAAGCCAATCAGCTAATGTCCGAACGTTCTCGATGGTTATGGGCATCTGACAAGAAACTCCCCAGTGAGTGAGCGCAACTGCGATGCTTGCTTCGCAGCATTTGATCCGGATATGTCGAACACGGACACACGTTCTTGAGCGGCCCTTCGAAGGCCATCGCCTTCAGTCACATATTCAGAAAATACCGTCCCCGCCCGACGTAACCGTTGGAGCTCCTCACGCTCAGATTGCTTCGGCACCCCTCCCCACTCTCGGGCCATAGTTCCGATCGCGCCCGCGAAAACGGCAGGTTGGTATTGAAGGGTTGGTGCAATCGTACTCAGCATTAAGGAAACGTCGTCGTTAACTGTTTGAATTTCAGACACGATCGTCGGGACACCAATTGACGATTGGAGATCTAGCTTTACAGGAGACACACAATAATCCGCCGCAAATATAATAGACCTAAGAACATCCGAAATCTCCGGATGAGAATCCAATAGAATGTAATCATACCCGTCATCAATCTCCTGAATCGAGTCTTTTACGACCTGAAGATGGGCCAGCAGCGCCAAGTTATTTTCCCTTATATTATTGGTAGATGGTAGCTTGTCCGTTGTTATGCTCGCTAACCGCTTATTAGCAACGACGACCTCAACCGCCTCACTCTGAGCATGCCGCACAGTAAGTGGCGGTGAGGACGGGCTTGCACTGTAAAGCTGTTGAAATTTGTTAAACAAGGTTTGATCCGTCAGAGTCCCGTCCCGAAATCCTTCGATCAGGCGAGGAAAGAAGCGGCCGGTAATTCCGCCTCGCTGGTAATCGGCATCGATAACCAACACTCGTTTTTGGTGAAATCGTGCCAGAGCAACTGCGACATGATAACAAATGGTGGTTTTCCCGACCCCACCCTTCTCGCTAACAAATCCGACGATTGGCATGCTGTAGCCCCCCGAAAGACGTGAGGGTTACCCTATTTGCGCCTGGCTTGCCACTGGCAAACCGTTGCACTTGCGGCATATCCTTACTCACTGATTTTCCACCGACATGTCGAGCATTGGCCTTCTGGGGTCAGCCATCGTCGCCATATCGAGCGTATAATCGTAAATACGATTACACGCTTTCATGGCTTAGATATCCTTTGAACGATACTCAGTTGATGTGATACTTTGAGGCATGAAATCCCCAAATTCCAAGATCGGCCGATCGGCCGGCCAGTTTGTGCTCAGCAGCAGCCGTGGCGCACCGGGCGAGAAATCCACCTCGCTCATGTTCTCGGACACGATCGGGGTGATGCTGCTGACCCATGACCACTATCGCGAATTCACCACGCGCCCAATCGGCGACGCACGGCGCGACAGCCAGGCAATGATCGTCCTCACTGTCGATAAGCGCGACGCCGTCGATGCAACACTGACCAGCGCGGTTGCGGCGGGCGGTCGCGCCGATCCCAACCCGGCACAGGATCTTGGCTTCATGTACAACCGCCACATTGAAGACCCGGATGGCTATGTCTGGGAAATCGTATGGATGAACCCGACGGCGAACGCCTGAACATAGGGTGGGCGCATCGGTCGTAGCGGGTCATGAGCCTAGCCTCATGACGAGCAATTGCGGGCTGGCCCAGTGCCGGTTCCGCGTCAGTTGCGCCCGTCAGGTCGTCTTGACGTATTTCCGCCAGCTGTGCTCCGGCCGGAAGCCGAGCATGTCGCGTGCCTTGCGGTTAGAGAGCAGCGTCTCGTATTCGCCAAGTTCGCCCTTGACCGGCACATCGGGATAAAACCGCTTCAGGAGTTCGGCTGTCGGCAGGTCGGACGAGGTGTCGTCGTTGGCGGCGTTGAACACCTGATAGCCGAGCCCGTCCTTCTCGATGGCGCGCAGCGTGATCTGGCCGAGATCGCGCGCGTCGATATAGCTCCAGGCGATGCGCTTGCGGAAACCTGGATCGGCGAACCATTTCGGAAACAGCGAATATTCATGCGGCTCGATGACGTTGCCGATGCGCAAGGCGTAGATGTCGAAGCCGCTGCGCAGCGCAAAGGCGCGCGCCGTCTTTTCGTTGACGACCTTGGACAGCGCGTAGCTGTCCATCGGGTCGACGTCGTACGCCTCGTCGAGCGGAAAATGCGTCGGGTTGCGCGGTTCGTTGGCGAAGACCAGGCCGTAGGTCGTTTCGCTGGAGGCGATCACCACCTTGCCGATGCCGAGCTTCACCGCAGCCTCGATGACGTTGTAGGTGCCGAGCGCGTTGATGCGGAACACCTCATTGTCGGGCGTGATCATGATGCGCGGGATCGCCGCGAAATGCACCACGGCATCGACCGGCTGTGTGCGCAGCGATGGGTCGAATTCATGCAGGCCCATATAGCTCGACAGCGCATTGAACACCTGCCCGCTGTCGGTGATGTCGGTGATCAGCGTGCGCACCTTGGGATTGTCGAGCGGCTTGGTGTCGATGTTGAGCACCTGGCAGCCCTGCTCGACCAGATACTGCACGACGTGGCGCCCGGCCTTGCCGCTGCCGCCGGTGAACATGATCCGCTTCGTCATTTTGCTCTCCCTAAGATTCATGTGTATTGTCAGACAATACCGAACTCTGCAATCGCCTGCCATGGCATGCGGCAAAAACCCGCTTCAACAATTCGCCGGCAATGTGCAGCGCCGTCATCCATCACTGCAAATAGGACGAAACGACATGAACACGACTGCCGCGAGCGAAAAGATCGGCTTCATCGGGCTTGGCCTGATGGGGCACGGCATCGCGAAGAACATCGTCGACAAGGGCTATCCGCTGACGTTTCTCGGCCGCAAGAACCGCACGCCGGCGGAAGACCTGCTCGGCCGCGGCGCCAGGGAAGCGGCAACCTCGCGCGACGTCGCGGCGGCATCGACGGTTGTCTTCATCTGCGTCACCGGCTCGCGCGAGGTCGAAGCCATCATTCGCGGCCCAGGCGGTCTCAAGGAAGGCCTGAAGCCGGGATCGGTTGTCGTCGACTGCTCGACCTCTGATCCTGTCTCGACGGTGGCGCTGGCCGCCGAACTCAAGGCGCTCGGCGTCGACTATGTCGATGCCCCGCTCAGCCGCACGCCGAAGGAGGCCTGGGAAGGCACGCTCGACACCATGGTCGGCGCCCCCGATGCGGTCTTTGCCCGGTTGAAGCCGGTGCTCGAAACCTGGGCCGGGCGTATCGTCCATATCGGCGACACCGGTGACGGCCATCGCATGAAGCTGCTCAACAATTTCATCTCGCTCGGCTACGCCGCGATCTATTCCGAGGCGCTGGCGCTGGCGCAGAAGGTTGGCATCTCGCCGCCGCGCTTCGACAGCGTCATCCGCAACGGCCGCATGGATTGCGGCTTCTACCAGACCTTCATGCGCTGGACGCTGGAAGGCGACCGCGACGCGCACAAATTCACCATCGCCAATGCCTTCAAGGATCTCACCTATCTCGAGTCCATGGCGGGTGCTGCCGGCATCGCCAACCCGCTCGGCAACGCCACCAAGAACGCCTTCGCCGGCGCCTTCGCGGCCGGCCCCGCCGACCAGTATGTGCCGATGCTGGCCACGCATATCGGCAAGGTCAACGGCGTCGACCTGATGCCGACCAGGGATGGCAAGAAGCAGACGATCTGAGAACGTTGGGATTAACGCCTGGGAGTGTCGCAACTGCAAACGTTCGCTGCCGACCAGCTACATCCGCCAATCTCCAACGCTGGCGATTAGCATATGACACCACACCTTCGTCATCCCAGGGCGGAGCAGGAGCGAAGCGACGTCGCGCAGACCCTGGGATCCATATGTGGACGGCGCCCTGCCTGCAACGGTTGTTTTGCGTCGTTTTCGATCGCTTGCGTCCATATGTCCGGCCTTTGAGCACGGTCCTTGCGGCCGCTGGC
>NZ_JAMYOZ010000024.1:0-95000 GCF_040320095.1 Mesorhizobium sp. M0800
CGTCATCCGATGCTGGCCTCCACTCCAGCCAGCATCTTGAATCACAAAACCGACTGATCCGGAATCCCCTTCGATTCCGTCAAATCAGGAACCGCTCTAGTCTAGAGACCGACCAGCCGCTTGAGATCGGCGGGCGATGCGCCCGCCTTACGCTGGGCGGCAAGGCCGGTATTGCCAAGGCTCTTCGACAGTTTTCGTCCGTCCGGGCCGAGGATCAGGCGATGGTGAAAATAGGCCGGCTGCGGCAGGCCAAGCAGTTGCTGAAGCAGCCGCTGCACGCTGGTCGCGGAATAAAGGTCCTGGCCGCGCACGACATGGCTGACGCCCTGCAGCGCGTCGTCTATGGTGACGGCGAGGTGATAACTGGTCGGGATTTCGCGGCGCGCCACGACCACGTCGCCCCAATCCTGCGGATGGGCTTCGACACGACGCGTCGCGGAGAGCGTCTCGTCCGTGTATTCGGCCCATGACAGGTCCTTGCCGGCGCGCGCTATTGCAGCATCGACGTCCAGCCGCCAGGCAAATGGCACATTTTCGGCAACGCGCCGCTTGCGTTCGCTCGCCGTCAACGCCTTGTCGGCGGCGGGATAGAGCGGCACGCCGTCCGGGTCGCGCGGCCAGTCGCGGCCACGCTTCTCGCTGTCGGCGATGAAGGCGCGGATATCACTTCTGCTCATGAAGGCCGGGTAGACAAGTTCTTCCTTGATCAGCCGCTCGAGCATCGCCCGATATTCGGCAAAATGCTCGGACTGGCGGCGCACCGGTTCCTCCCAGCCAAGCCCCAGCCATTTCAGGTCGCGAAAAATGCCTGCCTCGAATTCCGGCGTGCAGCGCGTCGTGTCGATATCCTCGATGCGCAGCAGCAGGCGTCCGCCCGCCGCCTTTGCCAATTTCTGATTGAGCAGCGCCGAATAGGCATGGCCGAGATGCAGTTCGCCGTTCGGGCTCGGCGCGAAGCGGAATGTCAGCAGTGTCATTGTCCGGCGGCAATCGGGTTGTGTGGCGCTTTCGCCAATTGCTACTTTGCGCCGGTGGCGTCGTGCGTCCAGAGGGACACGTGACGAAGCGTGCGGCACTTTTGATTTTGGAACAAGCAGACATGCAACGCATCGCCAGTCTCGACGACATTGCGCAAGGGCTGGATAGGCTATGCTTACTCGACCCACGCCTGGAAAAAGTGCGCGGCATGGCCGGCGAGGTGCCGCTCAGGCTGTCGGAGCCGGGGTTCAGGAGCCTTGCCTCGATCGTCGTTTCACAACAAGTGTCCCGCGCGAGCGCCGATGCCATCTTCGGCCGGCTGACGAGACTGCTCGATCCGCTGACGCCGCAGGCGATACTTGCCGCCGACGAGGCGATCTTTCGCGAGGCCGGGCTGTCGCGGCCCAAGCAGCGCGGCCTGGTTGCCGTCGCCCGGGCGGTGGCCGAGGGACTCGACCTCGATCACCTGTGCCGGCTCGATGCAAGCGAGGCGATCGCGGCCATGATCAAGGTGCCGGGCATCGGCTCGTGGACGGCTGAAGTCTACCTTTTGTTTGCCGCCGGACACCCAGATATTTTTCCGGCGCGCGACGTAGCATTGCAGAGCGCGGTCGGCCATGCGCTCGGCATCGACCCGCGTCCGCCGGAGAAAATGCTGATCCGGCTTGCCGAATCATGGAGCCCGTGGCGCGGTGTCGCATCGCGGCTTTTCTGGGCTTATTATCGCGAATTGAAGGGCAGGGATGCCGCGCCTCCGGCCTGAATCCGCAAAAAAGCATTGAAATCATGCGTTTTTGAGACCCGGCATGATCGACAATCCGCTTCACATCCCTGTCATGTCGGGCTTACAGTATCCGCGTCGACCGGTTCTAGGGTGAAGGAGGTCAACGACGTGACGGTTGCCGTATCTCCGGATGGGCTTCCAGCGCTGGTGCTGAATGCGGATTACCGTCCGCTCAGCTATTACCCCCTGTCGCTCTGGTCCTGGCAGGATGCCATCAAGGCGGTGTTCCTCGAGAGGGTGAACATCGTCGCCGAATACGAACACGCCGTCTCTTCACCGACCTTTTCGATGAAGCTGCCGAGCGTCGTCAGCCTGAAGGCTTACGTGAAACCGTCGAGGCATCCGGCGTTTACCCGTTTCAACGTCTTCCTGCGTGACCGTTTCCAATGCCAATATTGCGGCACGCCGGACGATCTGACGTTCGACCATGTCATTCCTCGCCATCGCGGCGGCGCCACGACCTGGGAGAATGTCGTCGCTGCCTGCTCGCCCTGCAATCTGAGGAAGGGCGGCATGATGCCGGCCCACGCCAAGATGTGGCCGCTGCAGAAGCCCTACCAGCCGACGGTGCATGATTTGCATAATAACGGCCGGCTGTTCCCGCCCAACCATCTACACGAAAGCTGGATGGATTATCTGTACTGGGATGTCGAACTCGAGCCGTGAGATCATCCGATAATTCGGAGGCTGGCCGTCTGAAGCGATTTTCTGCGCTTCCGATGCTCACGGACCAATGTCCGCTCCGCTTCGGTTCTCGACAATCACTCCACCCGACTCAGCCTGCCGAATTCTTGGATGATCTCGTGTCGCGCTAAATCAGTCGCGGGCGAAGGCGCTGCGGAAGGCTACGACTGCCAGGACAAAGCTGGCGATGGCGTTCCAGCCGGCCAGCGACAGGCCGAGGATGCGGAGCGCCGCCTTGTCGCAGGAGGGCGGGACGAATTTGTCGAGCGCATCGAGCACGCCCTTGCCGCCGGTGTCCACCGGCCCGGCGGCTGCAGTGCAATCGGTCGGGCCTGGCCACCACGCCCATTCGACGCCGGAGTGATAAACGCCGAGATAGACGCCGTAGAGCATCAGCAGGCCGCCAATAGCCAGCAGGCCACGGCTTACCCAGGCTGGCGCGTGAAGAGCCGACGCAAGCACCGCCAGCAGCATCAAGGGCACGCCGACGTAGTAAGGGGTGCGCTGCTCGAGGCAGAGCTTGCAGGGGATGTAGCCGCCGAGATACTGGAAGGCCAGCGCCGAGCCGACCGTGGCGGCCATGGCGACAGCGAGAAACAGGGCGGTGCGCAGCCGCTGGCGTCCGGTATCGGCATTCACTGTCGCTGTCATCGGACTCAGTCCATTCGGTTCGATGCCGTTCAGACGGCGTATTTGACGACGATATAGAGCAAAATCAGGGCAGCGGCGGCGGCGCCTGCAATCTGGCCAAGGCGCTTTTCGATGAAGTGGCGGATCGGCTCGCCATAGCGGCGCAACAGCCACGCGAGAAACAGGAAGCGAGCACCGCGCGCCACGATTGCGAGCACGATGAACAGCAGCAAAGGAACACCGATGACGCCCGACAGGATCGTCACAACCTTGATCGGCGGCAGATGGGCGAGGCCGGAGGTGACCAGCATCAGGATGATGAAGCCGACACCCGATGAGACGCGCATCGCTTCGAACTCGTCATATTTGCCATAAAATTCGAGGATCGGCCGCGCCACCGCATCATAGGCATAATGGCCGATGAACCAGCCGGCGATGCCGCCCAGCACCGAGGCGACGGTGGCGACCAGCGCGTAACGATAGGCGCGATCCGGCCGCGACAGCGCCATCGGCAGATAGAGGACGTCGGCCGGCACCAGGAACACCGAACTCTCGACGAAGGCGATGAAGGCCAGCCACCATTCGGCGGATTTGCTCGCCGCCAGCGACAAGGTCCAGTCGTAAAGTCCGCGAAGCATCGGCACTCCTAATGCACGCCCAAACCGGTAGCGGTCTTGGGGTCACGACATGTACAAACAAAGACTTGGAAGCGCCCCGCATCAACCTCGTCGGACAAGGTGCGCTTCAATGACATGCGCCGCCTGTCTAGAAAGATTTTCCGCGCTGCACAATGGCAGCTGCTTCACGAAATCGAAAGGCTGAGGCTTGAGCGAGCCCAGATGTCGGGATTTGGCCAGTTGACGAACAGGCCTCCAACCGTATAGTCCGCGCCCATCCAGGCCGCCCGGCCTGAGCCCCTATGGCGGAATTGGTAGACGCGCTCGACTCAAAATCAGGATGCGTCTACCGTCAGCCCGCAGGGTAATAGGATTGGAGGTCAATAGGTTAGGAGTTAAGGGCCGCTTAATTCTCGAACTGCCACCCTCTACGTAGGTGCAGCATGAGAGCGTTGAGAGGTAAATGAGTTAGCGCCTTGCGGGTGTGGTGAAACTGGTAGACGCGCTGGATTCAAAATCCAGTTCCGAAAGGAGTGTCGGTTCGAGCCCGACCACCCGCACCAACTATCGGCCAACAAACTTTGAGAACGGCGGTCATTTCGCCTGTCGCGCCATAGTTCGAATCGTGTCGGCCGCCCACCTCTATCAGGATACTCCGCAATGTCCGGTGATGGATGGGACAGATCAATACATAAAATCAGTATGTTATGAGAGATCGTGTGCAAAAACTGCACACGAAAGTTCCGCTACTCTTCTGTTTTCGTTCCTGCGATGGAGTAGCCGACGGGCCTCTTGGGACGCCTGTTGAGTAGCTGCGCTGTCCTATCTTGCGAGGACCGTTGCTGGTGTATCCGCGATCTGCCGTCTTTCAGATGGCGGACGTCACACATGTCGGTCGACCAAGATCAAGCTTGACCCCGCTGACCACGCGACGCCGCTGATGTGCTCGACACCAATGCCCGACTGCGTCGGCGTGTTGCGCGTGAGCCGTAAGAAATAAAAATGACCAGTGCGCTTGAGCCCGCTGCAATATCAAAAAAGATGCCCTGGCTTCAGGGAGGCCACACGCACCGCCCATTCGTCGGCTGTGAAAGCGCGTCGTTGCAATGCAAGTGAAAAAAACTACCGGCCAATCAAAGCGAACATTTCTGGACTGTTTGCCGACCGAGGCGGAGTTTGAGGAGGCTCAACTTCAGCCGGGACCGAAATGGCCTTACCGACCGATCCAGATCACCACGCCCGGGAAACGCTCCGGCTGATCGGCCCCGATCCGCAGAACTGGGTGCCGGACCGGGAAGGCATCGACCACAATGTCTTCATCGTTGGCGGTGGGCAGACGGGGGCGACCTTTGTCTTCGCGTTGAGGCGTGCCGGCATTGGCAAGGTCACTGTCGTCGACGCGGCACCGGATGAAAGCAAGGCCGGCATCTGGCTCGCTCATGCACGGATGAACCGGCTGCGAACGCCAAAGGGCTTGCCGGGACCGGAACTCGGCCTGCCAGGCCTGAGCTTTCAGTCATGGTATGAAGCCCGCCATGGTGTGGAAGCCTATGCCGGTTTCGACCGCATCGCGCGGACGGATTGGGCGAGTTACCTGAAATGGTATCGCGCGTTCCTCGGTATCGGCATTCGTTACGGCACACGTCTCATTCGCATCGAGCCGGCTGGCGGGCATTTTCGCCTCCACCTCGAAGCCGACGGCAGGCCCTCGATCGAAACGGCGCGCAAGATCATTCTGGCCAATGGCTTTGGCGGCAGCGGCGGTCCAGTGATACCGCCGGTACTTGCCGCCTTGCCGCAGGGCTTTGTCGCACACAGTTCTGCGGCAATCGATTTTGCCTCGCTCAACGGCAAGGCAATCGCTGTCGTCGGGTCGGCGGCTTCGGCATTCGATGCGGCCGGAGCTGCCCTTGAGGCCGGCGCGAAATCGGTGCGTCTGTTCGCCAGACGCACCAGCATTGCCAGTGTGCCGATCAACCGCGTGCGCGGCTATCCCGGCGCCTATGACAATTATCCGCTGCTGCCCGATGCGGTGCGCTGGCGCCAGGCGCTGCGCTTCCGCGAGGCCGGTTCGACGCCACCGCTCGATGCGGTGGAGCGGGCGGTGCGGCACCAGAATTTTCATCTCCATCTCGGTGCCCCCTGGACAAATGCGGATGTCGAAGACGGCAAGGTCGTCACCGATATCGCAGGCGAGACGTTTGCGTTCGACTTCGTCGTCGCCGGCACCGGCTATTTCGCCGACCCGACGCGCAAGCCTGAGTTCGCCGATTTCGCCGCCACCATCCGGCTATGGCGCGACCAGTACGCGCCGCCGGAAGCAGAGCTGGATGAATTTTTCGGCGCCCATCCTTATCTCGGCCTCGGCCATGAATTTCTCGAGAAGGCGCCGAGGGAGGCGCCATTCCTGAGGAATATCCATGTCTTCAATCCCGGCGGCTTTGTCAGTTTCGGCCTGCCGATCGGCGATGTGCCGTCGATCAGGCGCGATGTGCCGGCCGTTGTCGCGCGCATCAGCCGCGATCTCTTCCTCGCCGATCTCGACAGCCATGAGAGTCGCATAACTGGGAGCCATCCGGCCGAGTTCGGCGAAGACGCCTATGCCGCTTCCGTCTGGCGGCCGGCGCGGACCATCGCGGCGGAATAGACGCATTTCCATGGAAAAACGCCGATGACCTTCAGCCCTGACCTTTCCGACCCGTTCGTCGCCACGGCGGTCGAACTGCGCGATATCTTCGATCGGGATGCCGTGGCGCGCGACAAGGCCGGCGGGCGGCCGGTCGAGCAAATCCGCCTGCTGAAGGAAAGCGGCCTGCCGTCGGCGCAGATTCCCAAGCGCTATGGCGGCAAGGGCGCACCCTGGCTGTCGGTGCTGCGCGTCGTGCGCGAATTCGCCCGCACCGACGGCTCGCTCGCCCATCTCTACGGATACCATCATCTGCCGCTCAATGGCGTGCTGTTCCGTGGCACGGAGGCGCAGAGGGACCGGCTGCTGACACGCTCGGCAAGGGAGAACTGGGTCTGGGGCAATTCCGGCAACGCCATGTCGAAGACGTCGACGGCCAGGCGCAACGGCACGGGCTGGATCCTTAGCGGCTTCAGGCCGTTCTCTTCCGGGTCGCACATCGCAGACTACATCCAGGTTGCCTGGGAGGACGGCCAGGATCGACTAGCGGCAGCGATCCCGGCTGACCGTGAGGGCATCGTCATCGAGGATGACTGGGATGGTGTCGGCCAGCGGCAGACCGGCAGCGGCAAGGTGACGTTCAAGGACGTGCATGTCGGCGACGACGAACTGATCGGCTCGCCAGCGGTGCCGCTGACGCCGTTCCAGACGCTGACGTCACTGTTCCAGCAGGCGGTCCTGCTCAACCTGTTCGTCGGCAGCGCGCAAGGAGCGCTGAGCGAAGGCCGCGACTATACGGTCTCGCAATCGCGCCCCTGGGTCTATTCCGGCTATGAGAAACATACCGACGATCCGTTCGTGCAACGCAAATATGGCGACCTCTATATCCGCACGCTCGCCGCGGCCGAACTGGCCGATATAGCAGCACGCAGCCTCGATGCCGCCTATGGCCAGGGCGAGGCGTTGACCCCGGAGCAGCGCGGGCAGACGGCGATCGATCTCGCCACCGCCAATGTCTACGCCGGACAAATCGGCCTCGATGCGTCGAGCGAGGTTTTCGAGGTGATGGGCGCCCGCTCAGCCACCAAGGCCAACGGCTACGACAGGTTCTGGCGCAACGTGCGCACGCACACGCTGCACAATCCGGCCGAATACAAGAAGCGCACGATCGGCACCTGGTTGCTCACCGGGGAATTCCCGGTCGGCGGATTGTATCGCTGAGGAGGCGCGGAACATGGCCAGCCGCAAGGACAAGCTCAAGCTTGGAGCCTTTCTTCTCTTCACCGGCCACCATGTCGCAGCCTGGCGCCACCCGGAGGCAGGAGAAGGGACCAGCCTCAACGACTATGTCGAGCTGGCCCGGCTGGCGGAAGCAGCCAAGTTCGACACGATCTTCTTCGCCGACGGCGTGGCGGCGCGGCTGAAGGATCTGGAGGCCGCCAGCCGCAAGGCGCATAGCGGCGTCTATCCGTTCGAGCCGATCACGCTGCTGTCGGCACTGTCGGCTGTGACCAGGAACATCGGCCTCATCGCCACGGCGTCGACCAGTTTTTCCGATCCCTACAATCTGGCCCGCCAGTTCGCGTCGCTCGACCATCTGAGCGGCGGGCGGGCCGGCTGGAATCTGGTCACTTCGTCCGATCCGGAGGCAGCGTTCAATTTCGGTCACGAGACGCATATCCAGCATGGCGAGCGCTACGACCGCGCCGAGGAATTCGCCGATGTCGTGCTCGGCCTGTGGGACAGCTGGGAAGATGACGCCTTCCGGCGCGACAGAGCAAGCGGGCGCTATTTCGACAAGGACAAACTGCATGTGCTGAACCACAAGGGCCAGCACTTCAAGGTGCGTGGTCCCCTGAACACGCCGCGAACGCCGCAAGGCCATCCGGTCGTGGTCCAGGCCGGGGCGTCGGGTCCGGGCAGAGAGCTGGCGGCTCGTACCGCGGAAGCGATTTTCGCCGCGCAGATCACGCTCGACGAAGCCACCGCCTTCTATGCCGACGTCAAGGGCAGGCTCGGCAAATATGGCCGCTCGGAGGATGATCTGAAGGTCCTGCCTGGCATCTTCCCGGTCGTCGGCCGCACCGAAGCCGAGGCGCAGGAGAAGTTCGAACAGCTGCAGGACCTCATCCAGCCGGAAGTCGGCCTCGGTTTGGTCTCGGCGCTGGCCGGCGGCTTCGACCTCAGCTCTTACCCGCTCGATGGGCCCGTGCCTGAATTGCCGGAGACCAATGCCGGCAAGAGCCGGCAAGCGCTGGTGATCGATCTGGCGCGGCGCGAGAAACTGACGATCCGGCAGCTCTATCTGCGCATCGCAGGCGCCCGCGGCCACTGGCAGGTGGTCGGCACGCCGCAACAGATCGCCGACACCATGGAAGAGCGGTTCGAGAATTACGGCGCCGGCGGCTTCAACATCATGGCGCCGATCATGCCTGGCGGCCTGAAGGATTTCATCGAACTGGTGGTGCCGGAACTGCGCCGCCGTGGGCTGTTCCGCGACGAGTATGAGGGCAGCACCTTGCGCGACAATCTCGGCCTGAAGCGGCCGGCAAACCGCTTTTCGCGGCATGCCGCGGCGGCTGCGGAGTAGGCCGGCAATGGCGCGCGACACGCTCTTTCTCATCCTGCCGGGTTTCGCCGACCCAAAGCAGCCGGGCCAGACGTTCGTCTGCCCCTATTGCAACCAGGTTGAGGGATTGCTCGCAGCCTTTCCCGATCTCGCCGCCAGACTCGACGTTGAGCGCGTGCCGTTTTCGAGGCCGAGAGGCAAGGTGATCGACACGCTCGGCGAACGGCACCAGTCACTGCCGGTGCTGATCATCGGCAGCGATCCGCCCGCCGACTTGCCGACGGCCAAGGGCAAGGTCTTCGCCGATGACACCAGGCGCATTCTTGCACTGCTTGCCGAGCGCCACGGCTTCCCGCATCTGCATGAGTGAGACGATGACCCTCGATCCCGACATCTCCAATCCATGGATCGCCAAGGCGGTCGAGCTGCGCGACATCTTTGCCCGCGATGCGGTCGAGCGCGACCAGCTTGGCGGCAGGCCTACCGAACAGATCCGTCTGCTCAAGCAAAGCGGCCTGCTCACCATCGTGATCCCCAAGGAATTCGGCGGCGCCGGGGAACCCTATTCGACGGCGCTGAAGATCGGGCGCGAGTTCGCCAAGGTCGACGGCTCGATCGGCCATATCTACGGCTACCATTTCAGCGCGCTGATCGCCGCCAGGCTCAATTCGGACGAACCGCGCTCAGCCGATCTGTTGCGGCGTTCGGCTGCCGGCGACTGGTTCTGGGGCAATACCGGCAACAGTTTTTCGAAAACGCTGTTCGGCCGCAAGGATGGCGAGTGGACGATCGTCAACGGCTTCAAACCCTTTGCTTCCGGCTCGCATGTCGCCGACTATCTTTCGACGTCGTGGGAAGACGAGGTCAGCGGCGAGAGGAATTTCGCGGCGATCCCCGCGAACCGCGAAGGCATCACCGTTCTCGACGACTGGGACGGCATCGGCCAGACGCAGACCGGCAGCGGCAAGGTCGCCTACAAGGACGTCAGGATCCACGACAGCGAGTTGGTGCGCGGTTGGGTCGACGCGTCACTGCCGATCCGCACTATCGGCCCGCTGCAGCAGCAAAGCGTGCTGCTCAATGTCTTCATCGGCACGGCCCAGGGCGCGCTGCTGGCGGCACGAGACTACACGCTCAACAGTTCGCGGCCGTGGATGTATTCCGGCGTCGAGCGCCATATCGACGATCCATGGATCAAGCGGCAGTATGGCGAACTCTGGGTCAAGACGCGGGCGGCAACGGTGCTGGCCGATCGCGCGGCGGCGGCGATCGATCATGCGATCGCGCGCGGCAAGGCGCTGACCGAGGAAGAGCGCGGCGAAGCGGCCGTTGCCGTCGCTGCGGCCAACGTGCTGGCCGGCAATGTCGCGCTCGAAGTGACGACCGAGATCTTCGAGGTGATGGGCGCGCGCTCGGCGGTGCGCAAATACGGCTTCGATCGCTTTTGGCGCAACGCGCGTATCCACACCTTGCACAACCCCGCCGAATACAAGACCCGCACAGTCGGCACCTGGTACCTGACCGGCGCCTATCCCGAGCCCGGCGTCTTTCGATGAGCGGCCGGCAACTCCATCTCAACGTCAACATCCTGCATGCCGGCTTCTCGCCGGCGGCATGGCGGATGGACGGCGTCGACCCCTATGCCGCCTTCACCGTCGGCCACTATGTGCAGGTGGCGAAGATCGCCGAGCGCGCCAAGCTCGACGCCATCTTTCTTGCCGATCAGGCAGCAATCTCGGACCGCATTGACTATCGGCCGATCACATCTCTGGAGCCGACGATTGTGCTGGCAACGGTAGCCGCCGCGACCGAGCGCATCGGCCTGATCGCCACGGTATCGACCAGCTTCAACGAACCCTACAACATCGCCCGTCGTTTCGCGACGCTCGACCACGTCAGCGGCGGGCGTATCGGCTGGAACATCGTGACCACGGCCGACCCGGCCTCGGCCCGCAATTTCGGCCTGACGGGTGCGATCGATCATGGCCGGCGTTACGAGCGGGCGGCGGAATTCGCCGAGATCGTCAAGGCATTGTGGGACAGCTGGGAGGACGATGCCTTTATCGGCGACGTCGCCAGCGGGCGCTTCGTCGATGCCGCCAAGGTTCATGCCATCGAGCACAAGGGCGCGCATTTTTCGGTGTATGGGCCGCACAATGTGCCGCGCTCTCCGCAAGGACATCCGGTGGTCGTCCAGGCCGGCGGGTCCGATGACGGCAAGGACCTCGCCGCCCGCCACGCCGAAGCCGTGTTTTCCGCATCGCAGTCTTTCGAGGAAGCGCTCGGCTATGCGCGGGAACTTAAGGCGCGTGCCGTCGCCTATGGCCGCACCGGCGGCGTGCCGCTCAACCTCGCCGGCCTATCCACCATCATCGGCAGCACCGAGGCCGAAGCGGAGCGGCGGCAAGAAGAGCTGTGGGACCGCATCCCGCTCGACTACAGCCTTGGCCGGCTGTCCGGCGTGCTCGGCATCGATCGCGAGCGGCTGAAGCTCGACGAGAAGCTGCCAGAAGGGATTCAACTGCCCCCCAACGGCGGCCACACCTTCTTCAAGGCCACGCTCGCGCTCGCGCGCAGCAACGATTTCACGGTTCGCCAGCTGATCCGGGCGCTGAACGGCAGCACCGGCCACCGCACCATCGTCGGCACGCCCGAGCAGATCGCCGACGATATCGAAAGATGGTTTGTCGCCGGCGCCGCCGACGGCTTCAACCTGATGCCGGACGTGCTGCCGACCGGACTGGAGGTCTTTGTCGATACGGTGGTGCCGATCCTGCGCCGGCGCGGCCTGTTCCGCACCGAATATGAGGGGCGCACGCTGCGCGACCATCTCGGGCTTGCCAGACCCGAAAGCCGCTTTGCACCGCAGCCGCACAAGGCGCCAGCGCTGCATGAGGCCACCCATTGAATGGTCATCAAAATACAACGGAGCGGAAGGTCCTGCCATTGACCTCATGCCCGGCCAAAATACAGGCCCGACAATGAGCGCTGATACCGAATTTCTTTGGTACATCCCGAACCAGGTCGATCCCGGTCACCGCGGCGAGCCGGCCGTCGAGGACCACAACAGCCTGGAGACGCTGACCAGCCACGCGAAGGCGCTTGAGGAACACGGCTGGAAGGGCGCGCTGATCGGTACCGGCTGGGGTCGGCCCGACACTTTTACTGTCGCGGCCTCCCTCGCCGCGCGGACCACCTCCTTCGAGCCGCTCATCGCGATCCGCCCGGGGTACTGGCGGCCGGCGCACTTCGCATCCGCCGTAGCCACGCTCGACCAGCTGACCGCCGGTCGCGTGCGTATCAACATAGTGTCAGGCAAGGACAACCTCGCTGCGTATGGCGACAGCGAAGGTGACCAGATACATCGCTATGCCCGTACCAGAGAGTTCATGCGCCTGGTTCGCAGACTTTGGACTGAAGAGAACGTGACCTTTGCGGGCGAGCACTTCCAGGTCACTGGCTCTACCGTGATGCCCCGCATCCATGTCCGTGGCGATCGTCGCCATCCCAAGCTCTACTTCGGCGGCGCGTCGGAGGCGGCGGAGCGGGTGTCGGCCAGCGAGGCGGATGTCCAGCTCTTCTGGGGCGAGCCGCTCGACGGCGTCCGGGAGCGGATCGAGCGGCTCAAAGCCTTGAGCAGGGAACTCGACCGAGACCTCCCGCCTCTGGAGTTCGGGTTGCGGGTCACCACGCTGGTCCGCGACACCGCTAGGCAGGCCTGGGCGGACGCAGAAGCGAAGGTCGACGAGATGGCCAAGGGCCAGGGAGCCGGCTGGAACGATCACGGTCGGGCGGTAGCGGTGGGCCAGCAGCGTCTGCTCGATCTGCACGCGCGTGGCGAGGTGCTGGACGACAATCTCTATACTGCGCCGGGCAAATATGGCGGCGGCGGCGCTGGCACCACCTGGCTGGTCGGCTCGGCCGCCGACGTCGCCCGCTCGCTCGGCAGATACCGGGATCTGGGCATCACACATTTCGTGCTCTCGGACACGCCGTATCTTTCCGAGATCAAGCGGCAGGGCGATCAGTTGCTTCCGCTTTTGCGCAACGGGGCCTAAGCCGCGCTTCTTGAATGACCTGGGGTCGTCAGAACACCGAATAAGCCAGATTGCCAGTAGGGAAGACGATGTCACAGCCGGCCGCCTTCAGCATCCGCCCTTCCGACGCCGACCTGCGTGGTGAAGCGGCGCTACGGCGGCGTTATCGAGCGCCGGAAAGCGCGCATACCGGAAACGGGAACGAAGCCCTCGAGGCGATCCTTTCGCATCGCTCGGTCCGCAATTATCTCGCCAAGCCTCTGCCCGAAGGGACGCTGGAACTGATCGTCGCCGCCGCCCAGTCGGCGCCGACTTCTTCCAATCTCCAGGCGTGGAGCGTCATCGCAGTCGAGGATCCGGCGCGCAAGGCGCGGCTTGCCGGACTGGCGGCGATCAATCGCCATATCGAGCAGGCGCCGCTGCTGCTGGTCTGGCTGGCCGACCTGTCGCGGCTGCGTGCCATTGCCGAGGCAAACGGCCGGGTGGGCGAGGGGCTAGACTATCAGGAGAGCTTTCTGCTGGCCGTGATCGACGCCGCACTTGCCGCACAGAACGCCGTGGTGGCGACCGATGCGCTCGGGCTCGGCTCCTGCTACATCGGCGCGATGCGCAATCATCCGCAGGAGGTGGCGCGCGAACTCGGCCTCCCGCCGGAAACCGTTGCGGTGTTCGGCCTGACCGTCGGCTATCCCGATCTCCTGGCTGCGACTGACATCAAACCCAGACTGCCGCAGGCTGTGGTGCTGCACCGCGAGCGCTATCGATCAGAGCCCGATCCGGACGATCTTGCAGCCTACAACCAGAGGCTTCGTTCATTCCAGCAGGAGCAGGCGATGCCTGTGGTGGACTGGACAGAGTTGGTTTCGAACCGCATCGGCAGCAAAGCAGCGCTGAAAGGCCGTGATCGCCTGGGCGAAGTGCTGAAGGCCCTGGGCTTCAAGCTCAAATAGGCGTGCGCCTGCTCGCGAGACCGCGGCGAGGCTATTCGGCCGCGATAATGGCGATGCGCGCCGGAAGCGCCGCCGGCGGTGGGAAGTCGAGAGCGCCGAGCTGGCGCGCCTCGGCCTTCAGCCAGCCATGAAAGCGCTCGACCGTCTCCAGCTTCGCCTTGTGCGGCGTCGTCGCAAAATAATAGGAAAACTCGACCGGCTGCGGCGAGCCGAACGGACTGACCAGCCGCCCCGCGGCGAGGTCAGGCTCGGCCAGCCGGAATTTGCCGAGACCGATGCCCTTGCCGGCCACAGCCGCGTCGAGCACCAGTGACGATTGGCTAAGCCGTATACCGCCCTCGACAAAGCGGCCAGACAGGCCGTTGGATCTCAGCCAGCCCTTCCAGTCAGGGCAGCTTGGATCGCGTTCCGGACCGTCCTCATGCAGGATCGGTGCGTCACGCAGCCCCTCCGGCCCGCGATAGAGACCGTGCATGCGAGCAAATTCCGGGCTGCAGACGGGCAGCACCGCTTCCGAAAAAAGCCGTTCCGTCAGCAGGCCGCTATAGGCGCCCGACCCGTAGCGGATGACGCAGTCGACGTCTTCGCTGGCAAAGTCGGCAAGCCTGGTCGATGCGTCGACCAGCACTTCTAGGCCGGGTGCCGCGTCGCGCAGTGCGTCGAGGCGCGGGATCAGCCATTTGCTGGCGAAGGAAGGCGCGACCGACACCTTGATCGGCGCATCCTCCTCGTCGCCGGAAATGCGCGCGACCGACTCGACAACGACGTCGAAAGCCTCGGTGAGGCCGGGCATCAGCGCCTGGCCGGCCGACGTCAGCAGAAGCTCGCCGCGGTTGCGATGGAACAGCGGTTGACCGAGGTGATCCTCGAGCAGGCGGATCTGCTGGCCGATGGCGGCAGGCGTCACATGGAGTTCTTCGGCCGCCCGCGTAAAGCTCAGGTGGCGGGCGGTTGCGACAAAAGCGCGAAGCGATGTCAGCGGCGGAAGCCTCGCCAGCGTCGGCCGCAGCCTCCTTGATTTTGCGCGATTGAGATCGACCATGGAGCGCATTCAACACGTTCAGGCCGGGCGCGACGAGGGCGGGCTTTGCGCCAAAGTGCCCGGTGGAAAACTTCGTTTGCCGCAGCGTCGCGGCAGCGGGAACGGAAATCTAAAAAATCGTAATGTCTACAATTCTTGTAGAAATAAGATCGGAGCGCTGATTTGGGTGTCGAGCAGCTTTGCCAGATCCTGTAATGAAACGGTCGTGCGAAGCGGTGCTTTCGGCAGACGATAGAAAATCATTCTTCCGGTTTTGCGGCGTGGCAGAGATCATCGCGTCGAGGCGCCGGAGTGTGTTCGGCCGCCGGATGCCATCGAAGCCGTTTTCCGGAGCTCAAGGCCATGTCTGTCAATCGTCGTCATTTCAACCAGCTGCTGTTGCTTGGCGGTGCGAGCTTCGCATTGCCCGGGGTTTCTTTCGCTGCCGAAGGAACGCCGGTCCAGGGTGGCACGCTCAACTGGGCCTACTATCCCGACCCCACGTCGCTGATTGCAATCAACACCTCGTCGGGCACCGGCCAGGCGATCGGTCCCAAGGTGAATGAAGGTCTGCTTGATTTCGCCTATGACCTCAGCCCGAAACCGCTGCTGGCGACGGAGTGGTCGATCAGCGATGACGGCCTGCGCTACACCTTCAAGCTGCGCGAGGGCGTCAAATGGCATGACGGCAAGGACTTCACGTCGGAAGACGTTGCCTTCACCATCTTCCGGCTGAAGGAGGCGCATCCGCGCGGCCGCATCACCTACCAAAACGTGACCGCGGTCGAGACGCCCGATCCGCATACTGCTATCATCGTGCTGTCGAAGCCGGCGCCCTATCTGATCACGGCACTGAGCAGCTCGGAATCACCGATTGTGCCGAAGCACGTCTACGAAACGTTCAAGCCGGCGGAACAGCCCAAGCTGGAACAGACGATCGGCACCGGCCCCTTCGTGCTCAAGGAATGGGTGCCCGGCAGCCATCTGATCTTCGACCGCAACCCGGACTATTGGGATGCGCCAAGACCCTATCTCGACCGTATCGTGCTGCACGTCATCCTAGACCCGGCAGCACGCTCAGCGGCCCTTGAGACCGGCGAGATCGATATCGGTGCCAATCCTGTGCCGCTGGCCGACATCGAACGGCTGAAGGCAAACCCCGCTTTGGTCGTCGACACCAACACCTACGCCTATTCCGGCCCGCAGCAGCAATTGTTCTTCAACTACGAAAACGAAATCCTGACCAAGCGCGACGTGCGCCTGGCCATCGCCCACGCGATAGACCTGCAGAAGCTGGTCGACATTGCGCTCTACGGCTATGCCCAGGTATCGCCAAGCCCAATCAGCACCGCCCTGCCCAAATGGTACGACCCGAGCATCAAGGCGCGTGAGCCCGATCCCAAGCTGGCGGCGAAACTGCTCGACGATGCCGGTTATCCGCGCGGCGCCGACGGCAAGCGCTTCAAGCTTCGGCTCGCCTACAACGCGTTCCTGCCGGCGTCCTATGCCGATTTCATCAAGCAGTCGCTGGCAGCGGTCGGCATCGATGCGGAGATCCTGAAGCTCGATCTGTCGACGTTCCTGAAGACCGTCTACACCGACCGCGCCTGGGATCTGGTCGTCGAATCGCTGTCGAACACCTTCGATCCAACGCTCGGCGTCCAGCGCGCCTACTGGTCGAAGAACTTCAAGATCGGCCTCGTCTTCTCCAACGCCAGCCACTATGCAAATCCCGAGGTTGACCAGATCCTCGAAGCCGCCGCGATCGAGCCCGACGAGACCAAGCGACGCGAGCTCTGGTACAAATTCCAGCACATCATCCATGACGACGTGGTGTCGGTTGATCTGGTCGCTGCCGGCGCCCAGATCGTCGCCAACAAGAAGGTCCGGGATTTTGCGCCCGGCGCGCAAGGCATCAACAACAGCTTCGCGCAGATCTGGCTCGCGCCAACCGCCTAGGTGTTTGGATTCCCTTGGCTGGGATCGGTTGTGGAGACACCGATCCCGACTTCTCTCCCATGAAAGACAATCGCGCAAACGCGGAGTACCGACCATGACCATCAACCGTCGCCTGTTCAATCAGTTCCTGCTGCTGGCCGGCGCGAGTACCGCGCTTCCCGCCGGGGCCTTCGCGCAAGAGGCAAAGCCGGTGGCCGGCGGCACGCTCAACTTCGTCTACTATCCCGAGCCCAACCAGATCGTTTCCATCAACACCAGCGCCGGCGGACCGGCCACCATCGGCCCGAAGATTTTCGACGGGCTACTCGCCTACGACTACGACCTCAATCCAAGGCCGCAACTGGCCACCGAATGGTCGATCAGCGACGACGGGCTCGAATATATCTTCAAGCTGCGCCAGGGGGTGAAATTCAGCGACGGCAATGATTTGACATCGCAGGACGTGGCCTTTTCGATCTCGCGGCTGCGCGAAGCCCATCCGCGCGGGCGCATCACCTTCCAGAATGTCACCGACATCGACACGTCCGACCCGCACGTGGTGAAAATCAAATTGTCGAAACCGTCCGCCGCGCTGATCTCGGGCCTGGCCGCGACGGAATCACCCGTCGTGCCCAAGCATATCTACGAGAAGCTGAAGCCGGCCGACGATCCGTCTTTCGAGCAGATCATCGGCAGCGGACCATTCGTGCTGAAGGAATGGGTGAAGGGCAGCCACATCATCGTTGAAAAGAACCCGACCTATTGGGATGCGCCCAAACCCTATCTCGACCGGATCATTTTCCGCTTCATCACCGATCCCGGCGCGCGCGCCGCGGCATTGGAAACGGGCGAGGTCGACATCGGCCCAAACCCGGTGGCGTTTGCCGATCTGGAGCGGTTCAAGGCGCTGCCGCAATTCGTCGTCGATAGCACGGTCTTCGCCTATAGCGGCCCGCTGCACCAGCTGATCATCAACCTCGAAAACCCGATCCTGAAGGAGAAGAAGGTCCGTCAGGCAATCGCGCATGCGATCGACCTCGACGCGGTCAACGCCATCGTGTTTTACGGCTATGGGCAGGTGTCGCCGACGCCGATCAGCGTCGTCAACAAGAAGTATTTCGACCCCGATGTGAAAGCCGCGACCGTCGATACGGCGCTGTCGGAGAAACTGCTCGACGAGGCCGGCTTCAAGCGGGGAGCGGACGGCATCCGCTTCAAACTCAGGCTCACCAACAACCCGTATAACCCGTGGGGCTATGCCGACTTCCTCAAGCAGGCCTTGGCGAAGATCGGCATCGACGCCGAGATCCAGAAATTCGACTTCGGCACCTATGTCAAAACCATCTACACCGACCGGAGGTGGGACCTGTCGACAGAATCCTGCGGCAATATCTTCGATCCGAGTGCCGGCGCGCAGCGGCTCTACTGGTCGAAGAACATCAAGATCGGGCTGCCGTTCTCAAACGGGGCGCACTATGAAAACCCGGAGGTCGACCGGCTGCTGGAAGCCGCTTCCGTTGAACTCGACGAGGCCAAGCGCAAGCAGCTCTTCTTCAAGTTCCAGGAGATCATCGCCGACGAGTTGCCGATCATCAATCTGATTGCGCCGCCGACCATCATCATCGCCCGCAAAACCGTCAAGAACTACGCACCGGGTGCCGAAGGCCTGTCGGCCAGTTTCGCCGACGCCTATATCGATCCGAACGCCTGACCCTGCAGGGCAATCGGAATGAGAAAGGGCTGCATCTCGATGCGGCCCCTTTTTGTGTTTCTGTCGCCTTGATGTGCAGCATGCTCAGGCCAGAGCACGCAGCCTTGGGCTGGCCTTGACCAGAAGGTCGGCAAGGGCGATGGCCTGAGCCAGCTGTTCGCCGATGGAACTCGATTCCCAGGCAACGCCGCGCAGCGGATGGCCGACGGCAAACAGATTGCCGTGGGTCCTGCCGTTACGGGAAATTACCTGACCTTCGCGCGTGGCATCGATGCCGAAGCTGGTCGCATGCGGCCTAACGATGCCGTTCTCGAGCAGGCTTTGGACGAATGGATCGGCGATCCGCCGCCAGTCGTGCTCCTGATGGCCGCGGCAGTTGACGACACCATCGAAACGCAGGCGTTCGACCGCGCCGCTATCGCGCCAGCGGATCTCGGCGGCAATGCCGTCGGCTTCCGGATTGAGCGCCAGCACCCGTCCCGCTCCACCCGTCCAACGGCCTTGGCTTCGCGCCAGTGCCACGCGCTCAAAGCTCGGTGGCGCCGCGCGGTGCGCGGTGACATCCCAGAAGGCGCGCAGATGGCGTGCGAACTTCAAGCGCTCCCTGTCGGTGGCGCCTTGCCACAAGGCCAGGATCCACGGCCGGATCGTCAGTGGCAGCCCTTGCCAGTCCAGGCCGGTGGCCTCGATTGCCCGGCGTTCGGCCTTGACCAGTGCGAGAAGCGCCCTGGTGGTTTTCGGTAGCGGACGACCGGCGATGAAGTCGCGCCACGCTTCCGTGTTGCGTCGAGGTTCGACGATCTGTCCCCGGCGCGACACCACGCGATAGCTGCCCTTGAAGCCGCGCGCTTCCATGCTGGCAACGACGTCGACCATGCTGAGACTCGAGCCTATCAGCAGCAACTGCTTGCTGCCGGCGAACCGGTCGAGCGCCGCCGGATCCCAGGGATTGGCGACATAGCGGGGATGGCTGACGATGGCTGCTTCCGTGGCGGATGGCTCGCTCTGGAACACTCCGGTTGCCAGCACCGCCTCATCGGCCAGCAGTTGCTGGCCATCGCTGGTGCCGACGCAGACGCCCGATGGACCGGTCAGCATGTCGATGGCGGATGACTTGATGTGGCGCAGCGAGGAACGCCCGTCTGCTTCTCTGATCGCTCTCGTCAGTTCCGACTGGACATAACTGCCGAACAGCCAACGCGGCGGGCTGGAGTCCGGGACATCCTCGGGCGGCATCCAGCCGTGGTCCGGCCCGTTCGCCAACAGCCAGCGAACGAGGTGATCGGGATCGTCTGGATGCAGCGAGAAGATGCGCGCCGCGCCGTTGACGAGGTGGTGCGGATCGCAGGTGCTGTAGGCAACGCCGCGACCAAGCTGGGTCCGGCGCTCGATAATCGTGATCGCCAGAGGCTCGGTCGAACGATCGAACAGCTTGATCGCAGTGACGGCGCCGGCAAAGCCGCCGCCCACAATGATGATTGAGCGAGGGGAAATGATCGAATGCCGGGAGGAGTGGGTACGAAGCATCTAGAACCTTTGCGACGCCGGCGGTCCATGGCTCTAGCCCATCACCTCGGCGCCGACCATCGTGCTTTCCCGTAACCCGATGTCAAAAAACAATAATTGCCAGCTGGCGAAAGGCATTCTTTCGCTCAGCGGGTTTGGCAGGCGCTAGATAGGAACGCCCTTGCGACCAGCCCGAGAACCGCTGATGACTGAAGATCGAAAGATAAGGCTAGGCGCCTTCGTCCGCGGACCTGGGCATCATGTCGCCGCTTGGCGGCATCCCGATGTGCCCGCCAATCCGGGCCTGAGCTTTCAGCACTACGCGGACGCCGCGCGCACCGCCGAGCGTGGCCTGTTCGACATGGTCTTCCTTGCCGACAGCCTCAGCGCGCGCAATGGCGAGCAGCCGATCGAGACCTTCGAGCGCACCGGCCATGTCGTGCATTTCGAGCCGCTGACGCTTTTGTCGGCGCTCCAGACCATCACGCAAGGGATCGGGCTCGTTGCGACCGCCTCGACCACCTATTGGGAGCCGTTCCACTTGGCGCGGCTGTTCGCTTCGATCGATCATCTCAGCGGCGGCAGGACAGGCTGGAATGTCGTCACCTCAGCCGATGCGCCGGCGGCGGCGAATTTCAGCCTCGACCAGCATCCCGTTCATGCCGACCGTTACGCCCGCGCCGAGGAATTCGTCGCTGTCGCGCAGAAGCTTTGGGACAGCTGGGACGACGATGCCTTCGTCGCCGACAAGGCTTCGGGGATCGCCATCGACCGGCGCGGCATCCACGCCCCGAACCATGCCGGCCGGCATTTCCGCGTCAAGGGACCGCTCAACGTCGCTCGCCCACCGCAGGGCCATCCCGTCATCGTCCAGGCGGGCTCGTCCGATGCCGGCCAGCACTTGGCGGCGCGGACGGCGGAGGTGGTTTTCACCGCCCACCCGACCATCGAATCGGCGCGCGGCTTTTACGGCGAACTGAAAGGCCGGCTGGGCTCGTTTGGCCGCTCCGCCGACAGCTTGAAGATCATGCCCGGTGTCTTCCCGGTCGTCGCGCCGACACGCACGGAGGCCGAGGGCAAGTTCGATGCGATCCAGCGCCTGGTCGATCCTGTGGTTGGTGTGGCGCTGGTTTCAGGATTGCTCGGCGGTGTCGATCTTTCCGGCCATTCACTCGACGGACCGTTGCCGGAACTGGGCAGTTCCGATGCCGTGAAGAGCCGCCTGAAAGTCGTTTCCGAATTGGCCGCGAGCCGGAACCTGACCATCCGCCAATTGTATCTCGCCGTTGCCGGCGCGCGCGACCATTTCCAGATCGTCGGCACGCCAAAGGATGTGGCCGACATGATGGAGGAGTGGTTCGCCGGTGGCGCGGCGGACGGCTTCAACGTCATGCCGCCGATCCTGCCGACGGGCCTCACCGATTTTGTCGACCTCGTCATTCCGGAGCTGCAGCGGCGGCGTCTGTTCCGGACTGCTTACGAAGGCGGGACGTTGCGCGAGAACCTCGGCCTTGCGCGTCCGATCCGTGGCGCCGCTGAACAGCAAGAGAGGAAAGCATCATGAGCGACAGGACGATCGATTCGAAAATGTTTCGCCAATGGCTGGCGGATGGCGAAGAACTGGCGGTGCTAGACATTCGCGACAGCGCGACTGTCGGATACGCATCGCCGCTGTTCGCCACCAACCTGCCCGCGGCTCAGGTCGAGGCCGAGATCGACCGCTTCATCCCGCGCAAATCGGTGCGCACCGTGCTGGCGGACGACGGCAGCGGCGTTGCCGAGCAACTTGTCGAACGACTGGTGGGGTATGGCCGTACCCAGCTGTTTTCGCTGAACGGTGGAATTCCGGAATGGACGCAAAGCGGCGTTGAAGGCCTGCCGACCTTCGATACGCCGGGCGTCGATTTTTCGCTGGCGATCCGCGACGAGAAGGGGACCCCGGTCGTCAGCGTTGAAGAGCTCGCGGTGCTCAGAGGCCGAGGCGCCGACGTGGTGGTGCTCGACAGCCGCACGGTGGCGGAGTTCGAAAAGGACCATGTGCCGGGCGCCATCAGCGTGCCGGGCGCCGAGCTGGAGCTGCGCTTCGCCGACCTAGTGCCGTCACCGGAGACGCAGGTTGTCGTCTCCTGCGCCGGCCTGCCGCGCGCCATCATCGGGGCGCAGACGCTGATCGATGCCGGCGTGCCTAACCGGGTCGCCTATCTGCACGACGGCACCAAGGCATGGCGCGAGGCCGGTCTTGCACTCGAAACCGGCAAGACCGCAATCTATGGTCCGGCAAGCGAGGATGCCAAGCGTTTCGCCGGGAAGCACATTGCAAAGCTTGCCGAAGGCGACAGCTTTCCCCGCATCGATGCGGCCACGGCCGCGAACTGGGCGAAGGACGAAAAGCGGACGACCTACCTGCTTGACGTGCGCACGCCCGACGAGTTCGCCGAAGCGCATATTCCGGGGTCGATCGCGTCTGAGGGCGGGCAGTTGCTCGGTATCGCCTATCGCACCATCGCCGTGCGCGGCGCGCGCGTCGTGCTGATCGACGATCTGCTCGGTGTCCGCGCGGCGACGACGGCGCATTGGCTGCAGCGGCGCGGCTTCGAGATCGCGATCCTCTTGTATGACTTCCAGTCGGCCAGCCTGGTGGAAGCGGCGTAGGGCAGGAGCACTGTCAGGCGATTTTTTCGGGGCCACTATTCGGCGGCTTCCGATTGGCGGCGACGGCCCGCCAGCACGTTCTTCTGCATCGCCGTCAGCGAAGACCGCACGGCTTTGGCGCCGTGCTCCAGCATCTTGGCCTCATACTCCGACAGCGCCTGGAGAAGCGGCTTGTCGCTGCGTTTGGCGGCCATCAGCTCCGGCACCAGCAGCCCGGCGTCGTAGATCGCGGTGTTGCCGCCAAGCGCGCGAAAATAGGTCATGGCGTGGATGGCATCGCCAAGCAACGTCACCGGTTTCGTCGGCCAGGGATCGACAGGTTCGGAGCTGTGGACATGAAGCAGCGCCACCGTCGATGGGTCGGTGTAGCGGATGAGGTTGAGGATTTCCGGGTGCCAGTGGGCGATCTTCGAGATCAGCAGGTCAATCAGTTCTGAACCGGAGAGCTTTGCCAGCGCGTCGTCCGTGGCAAGTTCGTCCTTTTCATAGGCGGTGTTCCACCAGACATAGCTGGTGGTGTTGTTGAAATGGAAACCGGAAAAATCCTTGTGGGTGGCGTCGTCCAGCCCGATCAGTCCATGCTTTCGGAATGCGTCGGCATTGACCCTGTGGCTGGTGACCATAAGCCCATGACCTTCGGTTGGCCTGACGCCGGCATTGTAGTCGAGTAGCAGCGGCGAGATCTGGTGAAGGGCTGCGGCATGCAGCGTCATCTTGCCGGCCAGGCGCCTGACGCCGGTGTCGAAGCTTCGCGCATGCGGCACCAGTTGCTGGCGCACGCGCGAGCGGGCGCCGTCGGCTCCGACCAGCACATCGGCATGGATTGCCGAACCGTCCTCGAAATGCGCGACGACCGAACCATCCGGCTGCTCGTCGTAGCGTGAAAAGACCTTGCCATAGCGCACGATGCCGTCGAGGCCAGAGAGCAGCACCTGGCGCAGCGTGATACGGCTTACCGATTTTTCGATATGCGTGTCGTCGGCCTCGCCCAGCGCGTTGCCGCCGCCCCAGGCATCCTCGCCCAGGATCTTGAAATTCTCGTCCAGCAGGATGTTGCGATCCGGCGCCTGGCCGAGCGTGGCGACCAAAGCGTCGTAGAGTTCCGGCGGCAAATTGGCGATCAGCGAATCGATGCCGCGCTGGCGGATGCGCAGACGAAAACCCTGGACATAGTCGGTGCGGGCGCGGTCCTTCTCGAAGACCGCGACACTGATGCCGTTCTTCTTCAGGCCTTGCGCCAGTGTCAGGCCGCCGGGGCCTCCGCCGATGATGGCGACTTCGACATGTTCTGTTGTCATGGCGCTCAACCGACCGCCGCGAGCTTGGGCTTGCCAGCGGCAATAGCCGGTGTCTCGGCCAGCTGCCGGGCGGTATGGCGGCTGAGCGTCGCCTTGGCGGCGATCGTGCGGATCATGTGGTTCTGCGGTGCGTGGGAACGGGCGGTCAGCGCATCACGGTGGTGGCGCTCAAGCTGGAAATCTCTGTTAAGGCCTGGATTGCCGGCAAGCTCCAGCGCCAGCGAGGTGACGGCAACGGCATTGTCGATGACGACATGCCTGACCGTCATGCCGTCGGTGCCCACAGGCCGGCCGGCGTCGACATCTTCGGCGAGCGAACGCAGCAGCCGCGTGCTGCTCGCAAGCCTGACCTCGATCTCACCGAGCCCTGCCTGGATGTGCGGCACGGTCGACAGCGGCGCACCAAGACTTGCCGGCGCGTGCGTGCTGACAAAGGAGACAAGCCGGTCACGGGCAGCACGGGCGGCACCGTGGTAGACAGCGCCGATCAGCGAAAAGAAGAACGCCGTCGCGCCTTCCTCGCGCCTCAGCGGCTCGGATGCCGGCTGCGCCTCGGTGATGTCTTCGGCAGGCACCGCGACATTGTCCAGAATGACATCGTCGCTGGCGGTGGCCCGCATGCCGGCCGCGTTCCATGTCCTTTCGACGCGCAATCCCGGCGCATTGGTCGGCACCAGAAACGAGACAAGGCGCGGCTGCGGCTCGTCGGTCAGCGCCAGCAAGTTCACCCATTTCAAAATGGGAATGCCGGTGACGTAGTTCTTGTGGCCGGATATCCGCCAGACATTGCCGTCGCGCCGGGCAATGGTTTCGGGCGGCTTGCCGTGGGCGGGCGAGCTGATCCCCGGCTCGGCCTGCGCGGCGTTGATCAAAGCAGGGCCAAGACGGCCTGCCTCGACAATCCGCTGAACCAGATGGCGCGGCCATTTTCCGGATTTCCGCAGCGCATACTGGCTGTTGTAATGCATGGCCAGCACAAGCGCCGTCGACGGCTCGCCGCGGCCGATCTCGGCGATCACCGCCTGGGCTTCCGTCAGCCCGCCACTGAGGCCGCCATGCTCGCGCGCTGTGACCAGGCCAAGCAGACCGGCCTGGTGAAGCCGGCCGAAATTGGCAAACGGAAATTCCCCGGTCGCGTCGTGATGTGCGGCGGTCAGCGCGAAGTCGTCGGCCAGGCCGGCCACTCTGTCGAGGAGTTGCGGAAACTCGGGAATGGTCGAGGTCATGAAGCTAGCTTTCTCTCAGGCGGCGGCGCGAATATTCACCAGATCGAGCGGCCGGCGATCGACCCAGGCCTCGACGTCGAAATCGCTGGCAAGGAAACCCCAGTCGCGCAGGAAATTCTTGTAGTGGGTGACCGCTGCGATGAGTTCAGGCTGCAGGCCGAGGCCGAGATGTTTGTGGACATCCGGGCCGTTGGCCGCCAGCACCTGTTCCTCGGTGGCGCCGGATTCGCGGGCGACGAAGCGGCGCGTCTCGTCCGGATGTGCCTCGGCCCAGGCACTGGCGTGCAGGATCACCTCGATCAGCCGTGCGACCAGATCGGGGCGCTCTCCGGCCAGCAAATCGTCGACGGTCAAAACGCGCGGCGAACCGGAATTGATGCGGATGTTCGGGTCGGGGTGGAAGCCGAATTCGGCGACCTGGATGGCGCCGATCAGATTGGCGACATTGATGCCGGCCGTGCCTTTGACATAGATGGCGTCGACCTCGCCACGGATCAGGGCTGCTGCCTCCTCGCCATAGGCCTGCTTGCGCTTGAGCCCGAACAGCGATGGTCCCTCCTGGCTGTCGAGCACGCTGTCGGCCAGCGCGATGTCGACGATCTCGACATCGTCATGGCTGAGCCTTTCAAGCGAAAGCGCCGAGACCAGTCCCTTCAACGCCGTCGCCCGCATGAAATCGACAATGCCTTCGGGGCGCCGGGCGATGCCGAAGCGGCGGCCTTTCAGGTCCTGGGTTGTTCTGATGCCGGTGCTGGGCAAGGTGATGATAGCCTGGAACTCGTCGGTCCAGGTGATGCCGACGAGACGTGTCTTGCGCCCTTCGGACCGCGCACGGATCGGCGGCACGTTGCCGCCGTGGCGGAACGACCAGTCGAGCGTGTGGTTGAAATGGCTCTGGCGGATATCGCGGTTGGGTGAATCTGTGATCGACTTCAATTCGATCCCCTCCTTGCGAAAGGTCTCGTCGAGAAGCCCGAGCTGTGCGGCGAGCCCGACAGGCGTCGGCACCGGGCAGCGTGTGTACCAGATTTCGGAGATCCCAGTCGCGGTCATGATGGCTCCTCAGGCGTTGCGCAGGCCGGCCTGCTTCATCAGCGGCAGAATGTTCTCGCCGAAGAATTCGAGGTCCGGCTTGAAGTCGAAGAAGGAGAGCTGCAGGCCGTCGATGCCGGAGTCCTTCAACTTGACGAACTGCTCGACGATCTGTTCGGGCGTGCCGATGAGATAGATGTTGCCGCCGACCTTGGCGTAGGGATCGTCGCGGCCCTCGCGTCCTTTCCAGGCCTGGGCATCGCTGTTGAAGGTCTGGAAGCCTTTCGGCGTGCGGCTGTCGGCATGGGCGACGATCTCATCGGCGACCGCCCAGGCCTCCTTCTCGGTCGGCCTGCTGATGACCAGCGGGTTGAGCAGCGTGCGCACGGTGCGGCCGACGCCGAGGGCTGCGTCCTTCACCTTCTTCGTATGCGCCGGCAGCGCTTCCAGCGCGCTGGCGATATCGGAGCCGGCCGGGCTGGTGACGAAGACGATGTCGGAATAACGGCCGGCAAAGGAAATGCCGGCGTCGGAGCCGGTGGCATTGACCAGGATCGGCCGGCCGTAATTCGGCTTGGGCGTGACGAAGCCGCCATTGAGCTTCCAGCTCGATTCTCCGGAGAAAGAGAAATTCTCGTCATCCTGCCACAGCTGCTGCAGCACCTCGACGAATTCGGCGGCGAGTTCGTAGCGGCGGTCGTGCTCGATACGGTTCCAGCCGAACATTTCATGTTCGACGGCGCGATGGCCGGTGACGACGTTGATGCCCCAGCGGCCGCCGGAGATGTGGTCGAGCGTGGCGCCGAATTTCGCCAGATGCAGCGGATGCCAGGGACCGTAGAGAACATGCATGGTCGAAATCAGCATGATCTTCTTGGTAATCGCGGCCATCGCCGCCACGGACACGAAACTGTCCAGCGCCTGGCCGTTGAAGACACCGCCATAACCGCCCTTGGGCAGCCACTGGCTGAGCGCGAAGACGAGGTCAAAGCCAAGCTCCTCGGCCTTCAACGTCAGATCGCGATTGTAGTCGAAGCGCCAGTCGGTCGAGCGCGGCAGCGTCGAGTTGGTCCAGCCACCGGCCTGGATCGGCAGGAACAGCCCGAGCAGCACCGGCTGCTGAAGCGCTTTCGACAGCGGGCTGTCCGGATAGTCGGTCGGCGCCTTGAAGAAGGGCGTGCCGACGATGGAACCAGGCTTGTGGGCGAGCGTCATGGCGAACTTTCTCGGGTGGAGGAAGGGAACCCGTGCGAAGGACCGCGCACGGGTCAGGGCTCAGGCGACGATATGGGCGGTTGCGAGGGAGCCGGCATTGCCCTCGGCGCCCACCGTGTGACCGGCTATGCGCCTGTTGTAGAGGGTGATTTCCGGTTGGCTGACGATGCCGATGTCGGGCAGGTCCTCGACCAGAATCTGCTGGATCGCGGCCCATTGCTCGAAGCGCTTTTCGTGGTCGACCTCGACGGCGGCCGCTTCAAGAAGTTCGTCGACCTTGGCATTTCTGTATTTCGAACCGTTGGAGAACGGCACGCCGGGTTTGAAATTCTTAGACCAGTAGAGGCGCTGTACGCCTACCGTCGGGTCGAACAGATTGCTCATGCCGTTGAAGGTGAAGTCGAAGTCGCGGTCGGTGTAGATGCGCTTGGTGTAGGTGGCGAAATCCTGGCTGCGCACGGTGACCTCGATCCCGACCGCGGCCAATGCCTGCTTGATGTAGTCGGCGCCGCGCTTGTAGGTTTCGCCGCTCGGGACATAGTCGTGGACAAGCTTGAGCCGGGTACCGTTGGCGTCGCGCGGCAAGCCTGCTTCATCGAGCAGTTTATCGGCGGCGGCCGTGTCGACCGGATAGGTCTTCAGGTCGGCGATGAACCACTTCTTCAGATTGGGGTTGATCGGGCCTGGAATGGTTTCGCCATAGCCATAGTTGATCGTCTCGCGGATGACGTTGCGGTCGATGACGTGGGCGAAGGCGCGGCGGACGCGAACATCCTGGAAATAGGCTTTCTCCAGGTTGAACTCGACCCGGCTGATGCCATTGGAATATTGGTAGCCCTGTTTCTCGAAACGGATATGCGGCAGCGTTTCGAAGCGCTGCAAATCGCTGTACGGAATCGGCGTTGCCGGCGCCAGATCGATCTCGCCGGTCTCCAGCGCCAGCGCGCGCGCCGAAGCGTCCGGGATGAAGCGCACGATCAACCGGTCGAGATAGGGGCGCGGTGCGTCCCAGTAGTCAGGGTTGCGTTCGTAGACGATGTGGCTGCCGCGGACCCATTCCTTGAAGACGAAAGGGCCGGTGCCGACCGGCGCGACGTTGACCGGGTTTTCGGCTGCCTTTGTGCCGTCATAGAGGTGCTTCGGCACGATCGGCGTTTCGGCCGCGGCCAAGGCCGTGATCAGGTAAGGCGCCGGCCTCGACAGAACCAGCGTCACGGTCAGTGGATCCGGCGTCTGGATGTCTACAAGGTTGAGGAAGGTGTTGCGGCCGCGCGGATGAACCTCTCTGATCGTGGTGATCGAATAGGCGACGTCGGCGGCGGTGAACGGCTGGCCATCATGCCACTTCACGCCTTCGCGCAGCTTGAAGGTGTATTGCAGCCCATCGTCACTGACTGACCATTGTCTGGCCAGGGATGGGCGCGGCGTGAGATCGAAATCATAGGTCAGCAGGCCCTCGGTGGTCTTGGCCGAGACGTAGACCGAATTGAATGCCGTGTGGGCGATGGTCGTCAGCACAGGCGGCTCAGCCGAGAGCACCAGCGTCGCCGTTCCACCCTGTTTCGGCTCGGCGGCGTAGACGCTGCGCGATGCAGGCAACAGGGTCGCTCCGAGCGCGCCTGCCGAGATGCCGAGGAACATGCGGCGGTTCGGAATGAGGAAATGAGACATCGCGCCCTGGTCCTTTTTTGCTGCCGGCCCCGATCGGCCGATCGTCGGCTCCACCGAGTTGAAAATCCGTTGTTCCAAGAGCGGGCCCGTTTGCGGAAAGATTTGGCCAACCTGCTCTCGCGCTTAAGATTTCATACTTCAAACAGCTAATTTTGTAGCATGAAATAAAATTCTATTCTGCAATGTAACCATTTGCAGGATAAAATTTCTTAAATCAGGTTTGACAATGTCTATAAATCTTGTCAACTAAAAAGCACGGAACTCTCCGGGAAACAGCAAACCCGCATCGTCAGCCACAGCCGGGATAGCGAAAACGATGTCGACCCTGACGCGCATTGGCAGAACCTTCCGGCGCACCGCCATCCAGGCGGTGCCGACCGTTCTGGGCATCGTCATCCTGAACTTCTTCCTGATGCAGCTCGCGCCCGGCGATGCCGCCGATGTTATGGCCGGCGAGGCTGGCTCGGCCACTGTCGAAACGATGGCGGCGCTTCGCCAGCGCTTCGGGCTCGACAATCCGCTTCTCGTCCAACTGTTCAACTATCTCTACAATCTCGCACATTTCAGCCTCGGCTTTTCGCCACGCTACGGCATGCCGGTCGCCGACCTGATCGGCCAGCGGCTGCCCGGCACGCTGGTGCTGATGGCGGTGGCTCTGGCCGTCGCCATTGTGCTCGGCCTCGCCCTTGGATCGGTGATGGCGGTGTTTGCCGGGCGCCTGCCGGATCGTGTGCTCTCCGTTATTTCGCTGCTGTTCTATTCAATCCCGGGTTTCTGGATCGGCTTGATGCTGATCGTGCTGTTTTCGGTCAAGCTCGGCTGGCTGCCGAGCGGCGGCTCGGGAACCATCGGCAGCAACCTGACCGGCCTTGCCGGGCTCTGGGACAGGGCGCGCTACATGATCCTGCCGGCACTGTCGCTGGCGCTGTTCTACGTGGCGATCTATGCGCGGCTGACACGAGCGGCGATGCTGGAGGTCCAGTCGCAGGACTACGTGCGCACCGCCGCAGCCAAGGGCCTGCCGCCGGCCATCATCACCATTCGCCATGTCCTGCGCAACGCGCTGATCCCCATTACCACCATGGCCGGCATGCATGTCGGCGGCATGCTCGGCGGCGCCGTGGTTGTCGAGACTGTCTATTCCTGGCCCGGCCTCGGGCGTCTCGCCTTCGAAGCGGTCATGGGCCGCGATTTCACCGTGCTGCTCGGCATCCTTCTGTTGTCGTCGCTGCTGGTCATCATCGCCAACGCGACCGTCGATCTTCTGCACGCCTGGCTCGATCCCCGCATCGGAGTACGCTGATGGCTTCCACCGATTTCGCCGCGGGCGATGCCCGTTCCCGCCGTCTCCATGCCGATGCCCGCGGGCCCGCGGCACCGCCTGAACCCGAGGCAAAGAGCTGGAGCAATCTCCACGCGCCCGACGCACGCTCCGCTTCGGCAGCGTCGGTGCCGATAGCCGCTGGCGGGCGTGCGCTGAAGGTTTTCCTGCGCAATCCCAACGCCATGTTCGGCGTGGTGTTCCTGTCGTTGGTCGTGCTGGCCGCACTGCTGGCACCAGTCCTCTATCCGGCCGATCCGCTATCGATGGTGGCGCGGCCCTTCCTGTGGCCGGGCCAGAACCCAGCCTTCCCACTGGGCACGGACTCCATGGGCCGCGATGTGCTTTCCGGCATTCTGCATGGCGCGCGGATTTCGCTGTTCGTCGGCCTGGTGGCGACCGCGCTCGGCCTCAGCTTCGGCATCCTGGTCGGCGCCGCCGCCGGCTACTTCGGCGGCTGGATCGACGACCTGCTGGTGCGCCTGATCGAGATCTTTCAGACCATACCGAGCTTCGTGCTTCTGGTCGTCATGGTGGCGATCGCGCAGCCGACCGCGCCTGTCGTGACAGTGGCGATTGCCGTCATCACCTGGCCGACGGTGGCGCGGTTGACCCGCGCCGAATTCCGGGCCATCCGCGAGAAGGATTTCGTCATGGCCGCCCGCAGCCTCGGCTACGGCCATGTCCGCATTATCTTCCGCGAGATCCTGCCCAATGCGCTGCCGCCGTTGATCGTGACCTCGTCGGTGATGGTGGCGACCGCGATCCTGATGGAATCGGCGCTGTCCTTCATGGGCCTCGGCGATCCCAACGTCGTCAGCTGGGGCTCGATGATCGGAGCGGGCAGGGAATTGATCCGCACCGCTTGGTATCTGACAGCGCTGCCGGGACTTGCGATCGTCTTTACCGTGCTGGCGCTGAACCTGATCGGTGACGGCCTCAACGACGCGCTCAACCCGCGCTTCTCACAGGAGCGATAGAGATGGCCGCTCCTTTGCTCAGGATCGACAATCTGACGGTTCGCTTCCCGACCGCCGAGCCGGTCAGCCGGCTGAGCTTCGAGGTCGGTGAGGGCGAGACGCTGGCGATCGTTGGTGAATCAGGCTCCGGCAAGTCGCTGACCGCGCTCGCCCTGATGCAGCTTCTGCCGCGCTCGGCGAAAATCCCCAATGGCAGGATCGAATTCGCCGGCAAGGACCTGCTCGGTCTCGACCAGAAGGCTATGCGGAGCCTGCGCGGACGCGAGATCGCCATGATCTTCCAGGAGCCGATGACGTCGCTCAATCCGGTGCTGACCATCGGCCGGCAGATCACCGAGGTGCTGACGCTGCACGAAGGCATACGCGGCAAGGCAGCGCGGAACCGTGCCATCGAGCTTCTCAATCTGGTTCGCATTCCCGATCCGCAGCGGCGCATCGACGACTATCCGCACCAGCTTTCCGGCGGCATGCGCCAGCGCGTCATGATTGCCATCGCCGTTGCCTGCCGACCGCGCCTGCTGATTGCCGACGAACCGACGACGGCGCTCGACGTGACCATCCAGGCGCAGGTGCTCGACCTGCTCGATACGCTGCGCCGCGAACTATCGATGGCTGTCGTGCTCATCACCCACGATCTTGGTGTCGTCGCACAATGGGCCGACAAGGTCGTCGTCATGTATGCCGGCCGCAAGGTTGAACAGGCGCTGCCGGACGCACTGTTCAGAACACCCTTTCACCCCTATACGCGCGGCCTGCTGGCCGCTTCGCCAAGGCTGAAGACCAATCTCCACTACCGCGACGCCAGGCTGACGGAGATTCCCGGCAGCATCGTCTCGGCCGCCGGCGAAAAGGGCTGCCCGTTCCGGCCGCGCTGCGCGGTGGCGCGCGACAGTTGTGCCCATTTCGTACCCGCCCTCGTCGAGGTGAGCGAGGATCGTCTAGTCGCCTGCCCCTACAGCTTCATTCCGGAGGTTGCGCATGGCGCTGCTCTCGGTCTCTGACCTTTCCACCCATTTCCACGCCCAGGGCGGCGCGCTGCGCGCCGTCGATGGCGTATCCCTCGAAGTCGGACGCGGCGAGACGGTTGGTCTCGTCGGCGAAAGCGGTTGCGGAAAATCGACGCTAGGCAAGACCATCATGCGGCTGGTCGACCCGACTAGCGGCAGGATCGAGTTCAACGGTACCGACATCACCGTTCTCGACGCCCGCCGGCTGAAGGCGGCACGCCGCAACATCCAGATGATTTTTCAGGATCCGTTCGCGTCGCTTAATCCGCGCCACATGATCGGCGACATCCTGACAGCACCACTGAAGGTCCATGGCGTTGGCAACAAGGCCGAGCGGCGGAAAATTGTCGAGGACATAGTCCAGCGTGTAGGATTACCTGTAGATGCTCTCGGCCGCTACCCGCATGAATTTTCCGGCGGCCAGCGCCAGCGCATCGGCATTGCCCGCGCGCTCATCCTCAATCCGGAACTGGTCGTCTGCGACGAGCCGGTGTCGGCGCTCGATCTCTCGATCCAGGCGCAGATCCTCAACCTGCTGGTCGACATGAAGCGGCAACTCGGGCTGTCCTATCTGTTCATCTCGCACGATCTGTCGGTCGTCCGCTATTTCGCCGACCGGGTGCTGGTTATGTATCTCGGACGCATTGTCGAAAGCGCCGACAATGCGACGCTGTGGACCTCGCCCCAGCATCCCTACACGCGCGCGCTGATGGATGCCGTGCCGGACCCGTCGCGGCGCCGCCAGGCCGCGCCGATCCATGGCGATCTGCCGAGCCCGCAGAACATCCCGAACGGTTGCCGCTTTCACACGCGCTGCCCGCTGGCGACGGATCTATGCCGTTCGCAGGAGCCGGCATTCCGGGCGATCTCGCCCGGACACCACGTCGCCTGCCACTACGCCGAACCAACCCTCAATTGAAAGTTCAACGGAGCAGAAAAATGTCCGATTACCGCTATCTTGGCCGCAGCGCCCTGAAGGTTTCGCCGCTCAGCCTGGGCACGATGATGTTCGGCGGGCCGACCGAGGAGACGGTCGCGCATCGCATCATCGACAAGGCGCGCGAGCAAGGCATCAACTTCATTGACACCGCCGACGTCTACCACAACGGCAAGTCCGAGGAAGTCGTCGGTCGCGGCATCAAGGCGACGCGCGATCATTGGGTCGTGGCGACCAAGTTCGTCAACTCGCATGACAAGGGGCCTAATCTCGGCGGCCATTCGCGCAAATGGGTGATCCAGACGGTCGAGAACAGCCTGCGGCGCCTGGGAACAGACTATATCGACCTGTTCTACTTCCACCGCGCCGTCTTCGATGCGCCGCTGGAAGAGCCGGTGCGGGCGATCGCCGACCTGATCCGCCAGGGCAAGCTGCGCTATTTCGGCGTCTCCAACTTTCGTGGCTGGCGCATCGCCGAAGTCGCGCATCTGGCCGATGAACTCGGCATCGACCGGCCGGTGGCCAGCCAGCCGCTCTATAACATCGTCAACCGCACCGCCGAGGCCGAACAGCTGCCGGCGGCCGCCTATTACGGTCTTGGCGTCGTCTCCTACAGCCCGCTGGCGCGCGGCGTGCTGACCGGCAAATACGAGCCGAACCAGGCGCCTGCCGCCGACACGCGGGCCGGCCGTGGCGACAAGCGCATCGCCGAGACCGAGTGGCGCCCGGAATCGATCGAGATCGCCAGGCAGATCGCGGCGCACGCAAAGTCACGCGGCATCTCGGCCGCCGATTTCGCGCTGGCCTGGGTGTTGAACAACCGGCTGATCACGGCGGCGATCGCCGGCCCGCGCACCGAGGAACAGTGGGACAGCTATGCGAAGGCGCTGGACTTCAGGCTGAGCGCCGAGGACGAGGCCTTTGTCGACCGCCTCGTCACCGCCGGCCATGCCTCAACGCATGGGTTCAATGATCCGAGCCATCCGGTCGAAGGCCGCGTGCCGCGTTCGGAGCCGGCCGCGCCGATCCCGCTGACACGGCCTCTGCGCGCCGCCTGACGGTCGCCGACGAAATGGCGGGGCCGGCGGCCCCGCCCGCGTTTCCCATTGCTTTGGACAGATGAGAGAGCCCATGAATTTCCACGTCGAACGGCTGCGCCAGAACATCGTCGTGCTTTCGGGCAACACCCACAGGCCGTCGAAGTCGCGGACGCTGGCGCATCATCTCGGCGAGGCGCTGCGCGAAAGATTGTCTGTCACAGTAAATTTCCTCGATCTTGTCGATGCCGGCCGTGGTCTGGGTGCTGCGTTTACGCGAAGGGAATTGACGCCGGAGGCGCTGAATGTGGTAAACGCGGTCGAACAGGCCGACGCGCTGATCGTCACGACGCCGGTCTACAACGGCTCCTATGCTGGCCTGTTCAAGCATCTGTTCGACCTCATCGATCCACTGGCGCTCGTCGACCGGCCGGTCCTGATCGGCGCGACGGGTGGTGGCCAGCGCCACGCGCTGGTAGTCGAACATCAGCTTCGCCCGCTGTTTGGCTTTTACTCCGCCCTGACGGTGCCGAGCGCCGTCTATGGCAGTGACAGCGACTTTGCCGACGGCAAGCTCGTAGATTCGCTGGTTCTGGCGCGGGCCGGGCAGGCCGTGGATCAATTCGTTGCCCTGCTTTCACCGCGCCAGCCGAAGAGCCAACCGGTCCGGGCGGCTTCGGCCTGACGGATAAAGTGCCAAGGCAAGTGCCTGATAGGCGATATGTAGCCAAGGCGCGGCCCGTAAGCACTCCGCATTTTGCGCCTGAATAATCCCGCGGGCGACAGCGTGCCGTCTAAATCCGAATTCTTTTTTAAGCGCGAGCTGATTTTAAGAATTCTATTGCTATCTAAGTCTATAATATCAGTGGACGTTAATCCAACGCTCTTTGAATAGGGCGGGCAGTCGAGGGGTTTGCCCTCTGTTCAAAAGGATTAAGGCTCCATGCGAAAACTTATTTCCGCCGCCCTTGTCGGGCTTGCCATAGCGGCCACATCCGCTGCAGCGCATGCCGACGACAAGAAAGTCGTCATCGCCTACCAGACCGGGGCCAATCCCTACAATCTCGGCATTGCCAACGGCGATCTTGCCAAGAAAACCGGCTGGAACATCGAATACCGCCGCTTCAATTCCGGTGCTGACATCTTTGCTGCCATCGCATCCGGCGACGTCCAGATCGGCGATGTCGGATCAAGCCCGTTCGCCGCAGCCGTCAGCAGGGGCATCGACGTGAAGGCCTTCTACATCTCCTCGGTCTCCCGTGACGGAGAAGCCCTGGTGGTGCGGCCCGATGTCAAGTCGCCGGCCGACCTGCGGGGCAAGAAGCTCGCGGCCGCGCCGGTATCGACGGATCATTACCAGCTTCTCGCCGTCCTCAAGCAGGAAGGCATTTCGGAGAAGGAAACCCAGGTCATCGCCATTCCGCAGCCCGAAATCGTCGCTGCCTGGAAGCGCGGCGACATTGACGGGGCCTTCGTCTGGGATCCGGCACTCTCTGAACTCAAAAAGGACGGCAAGGTTCTGCTCACAGCCGGCCAGGTCGCCGACCGTGGCGCGCCGACCTTCAGCGCGCTGGTCGTGACCGGCGAGTTCGCCAAGGCCAATCCCGACTTCCTCGGCCAGTATGTCCGGCTGATCGACGGCTACAACACGGCCTACCTGAGCAACCCGGCCGCATGGGGACCGGACTCAGAGAGCGCCAAGCTGATCGCCAAATTGCAGGGCGGCACGGCGGCCGAGAATTCGGAGCAGTTGAAGACAACAGTGGTTCCGCCGCTCGACGAGCAGATGTCCGACAAATGGCTGGGCGGTGGTGAGAAGAGCGCCGTTGCGAAAATCCTCAAGGACACTGCGGGCTTCCTGGAGGACCAGCACAAGATCACCGCCATCAAGGACAGCTACGCCGCGTTCGCCGATCCGGAATACGCAGGCGCTGCCAAGGCCTCGAACTAGAAATCACCTGACGACATTCAGGTTCCGGCTGGCGGAATTCTCGCCAGCCAGACTGCTTGGAGGCCCACCATGCTTCGAATCCGCGATGCCAGCGTGACCTTTCCGGCCTCGGATGGCCAGGACGTGCACGCGCTTGATCACGTCTCGCTCGATATCGCTCCAGATTCCATCGTTGTCGCGGTTGGTGCTTCCGGATGCGGCAAGTCGACATTGCTCAACGCGATCGCCGGCTTCCTGCCGCTCACCGAAGGCACGATCACACTGGACGGAAAAGAAATTGTCGCGCCCGGCGGCGATCGTGGCGTCGTCTTCCAGAAAGATACCTTGCTGCCCTGGGCCAATGTGCTGGACAATGTCGCTCTCGGCCTGAAATACCGGGGCGTGCGGCGCGGCGAACGCCATGAGCGATCGAGGCGTCTGCTGGAACTGGTCGGGCTCGCCGATTTCGCCGAAAAGCCGCCCTATGAACTGTCCGGCGGCATGCGCCAGCGAGTCGGCATCGCGCGGGCGCTGGCCACCGATCCGAAGATCCTGCTGATGGACGAGCCGTTCGGCGCCCTCGACAGCCTGACGCGCGAGACGATGCAGCAGCTTCTGGCCTCGGTCTGGGCCAAGACCGGCAAGCAGATCCTGTTCATTACCCATTCGATCGAGGAAGCCCTCACGCTCGGCACCACCATCGTTGTGATGTCGCCTCGACCAGGCCGCATCGTTGCCCGGTTCGACGCCGACTTCGTTCGCGACTTCGCTGAGAGCGGCGACATCGGGCCGATCCAGTCCCACCGGCGTTTCATCGAACTGCGCCAGGAAATCCGCTCGCTGATCCACCAGCCGGAAGGCGCCCGCACAGGAACCTTGCAATGACGCTCGCCGCCAATTCCGGAACCTCTTTTTCGTCCTCGATAGCTCAGCGCGCGCCGTCTCCCAAGACGCGCCGGTCCGCTTCGACAAGCACGCTCGGCATCAGCCTGGTCACGCTGGCGTCGCTCATCGCCTTGTGGTTTTTGACCACGCGCTTCGGCTGGGCGTCGCCGCTGTTCCTGCCGTCGCCCGCCGAGGTACTGACCCAGTTCAGCGCCGTCTGGGCCGATGGGTATGCCAACGGTACGCTCCTCGAGCACACACTCGCCAGCCTCGGCCGCATCGCCGCGGCGCTCGGTGTCGGCATTTTCCTGGGCATTCCGCTCGGCCTGCTGATGGGACTCAATCGGTGGGTCAAGGGCATCTTCAGCGTTCCGATCGATCTCTACTGGGGTCTGCCGCCTTTGGCCTACCTGCCGCTGCTGATCATCTGGCTGGGCATCGGCGAAACTTCCAAGATCGTGCTCCTGTCGCTGTCGACCTTCGCCCCGATCTGTTTTGCCGCACAGGCCGGCGTCCGGTCGGTGCCGGCCGAACGCATCAATGCCGCGCTGTCGCTCGGTGCGAGCCGGCTGCAACTTTTCACCAGCATCATCCTGCCGTCCGCGTTGCCGGAAATCATGACCGGCCTGAAGATTGCCATCGGCGCCGGATTGTCCACGCTCGTAGCGGCCGAGCTGATCGCGGCCCAGTCGGGCCTTGGCTACATGATCATGTCGGCGGCCAATTTCCTCGCCACCGACGTCGTCTTCGTCGGCCTCATCGTCATCGCCATCCTTGCCTTCGCCTTTACTAGCGGCATGCGCTGGCTGGAGCATCGCCTCATCCCCTGGAAGGGCAAGATCTGACGCTTGCCTAGACATTCCGCAATCGCTGAAGGAAACAATCCGATGTCCAGCAACACCCGTCCGCTTGACCTCTACTGGTATCTGCCGACCCATGGCGATGGACCGTATCTCGGCACGGACGAGCGGCACCGCCCGGCAACCTTCGGCTATCTCAGGGAGATCGCCCAGGCTGCGGACCGGCTTGGCTTCAAGGGTGTGCTCCTGCCGACAGGAACGCGTTGTGAAGACGCCTGGATCGTAGCGGCCGGGCTGATCCCGCTCACCGAACGGCTGAAGTTCCTCGTGGCACTTCGGCCGGGCAGCGGAACACCGGCGCTGTTTGCGCGTCATGCGGCCACTCTGGACCGCATTTCCGGTGGTCGTGTCCTGCTCAATGTCGTCACTGGAGCCGACCCGGCCGATCTCGCCGGCGACGGCAACAAGCTCAGTCATGACGAGCGCTATGCACAGACCGACGAGTTCCTGACGATCTGGCGGCGAATCCTTTCGGGTGAGCCGGCGGATTTCGACGGCAAATATCTTTCCGCCCACGGCACCGACATTTCCTTCCCGCCGGTTCAGCGGCCGCATCCGCCACTCTGGTTCGGCGGCTCTTCCGACGCCGGCATCGCGATCGCCGCCAAGCACGTGGACACCTATCTGAGCTGGGGTGAACCGGTGGACCAGCTTGCCGAAAAGATCGCCCGCGTCAGGGAAGCCGCAGTGGCGCAAGGCCGCATGATGCGCTTCGGGCTTCGCATTCATCTGATCGTACGCGAAACGGAGGATGAGGCCTGGGCAGCCGCCGACCGGCTGATCAGCCACGTCACCGATGACCTGATCGCCGAAGCCCAGAACGGATTTGTCCACATCTCGGAATCCGTTGGCCAAAAGCGCATGTCGGCGCTGCATCAAGGTCGACGCGACCGGCTGGTCGTCGGCCCGAATCTATGGGCGGGACCGGGGCTGGTGCGTGGCGGTGCGGGAACGGCCTTGGTCGGCAATCCCGACAATGTTGCCGCGCGCATTCGCGAGTATCAGGAGATCGGCATCGAAACCATCATCGCGTCCGGCTATCCGCATCTGGAAGAGGCGTTCAACGTCGCTGAATTGCTTTTCCCCAAACTCGGCCTGAGTGGCGAAGCCGCACCCCAGGAGCGCAGCCGGGACGTCGAGTTCGGACGCCCCAAAGTCGCAGCGTCCGCTTCGTGACGTCCTGCCGACAGAGTCGGCCAGAGCGATGTCATGTCGCTTCGCGACGGCGATCGGAGCGAGGCTGCGGCCAGGTCCAATGACACGGCTTTCGGGAAGTCGACCGAGAGCAAGGAGCGTCCTAGCTAACGCTTGTCGCGTCTGAGGGGCCGGGCGCCGCCGGTATGTGGCACGCCCGCCCGTTCGAGGATGCGCTTCCACCCCAGGTAATAAGTGTGCTTTGACATCGGCAGGTTTGGATCGAAGATCGAAGGGCAAACGAATGGAGAGACCTCGACATTGATTTCAGGTGCAGGATGGGTGCAGCCAGAAATCAAACCGTGGCGTATGTCCGGTTAGGTATGGATGATTGGACTGGCCGAAAAAGCTAGTGGCAACAATCGGTTATCGTACAATTGGATACCGCCGGATAAAGTTAGGATAAGGCATATCCGGCCTCTCAAAATCGAGTTCCGCAAGGAGTGCTGGTTCGATCCCGGCTAGGGGCACCATTTTTAAATTCCCACCCACTTCTTATTGAACCTAATGGCGTGGGTGGGATCGTCCACGACGCCCTCGACGGCCACCGAATGGTTGCGTCTTGCCTGTTGCCGCAAGCTGCCCAAGCTTCCGCTGAACGGTGCGCGGACCAGCCCCAAGCGCAATCTGGCGTTCCTCACCGCACGCGATCAGGCGTGCCACGGTCCCGCAAAAAGACGTTGCCGCAAAGTCGATCGACATGTTTCCTCCCGCGAACTACCCACCAGACCCGGCCCACAGATGCAACCTCGGGAGGTGAGATATGCGGTAACATTATGGCACGATGCGAAACAGCTTCGTCTTGGATCGTGCTGCGGGCCGGACCCGCCGCCGTGCCTAGCGCAGGGCCGCCACGACGTCGGCGAAGTCGGCCCGCTTGCCATTGCCGGCGCGACGCAATTGCACCTCGACCGGCTTGCCGTCGGATTGGTCGCAGTAGAAGATGGGTCCGGGCCGCACCCATTTGTCGCCCCACTCGGTCAGCGCGATAATGACCGTTTTGAATTCCAGCCCCTTCCGGGTCAGGACGTAGTCGGCCTGCTCGCCGGCGGCACCCGGGCGATGGTCCATCAGGCCGGCCTCGACGAAATCCTCGAGGCGCTTGGCCAGGATGTTGGTGGCGATCCCCAGGCTCTTCTGGAATTGCGAAAAGCGCGTGCAGCCGCCGAATATCGCGTCGCGCAGGATCAACAGGCTCCAGCGCTCGCCGACCAGCTCCAGGGCGCGTGAGGCCGAGCAGTTTTGTTTTTCATAGAGACGACCAAGCATGGTGTGAACATACCCTATTGACTTGCATCATGCAAGTATGCATCATGCTTGCATGATGCAAGCGACAGAGGTCGAGAGGGTGTCGCTCCACTTCATCGCCCGAGATTTCGGGTGTCCATCAACCAATCAGATCCAGACAGGAGATATGTTATGAAAAAGGAAGAAGATTACACGACGTCATTCGTCGTTAAGCAAAGCCCCGAAGAGGTTTTTGCCGCGGTTGTCAATCCGCGAGCCTGGTGGTCGGAAGATATAGATGGCGACACCAATAAGCTCGGTGCGATATTCTACTATCATTTCAAGGATATCCACCGCGGCACATTCAAGGTCACGGAGCTTGTGCCTGGCAAGAAGGTCGTCTGGCACGTCGTCCAGAACTACTTCAACTTCGTCAAGGATGCGACCGAGTGGACCGGCACGGACGTGGTCTTCGAGATCGCGCCGACTGATAAGGGGACCGAACTGCGTTTCACCCATGTCGGGCTGAAGCCGAGTGAAGAATGCTACGATGTCTGCCATGACTCGTGGCGCTTCTATGTCGCGAGTCTCCGCGACCTGATTTCGACGGGCAAGGGGCAACCCAACAAGGGCGAAGAGAACGCCAACCCAACGGTTGTGCCGCAAAACGAGGACCTCGGCGCCGTCGAGCGCAAGGCGGCAGGCGATGGCGCCGGGATGATCGTCATGACGACGGCAGCGGCGAAGCCCGGCATCGAAAGCAAGGTGCGGAATGCCCTGCGGGACGTGGCGGGGGCGGCCCGCAAGCAAAGCGGGTGCATCGACTATAGCGTCTTTCGCTCGGAGGCAGAGCCCCACGTTACCATCTGCGTCGAGCGCTGGGCATCGAAGCAGGAGCGCGACGCTTTTCTACGCTCGGCGGACGCGAAGAATTTCGTTTCGGCCATAACCGGCGCCTTCCTGGAGCGGCCTTCGCCGATCTCCTACACGACGTTGGAAGTCGGGTCCTAATTGCAAGGTTCGCCTGGTCACGGCGCCGGCTGCCCTGGAGCAATGCAACGGGGGAGGCGGCGTCCAAGCGTGGGAACAGAAAACCATAGCCTACTTGCATGATGCAAGAACGAATGGGTTGCATTTATGCAAGAGGAGGAGAGATCGCCGTGCCGAAATCGATGGAAGTCACAAACAAAGCCGTTCTCGTGACCGGGGCCAATCGCGGCCTCGGCAAGGCGCTGGTCGAGGAAATATTGAGGCGGGGTGCCAAGCGCGTCTATGCCGGCGCGCGCAAACCGCTCGCCCACGCGGATCGGCGCGTCACGCCGCTGATCCTGGACGTGACCGATGCGGTGCAGATTGGGGCGGCTGTCGAGCGGATCGGGTCTCTCGATATCCTCATCAACAACGCCGGCATCGGGCTCTACGACGATCTTGGCGATCGTGCTGCGCTCGAGCGACACCTCGCCGTCAACCTGCTCGGCGTGCATGGCGTAACCCACGCATTCCTGCCGCTGCTCACGCATTCGCGCGGCGCCGTGGTCAACATCCTGTCGGAAGCGGCTCTCGTTCCCTTCCCGATTATTCCGTCTTACTCACTATCGAAGGCCGCCGCGTTTTCCATGACGCAATCGCTGCGTGCTCTCGCCGGCGCTCGTGGCGTGAGCGTTCATGCAGTCCTGTCCGGTCCCATAGACACCGACATGAGCAGAGACGCCGATATACCGAAGAGCTCCGCGGAGAGCGTCGCGAAAGGCATCCTGGACGGCATGGCGCGAGGGGAAGAGGAAATCTTCCCTGATCCAAAATCGGCATCCATGGCCGAGAGCTGGCGCGGCAGCGCGTTCAAAGCGCTCGAACGCCAAATGGCGGCTTTTGTCCAAGCCATGCCCACCAAGCCATAGGCGACTGGCCATCGATAGGCTGCCAGCATTTGCAATTCAGCGCCCCACAGTGGAGCGGAACGTCATGCTGTTGAACGCAACCTTCCCCGGTTTTCACCAGCGGATCACGATGACTTTGTCGGTCCCGTTGGCGAGTTCGACAGCTTCGGTGCCATCCGGTTTGCGGCTTTGGATTCTGGCGCTCCCGACAGCTTCAACGCCAACAACGTTGACTGCAAAGGCTTCATCGATTTCGGCGGCACAGACCAAGGTGTCCGGCGGCAGGTCCTTTACTTGATCCAACAACTCGCGAAGCTTCATGGTCGAATCTCCTTGGCGATAGCAGGAATGAGCAGCACGCTTTCGCCGCACATTCGGAACCATGTCCCTTGAGAAAGGTTCCCGATGAGGTGGAGATGCCGCAGAATGGGACGAGCGCGGCGATCCGCCCGTCGCGATGATGTGAACGCGCCGTGCGAAGCATCTGTCTCAAATCCCTGTCCCTAATGCTGCCGGCGCAATCCCTTGTTGATCATGCCGCCCATCGCTAGACCGACCGCCATCACCGCAAAAGTCGCCGCGATAGATCGCTTCGGCAGCACCGTCTCCCAACCTGGCGTCAACCGCTTCGGCACGAAGCCATAATCTGTCGCCGCGGCAATGGCCGCTGCCGCCAACGCATCGCGAAATATCAGAAGCGACGGACGCGGCGGCCTCGAGGCGAGCCATAGTTCGAAAAGGAATGCCCAGAAGATGGAGGAAGCGTGATGCGTGCCATAGCCGACGAGCGTGTGCGCCACGTCACCGCGCCGCACGGACGCGGCCTGTTCGCCGTAGAGCCAGTGGCTGGTCGCATTCGTGGGCTGCAGGGCGCCTTTGCCTTCCCGCCTGGCAAGCAGGGCCAATGCAGCTGTCGTGGCGAAGCTGACGATCGTACCCGAAACGGCTGCGGACAATCCTGTCTGGATCAGACTTTTCACTTGGTCCTCCGTCGTTTCGCGGTCGGCTCCTTGGAACGCCTTTGTGAATTCGCGGCAGTGTCGTGTGATTGCCAAAACGGCAAAACGAGTCCGAAGTTCCGGGCACGGACTTTTGGTTGGACGTTATCCCAGAAGCGTCCTCCGGGATAACGCCTTTGAGGTCCGGCTGCCTTTCCTCGCAAGCTACGGATCGTACCCTGAGCCGCTATTACATCGGCCCCGGCACCATCTTGGTCGGCTGCTCAGGCATCGGAAACGGATAGTTGTCGCATTTCACGTCCGGGTTCGTCGGGCTGAACATTCCGAGCGGGTTGTCCTTGAACAGCCAGGCGTGAAGGTCGTAGTGGTGGAATTCCTTCGGGATGAGCGGGTAATGCCCCTCCATCGGCCCCTGGAATGTCTGGCCGAAGAGCTTCGGCGGCTCCTTTGTGTCCGGCGTCAAGGGCACGAGCCATTCCGCGCCGACCAGGCGCAATTCGCCGCCGACCGGCTCATAGATCAGCACATTGGGGCGTGTCGGATCCGCGGTCGGGCCGACAGTCGTGACGTTGACGAAATGGATGCCCATCGCGCCCTTCGGGTAGTCCATCGCCCCCTCTACCTTTTCGCCGCTGTAGAAGACGCATCCTACCGTCGATAGATAAAGCTCGCGAATGGCAACCTTGTAGTCTTCATACCTGGACAGCGATTTACGCAGGGCATCGATCTCGGCTTTGTCGGGTTCGGCCGCCCGAGGAGTGGCGGCGTTCAGACACGCGCCAATGAGACCTGCCAAGGTGAGGATACCGACACGCCTGAGGTGAGTTGTTTTCATCATGCATTCCTCCCAGATTTTTTTCTTCTGGCCGTGCAGGACCGAGGCGGCAGTGATGCTGGACGCGCGGCCGTAATTGATCGCCTCATCCCGGTTGGGACTGCGTCGATGCTAATCCTTTCCGCTGATCGGGAGAATTAACCCTGACGACCTACGCCCAAGCAGGCCCAGCCCATGGCGCGGGAAGACCCCAGACGGACAGAAACCAGAACAGGTGGGCCTCGGCGTTATTTTGCTGGACATTGATTTGGCCGCAGCCGGGAAGCAGCATTGCCTACGCCTCGAAAGGGTATTGGGAAACGCCCGCTTCACTATATTAGTGTACGCTAATGATATATGATTGCCGCAAGTGTCATTGGCGTTTGGAGCCGTTCGGGTGCACGCGGTCGGAAAACGATGGATGGAGGCCAGCTTGGCAGGCGTGATCGCCACGGCTGCAGCACTTGGGAGTGTTTCGGCATTTGCGCATAGTTCCGATGGCGGTTGGACCTATCCACCGGCCTGCTGTCACGGCGATCCGCTGACAGGAGAGTGCGGCAAGATTCCCAGCATAACCGTCACACCGCGGCCAGATGGCTATGTGATCGTTTTGCGGCCAGGCGACCACCAGAAGGTCACTCATCAGGACCGATATTTTGTCCCCTACGATAGCGTAATTCCGTCCGGCGACGACAATTTTCACATCTGCCTTCATCCGACCGAAGAACACGAAAACTGCTTCTTCGCGCCGGCAGACGCGATTTAGGCGAATACTCCTACCGGCGGCGCAGCAGGCTCCTCATCCGGTTGCGCAGCAGGCGCGCCATGTTGCGGGTTTCGCGGTAGAGGTGAAGCTGCGACGCCGCCTGGCGGGCGGGGCGGTCGGCGTCCGGCGTCAGCCCGATCACCAGCGTGCCCATCGGCTTGCGTTCGCTCCACAGCCGGCTCATCACCGGATGGTCGGGCACGGCGCAGGAATCGGTCATCATGATGTTGGGGTCGTCGAGATGCTGCCTGGTCACCTCGATCATCAGCAGCGTGCCCGGCGAATAGGCGGCGAGCGTCTCGTCATAGGCGGTCTTCCAGGTGTAGGCGACGCCGGCCTCGACGAAGACGACCAGGCAGGCGATGGTGCGGCCGTCGAGCGTCAGCGAATGGATGCGGCAGAGATCCTGCTCGGCCAGCCGGTGCACCGCTTCGCGGGCGAAGGCGGCGCGGTAGCGGTCGATGGCCATGGCGGTGCGCTCGCGGCCTTTCCAGCCAGCGGCCTCCAGCGTCAGGAAACTTTCGATGGCATGGCGGATCTCGTCCGGCCCGCGCGCCACGACATGCTCCAGCCGGCCGAGGTCGGCGAGGCGGCGCTTCAGGCGGCGGAACTCGCGATAATGGTGCGCGCGCAGCGAAGCTTTCAGATATTCCTCGCCGTCGAGCTCGCTTTCGAGCACCGGGCGGTCGGCCTTGCCGGTGGTGACCAGCGTCAGGCCGCGCGTTTCGGCGACGCTGGCGAGCAGGCTGGCCACCGGGCCGTCCAGCTTTATGTCGGGCAGCACGAAGACTTTCGGCAGCTTGAGATGCGGCCGCGACAGCATCGAGAAGAAATCCTCGATCACGCCGATCGGATCGTCGCGGTCGACCAGCGGCGTGCCGATCGGGCCGAACGGGCTCGACCAGGTGCGCATGACTGCAACCCCGAGCGGCACCGCCGGCCGCTCGACCGAGAACGGCACCAGCAGGCGCAGCCGGTTGCGATACTGGTCGCCGTCGCGGATGACGGCCAGCCGCACCTCGCGATCCTCCAGCCTGGGCATGGCCGGCGCCAGGAAGCGCGGATTGAAGAAGACGTTGGGCTCGATCGTGCGGGTGCAGAGATAGTCGAGCTCCTCGACCAGGTCGAAACCGGCCGAGGCCGGATAGATGGCAAGCTTGCGCTCGGGCCGGTTGTTGGCAAGGATCTCGACATGGGCGGGATCGGCTTCGCGGGCAAGCCCGGCAAGGCCGGACACCATGGCGCCGGCCGGGCCGCCGCTGGTTTCCTCGAGCAAGGGGACGGCAGCCATCAGGCGGCTCCTTTGGCGGGCACGAAAATGGCCATGACGATGCCGAGCTTGCGCCAGACCGTGAAGGACAGCGCGCCGGCCTCGAAGATCATGGCGAAGACGGTGGCCATCGCCGCGCCCCACAGACCGAAGAGCGGGATCAGCACGACGCTAAGCGCGATGTTGAAGGCCAGCGTCATGGCATAGACAGCGGCACAGATATTCTGGTTGCCGCTCATGGTGAGCAGGCTTTCGCAAGGGCCGACGGCGGCCCGCGCGACGACGCCGAACACCAGCAGGAACAGCAGCGGATAGCCGGCGGAAAATTCCGGGCCGAACAGGGTCAGCATCGGCTCGCCCAGGGCCAGCACGAGCAGCGCCATCGCCAGCGACGGCCAGAAGGTCCACGAAACGGTTTCGCGGGCAAAGGCGGCGAGCTTTTGCGGCTCGCCATGTGTGAATTGCGCATAGCGCTGCGCAACGCCGGCCTTGACCGCGAAATAGACGAAATGCACCAGCGCCAGCGTCTTGACTGTGGCGAAATAGACGGCGACGTCGTTGGGATCGAGATAGGCGCCGACCATCAGCACGTCGGCATTGGTGAGCAGGAAGAAGAAGCTCTCGACCAGGAAGATCGGCAGCGAGACGATGAACCATTGGCCGAAATGCAATTTCATCGGCCCGGCCGGAATCCTTTTGTCGATGCGCGACGTCACGCCGATAAGCTGACCGAGCGTCGTGGCGTAGGTAGCGGCGATCGCGGCGAAGATCGCCGTTCTGGCGTCCGGCGCATAGCCCGCCAGCAGCATCAGCGCCATGAACGCCAGGATCAGCAGCGGCCGCACCAGAAAGGTCGGCGACAGCGCAAACAGCGCCCAGGAATTGGCCCGCGCCAGCCCTTGCAGAAGGTCGGACATGGCGATCATCGGCAGGCAGATGATGCCGAGGATGAACGGCACGACATAGTAGTTTTCGATATAGGCCGACAGCAGCCAGACGCCGAGCGCGCCGAGGCCGGCGATCAGCGTCGAGGCAACCAGCACGAACAGCCGGCTGGCCCGCACGATGCCGCGCAATTCGGCCAGCATGCCGCGCTCGCGATATTCCGGGATGAAGCGGATGACGGAGGTGTGGAAGCCGAGGCAGGCGAGATTGCCGACGATGACCATCGTCACCCACACGAGCACGAAAATGCCGTATTCGAACGAGTCCATCCAGCGCGCCATCAAAACCTGGCTGACGAAGGCGATGACGGCGCTGACGATGCGGACCGAAAAGGCGATCAGCGACATGCGGCCGGCCTCGCCGCGCGCGCCGGCGCTGAACAGGACGGCATCGATCAGGCCAAGCAGCGGCCTGATGCGCAGCGCAAGGCGCTGCGGCAGGAACCGCCCGGCTGTCGTCGCCGCGGAAAAGCGCACCCAATACTCTCCGTTTTCCGCCAATTTACAGGGGTTGGGTGTAGCGGAGACACATTAAGAAACGGTTGGGTGGGGAGACCTTCGCCCCGTCTCCATACGGGGAGAAGGTGCCGGCAGGCGGATGAGGGGCGGCGCGGGCTTTCGAAAATTTGCGCCGCCGCTTGCCGTGCTCTGTCTTTGCAAAGAGCAAAGGAAACGCGAAGGGCGCAGCGCCTCTCTATCGGCGGGCCTTGGACTCGGCAGTGGCTGCGCGTTTCTTTCTCACCGTTGCCTTTGCGGCGGCCTCGATTGGAGCAACCATCTTTTCATAAAGGCCGAAGAGATGCTCGGCCCGCTCGCGTTCTGAAGCAAAAGGCGCTTTGCGATAAAGCCGGTCGACGGCGAGGTCTAGTGCCTGATGTGCTTTACGAAGTTTTGGCGGCATCAGATCGGGATCGTAGAGATCGGCGAGTGTAGAACTGGAAAAAATTATCCGGGTGTCAAGGATGTCCTGCGCCAATTCTGAGATTTTTTGCTCTTGCATCGTGGTTATCTCAGGCCAGGGAAAAGTGTTATATGTGTACAAAGCCGAGTAGCGATAATCACTTTTCAGTCGCCCAGCAGTGATCTTTATCCACGCAACGTGCATCAGGCTGGACAGGATACCAAAATGAAACAATTTGGAGTTGGGCACAATTTGCAAGTCATTTGCAGCTATTGTGGTGTTCGGCAGAAAACCTATAGGTAGAATGTCTCGCCTTTCGGACGATGTACGAGGAATAGCTAGATATTCGCCGCTCTTAGGTTGCCTGTTCTCCGTAAACAGCGATGGAATTCGTGCTTTGTTTCTGGTCGCAGCCTTGGAGCTCGCCTCTCGCATTCTTCGCACCAATCGCAGGCGTTCTATCACCGCCGGCATTTGACGTAACTGATCCGGTGGACAGTCGACCAGCCAAAAGCAGTATCTCTTTTTCTCTTGAATAAGATCTTCCCCACCCACGAACGGACGTATGTAGGCGCTTGAGAGCGGATCAAGTTGTATTACCTCGGCGCGCTCATCTTCGGTCATAAGCAAGTTGCCACCGTCAGCCGCGACACTACCATTCACTAATCGTGGAATTGAAGGGGCGATCGGTCGAGTTTGGCTTCGAACGATAACGTTGGGCGCGTCCAGCAGGTAAGGGCTGATATTTGTAGCGGAGAATTGTTGTGGTTCTGCTCCACCGTTCTTGTAGTCGAATATGTGTTTCTGAGTTGATGTTCCGGCTTTGGTCAATCCGATGATGACAACATGGACATGTGCCACGCCGCGGGCTTCCGAACCCCAGACGAAGGTCCGGTGAGCGAAGGCGATTTCGAGTTTGTAGCGATCGAGTATCAGCGGCCAAAACTGTGCCACCTGCTCGCCTTGGGTTATGGAATTGGTTGAGACGAAGGCTATTTTGCCTTTACCCTCCCGGACATAAGCACCGGCTTTTAAGAACCACGCGGCAACATAGTCCAGCGTGCCGCCGGAGCCGCCGAGCTTGGCGATGGCTCGGACGCGTTTCAGACTGGAATTTTGCCCCGATGAACGGCGGGTTACCGAAAACGTAAGAGCACTTGTCCGCCGGCAAAAGATTGTTCCAGTCGAACTCCAGTGCGTCGGCATGCCGGATATGCGGCGATTTCCTGAGTGGGATGCGAATAAAGGTCTGGCCGAACTCCAAGCTAAGCCTATTGTTCATGATGTGGTCCATCATCCACATCGCGACTTCGGCGATGCGAGCCGGAAACTCCTCGAATTCAATGCCGTAAAACTGATCGACATCGATTTCGGAGATCGTGACAATGCCTATGTCCAACTGGCCGGCAGGGTTGAGCGCGCGCAACACCTCCATTTCGAGTTGCCGCAACTCGCGATAAGCGATGATGAGGAAATTGCCGCAGCCGCAGGCCGGATCGAGAAAGGTGAGAGTACCGAGGCGTCGGCGAAACGCTTCGAGTTCGCCCTTACGGCGCGAATCCTTACGGGAGTTGATGCGGTTGAACTCGGCCTTCAGATCATCAAGGAATAGCGGTCCAATGACCTTCATTATGTTCTTTTCGGTCGTGTAGTGTGCACCCTTCTTGCGCCGCTCGTCAGCGTTCATGACTGATTGAAACAGCGAGCCGAAGATCGCTGGCGAGACAGATGACCAGTTGAAGCGGCAGGCCTCTATAAAGGTCTCTCGCATGGACGAGTTGAAATCGGCGATCGGCAAATGCGTGGCGAAAAGGTCGCCGTTCACATAAGGGAATTTCTTCAAATCGTCGTCGAGGTTCCTCTGACGCATATCCTCCGGTGTATTCAACACCTCGAACAAACGGTGGAGCCACAGCCCGATGTCCGAGCCGTCGTCGCTTGTGCGCGATTCCATTAAATCGAGCAGAATGTCGCGCGGCTCGAAGATACCGGTGTCATCCGCAAACAGAATGAAGACGAGGCGTACTAGATACCGTTCGAGGTCGTGGCCAGCATAGCCCGATTCCTCCAGCGCATCGTGAATGGCGCCCATGAGTTCGGATGCCTTGATGTTGACCGGGTCTTGGTCCTTGAAGGTGCGCTTTTCGATACCGAGGATAAAGCCGAAATGCTCGACATTCTGATGCAGGTCGGCGAGCTTGAAAGTCGCTTGCTCACGTGTGTCGCGGTCGAGAAGCTCGAAATTCTGGAAATCACACAGAAGTTGATGGCGCGGCTTTTCCGAATTCTTGATGGCATCGAAATATTCTCCGGCCTGCGCTCCCGCTTTCAATAGATCGCGCCCAGCGCTCTTCTGCTCAACTAGGAGAACGCGTGGCCAGAAAAGGTCGATGAAGCCGTGGCGATTATCGAGTTTCTTGATCAGTTCCTCGTAACGCGCGACGCGGCGACGTTCGACGCCGAATATTTCGAAGAACTCGTTGTAGAAGGTCTGAGTCTCACCCTTCTCGTAGTGAGCGTTTTGCCATTTCTCGGCGAATTTCTTCGCCCGCACCCGTATTTCATTCCATGAAAGGCGCATTCATTCCCCCCGCGAGTCTTTTGGGCAATGGACACTGTTCAAAAGACGATGGCAAGGCTTGCGCGGGCGCCGCCCCCTGGCCTGCCGGCCATCTCTCCCTCGGGTGGGGAGATTGGCTATTCGCGAACGCTGGCGCTTCTTGTTGAAAACGATCATATGCGCCGCCGCGATGCCTGAAACCGCTCGTCAAATGACCTATCGAACGCCTAGATAGTCGGCATGGATCAGCTTTCGCTTTTCGAGACCGAACACGCCGTCACCGAGCCTCGCGCCCCTAACGTCGCCTATATCCGCAAGCACCTCAATCGACTGCTTCGGCTTGCCGGCAAAGCTGAGCGGCTACCGTGGAGCGAAGCCGAGACAGCTAGCTGGAAAAAGCTGTTTCCGGAACTAACGCTGTTGCTTCCGCCGGAAGAGGGCGAGGTCTTGCGAGTTGCCTTTGAGTTGGAGTTGGAACGGCTTAAGGCAGCGTAAGGGCGGGAGACCAATGAAAGTGCTCGTTCCACCTTTCGCAGAGTTCTTCGTGCCGGTTCTCAGAGCCCTGGACACGCTCGGTGGCTCGGCCTCGATCGAAGAGATTGATGACAAGACGGCCGTGTTGATGAACATATCCGACGCGGCGCGGGCGGTGCTGGTTGGCGATGGGGCAAGGTCGAAATTCGACTATCGTTGTGCCTGGGCGCGGAGCTGGCTGAAGAATGCGGGCCTCACGAATAATAGCGAGCGCGGCGTGTGGGCCCTGACTGCGGAAGGCCGTGCAGCGTTGTCACTCAATCCGGACGAGATCGTAAGGCGCGTCAGGCGAGCGGATGCCGCTTTGCGCAAGGCGAAGGTTGTCGTCACCCCTGAGCGGGTAGAAGTTGAGGCGGAAGCAGCGGAAATCGCCTTAAAGGATTGGCGCGAGCAATTGCTCGACATTCTCTTGGCGCTGGACCCAGCAGCCTTCGAGCGCTTGTGCCAGCGGCTCCTCCGAGAGGCGGGTTTTATCAAGGTCGAAGTGACCGGGAGGAGCGGCGACGGCGGCATCGACGGTACCGGCGTATTGCGGCTCAACCTGCTTTCATTCCACGTGCTGTTCCAGTCCAAGCGTTGGAAAGGCTCTGTCGGGGCAGGCGTTGTGCGAGACTTTCGCGGCGCCATGGTAGGACGGGCGGACAAGGGCCTGATTATCACCACCGGTACTTTTACGGCGGATGCTCGGCGAGAGGCCGTGCGCGACGGAGCACCAGCCATCGACCTGATCGACGGCGACGGATTATGCGACCTGCTCAAGGAGCAGAAGATCGGCGTCAGGGTGAAGATGGTCGAGGAGGTGACTGTGGACGAAGCGGCGTTTGCCGGGTTTTAGCTGGTCACGCCAGCGGGACAGTGCCCCCTCTGGCCTGCCGGCGTTCGAAGCTCGAAAAGCCAAGCAATTGGCTTTTCGTCCGCTGCGCGGACCGCTTCTCACCCCCCTCAGGTAGGGAGATTGGCCAACCGCGGACGTCCGCGCTGCCCCTCATCCGCCCTTCGGGCACCTTCTCCCCGTATAGTGACGAGGAGAAGGAAGAGTGTCGCCTACATCCCCTTCATCGCGTCGCACGACACATTCGGGTTCATGTCGGCGAACGCGCCGGTTGGGTTGCCCTTCCAGGCCCAGACATGCAGCTCGTAGAACGGGCCGAGGCCATAGCGGTTGGGCGCACTGTTGAAGTTGAACAGATGCCCGTCGAGCGAGGCCGGGCCTTTCGAGGTGATGTATTCGACGGCGATCAGTTTTAGCGTGCCGTCGGCCATCGGCTCGTACATCACCGCTTCGGGCTTGGCGACATCGACCGCGTCGTCCTTGAGGTAGCCGGGATTGACATAGTGGATGCCCATGGCGCCGCCGGTGATGCCGCTGGCGCAGGGAATCGGCGCGTAGCCTTCGGCGGTCGCGGCCGCCACATTCTCGAAGCGGCTGTTGGCCGCGCGTACCATGTCGGCCAGAGGATTGCCGTCCTTTGCCTGGGCCGCGGTGGCGGCGATCGACAGGATGGCCAGGGCGGCAAGGCGCCCGGTGCAAAGATTGATGTTCATGTTCTCTCCGGTTGTTTGAGGACGCGCACCGATCGGGTCTGCTCAACGCTGCGGCGTCCGTTGGAATTTTGCGAAACAGGTCGCTCGTCCTGTTTTCATGTCGGCCGCAATGATGCGGCCGGTTGCACGGCTTGTTTCAGCCCGTCCAAACGGCGCGGCGTACTAATGGTCCCACCAATAATATTCCCAGTATTCGCGCCGCCCCTCGTGTTCGGGCAGTCCGATGTCCTGCCTCAGATAATCGTCTTGCGGGGGCAGCCGGCGCCGCCTGCCCAGCAGACGCGAAGGCAGCGCCGCCGCGATCCGCCATAGACGGCCAAGCAGCGAACCGCCGGGGTTTCCCACGACAGGCGCCGGTTCGCCGACCGGCATGCCATCAGGCACGTCGCAATTGCCGCGAATGGCAGTTTGATACTCATCCTTTTGTCCGCCACTTGGGGTTTGCCTGCCATCAACGGTAAAAGTAGGGGTCAAGAACCCGCACCTCCGTGATCTTGTCGACAGGCAGCGAATTCTTCTGGGCGGTGCTGCGGATCGCCTCGGGCGAGGGCGCGTCGTAGATGCAGAAGCTGCGCTTCTTGTCCGGCGACACGTAGGACTGCAGCCAGGTAACGCCCTTTTCGGCATTGCGCATGACGACACCGCCCAGCGCGTCGGCGCCGGCATCGTTCATCGGCACGTTGAGGCCGTCCGGGAATGTGCGTTCGATCAGATAGCGAGGCATGGAAGCCTTCCTTTCTCCAGTGGGTCACGCCCGGTTTGAGCGCGGCTCGACATTGATCACGCCCGGCAAGAGCGCACATCGGAGCCTTTCCCCATTTTTGGCGGGACGATTCCCTATGTTGGCAGCGTTATGGACGGGGGATATGTTGGCGGGTCCATCGCGGGTCCGCCTTTTCGGCGAACTCGATCTGCGTGAGCGAATGATGCTTCTGGAACGGCAGACACAGCTGGAGCGACTCGACGGGCTGCTGGCGGATGCCGGGCGCGGCCGTGGCTGCGTCGCGGTGCTTGCTGGCGAGGCCGGGGCCGGCAAGACCGCGCTTGTCGAGGCCTTCATCGACCGGACTGCGCAAGCCACGCGCATATTCCGCAGCGCCTGCGAGGATCTGTCGATACCCGATCCGCTCGGGCCGCTTTACGATCTGGCGCGGGACGCGCAATGGGCGCTGCCGCAGGCGATCGATTATCGGCAAGGACAGAGGCTGCCGCTGTTTTCGGATGCACTCGAAATCTTCGAGACGAAGGCGCAGCCGACCCTGCTGGTGATCGAGGACTTGCACTGGGCCGATGATGCGACGCTCGATTTCGTCCGCTTTCTCGGCCGGCGCATCGCCAACAGGCATCTCTTGCTGCTGCTGACGGCGCGCACCGATCGCAGCGAGGGACAGATGCGGGTGCGCCGCGCGCTCGGCGAGATACCGGCAGGCAGCGTCGCGCGCATCGACGTGCCGCTGCTCAGCGAGGCAGCGGTGCTGTCGCTGGCCGAGGCGGCGGGGCGTGATGGCGATGCCATCTACCGGGCGACGGCGGGCAACGCCTTTTTCGTCACCGAACTGTTGTGCAGCGGATGCGAGGAAAAAACGGCGCTGCCGGCAAGCGTGCGCGACGCGGTTCTGGCGCGGGCCGAGCGCCTGTCGGCCGGCGCCCGCGCGATGCTCGACGCGGTGTCGGTGTTCCCACGCCGGGCCGACGCCTGGGCGTTGCAGGGCCTGTGCGGCGTCGCCAGCGCCGGCCAGCTTGCCGAATGCGTCGCCAACGGCTTGCTGGAGGATCTGGGCGATGGCTATGCGTTCCGCCACGAGATCGCCCGCCGCGCCATCGAGGCGATGTTGACGACGAGCCACAGGCGGCAGTTCAACCAGCGCGCGCTGGCTGCCCTGCTCGAAAACAGTGAGGTCTCCACCGGCCGCCTCGTGCATCACGCGGTGGAGGCGCACAATCTGCAGGCAGTGCGCGAACTGGCCCCGGTTGCGGCGCGCGAGGCCTCCCGCGTCGGCGCCCATCGCGATGCGGCCGGCTTCTATGAAGCCGTGTTGCGGCAGGCCGACAGCCTGCCGGTGGAGGAGCGCACGGCGCTCCATGAGAAATATGCCTTCGAGTGCCACCTCATCGGCAAGATCGACGAGGCCATCGCCGCGCAGGACCAGGCGCGCCGGCTGCATCAGGCCCAGGGGAATACGGCGAAGGAAGGGGATTGCCTCAGGTGGCTGTCGCGCTTTGCCTACCTGCTTGGCGACCGCATGGCTGCCGATGCGCTTGGCGAGCAGGCGGTTCAGCTGCTGGAGACCGCGCCGGCCGGGCCGGAACTCGCCATGGCCTATTCCAACCTCTCGCAACTGGCGATGCTGGCGGAAAGGCTCGACGACACGCTGCGGCTCGGCAACAAGGCGATTGCGCTCGCCGAACAGCTGAACCGGCCCGACATCGTCTGCCACGCGCTCAACAATGTCGGCAGCGCCGAGCAGTGGCTGGATCTGGCAAACGGACGGCTGCACCTTGCCCGCAGCCTGGAGATCGCGCTGGAGCAGAATTTTCAGGAACATGCGGCGCGCGCCTTCACCAACAGCGCCTGCAGCGAGATGAACCAGCTCGGCTTCGCTGACGCGCGGTCGTTCCTCGATCGCGGCATCAACTATTGCGTCGAAAACGACCTCGTCACCTGGCGCGACTATATGCGCGGCGTGCTGGCCCAGTTGCTGCTGCGCCAGGGGCAATGGGAAGGGGCTGCCGGCGAGGCGCTCGAGGTGATCGCCAACGATCAGGCGACGATGCTGGTCCGCTATCCCGCCGTGGTGGCCCTGGCAAAGCTGCGGATACGGCGCGGCGACCCGTCCGCCGAGCCGCTGTTTGCCGAAATGACGCAGTTCCTGGACAAGGGATTGGAATTGCAGCGGCTGGCGCCCTATGCGGCACTGATGGCCGAGCGGGCATGGCTTGGCCAGGGCGACCGGGAGGAGGCGTTCGGCCTGATCGCGCTGGCCGAGAGCCTGTCGACGACACGGGCGGTCTTCGGCGAGCTGGCGATGTGGCGGCAGAAGCTGGCGCCGGACTTCGATCCCGGCGACACCATCGGCATGGCCGCGCCCTACCGGCTGCTGCTCGCCGGCGACTGGCAGGCGGCGGCAGAACTATGGGCCGAGATGAACGCGCCCTACGAACGCGGGCTGGCGTTGGCAGAGGGCGATGAGACCGCGCAGCGCTCGGCACTGGAGATTTTTGAGAGCCTCGGCGCCAGGCCCGTCGCCGTTCACCTGCGCGACACCATGCGGCGCAATGGGGTCAACCGTATTGCAAGGGGGCCGCGCCAAACGACGCGTGCCAATCGTGCCGGCCTGACCCAGCGCCAGATGGAGGTGCTGCAACTGATCGAGCGCGGCTTCTCCAACAAGCGGATCGCCGAGCAGCTGACAATTTCGCCGAAGACGGTCGATCACCACGTCTCGGCGGTTCTGGGCAAGCTGGAAGCGGTTTCGCGGGGTGAGGCGACGGCCGCGGCACGCGATTCAGGGCTGATTTGAGAAGCGAATAAATCAAAGGCCGGCGACCCTTCGCGCCCCCCTCTGGCCTGCCGGCCATCTCCCCCTCGGGTGGGGAGATTGGCAGCTTCGCCGCTTGCGACTATTTCTTTAACCTTGGTGATTGGCGAAGGCCAATGTGACGTCCGATCTCCCCCCAAGTGGGGGAGATGTCCGGCAGGACAGAGGGGGGCGCTGTCCCGCAGAGCTACCAAATGAGCCGAAATCGCGCCGCCTACGCAAACGCCCCATGGCAATGCTTGTATTTCTTGCCCGACCCACACGGGCAGGCCTCGTTGCGGCCGACCTTGCCCCAGGTGGCCGGGTTCTTCGGGTCGCGGTCTTCGGGGGCGACGATGGCGTTGGTCTCCTGGCGGACCAGCACGGCCGTCTCGCCGCCTTCGAAATCGTCCTCGCCGGTGAAGCCGTCGATGTGGCTGCCGAACATGTCGGGCGCCTCGGGCGGCGGCGCATCGGCCGCCTGGCGGACCAGCTCGACGCGCATCAGCTGCGCGGTGACGGCCTGGCGCAGATTGCCCAGCATCGCCTGGAACAGCTCGAACGCTTCGCCCTTGTACTCCTGCAGCGGATCGCGCTGGGCATAGCCGCGGAAGCCGACGACCGAGCGCAGATGGTCGAGATTGACGATGTGCTCGCGCCACAGATGGTCGAGCGTCTGCAGCACCACCGAGCGCTCGACATAGGTCATCACGTCGGGGCCGAAGCGCTCGGCGCGTTCCTTGGCGGCGGCCTCGGCGGCCTGGCTGACGCGCTCGCGGATGTCGTCCTCGGCGATGCCTTCTTCCTTGACCCAGTTCTCGACCGGCAGATCGAGATTGAGGAATTCGGCGATCTCGGCCTTGAGCCCGGCGACGTTCCACTGCTCGGCATAGGCGTTTTCGGGAATGTTCTTGGCGACGATCTCCTCGATGACGCCTTCGCGCATCTCTGTGATGGTCTCGGACAGACCCTCGCCGTCCATCAGCTCGATGCGCTGCTCGAACACTACCTTGCGCTGGTCGTTCGAGACGTCGTCATATTTCAACAGGTTCTTGCGGATGTCGAAGTTGCGCGCCTCGACCTTCTTCTGCGCCTTTTCCAGCGCCTTGTTGATCCACGGATGGATGATCGCCTCGTCTTCCTTGAGGCCGAGCTTCTGCAGCATGCCGTCCATGCGCTCGGAACCGAAGATGCGCATCAGATCATCCTGCAGCGACAGGAAGAATTTCGAGCGACCCGGGTCGCCCTGGCGGCCCGAGCGGCCGCGCAACTGATTGTCGATGCGGCGCGATTCATGGCGTTCGGTGGCGAGCACGTAAAGACCGCCGGCGGCGAGCGCCTTTTCCTTCAGCCGGGCAATGTCGTCGCGGATTTCCTTTTCCCTGGCCTCGCGCTCGGGGCCGGCCGGCATGTCGCCAAGCTCCTCGGCGATGCGCATGTCGGCGTTGCCGCCGAGCTGGATGTCGGTGCCGCGGCCGGCCATGTTGGTGGCGATGGTGATGGCGCCGGGCTTGCCAGCCTGGGCGACGATCGCCGCCTCGCGCTCGTGGTGGCGGGCGTTCAGCACCTCGAAATCCTTAAAGCCTTCCTTGCGCAGGCGTTCGGCCAGCTGCTCGGACTTCTCGATGGAAGTCGTGCCGACCAGCGTCGGCTGGCCCTTGGCGCGGGCTTCCTTGATCTCCTTGACGATCGCCTTGTATTTCTCCTCGACCGTCCGGTAGACCTCGTCGTCTTCGTCAATGCGGATGACCGGCAGGTTGGTCGGGATCTCGGTGACGTCGAGATTGTAGATGTTGGCGAATTCTTCGGCCTCGGTCAGCGCCGTGCCGGTCATGCCGGCGAGCTTCTTGTAGAGGCGGAAATAGTTCTGGAAAGTGACCGAGGCGAGCGTCTGGTTCTCCGGCTGGATCGCCACATGCTCCTTGGCTTCGAGCGCCTGGTGCAGGCCCTCCGAATAGCGGCGGCCGGGCATCATGCGGCCGGTGAACTCGTCGATGATGACGATCTCGCCGTTGCGCACGATATAGTCCTTGTCCCGCTGGAACAGCCGGTGCGCCTTCAGCGCGTTGTTGACGTGGTGGACGATGGCGACGTTCTCGACGTCGTAGAGCGACTCGCCCTTGAGCAGGCCGGCATCGCGCAGCATGTTCTCCAGCTTTTCGGTGCCTTCCTCGGTGAAGATCGACGTCTTCTGCTTCTCGTCGATCTCGTAGTCCTGCGGCTGCAGCTGGATGATGAAGGTGTCGATGGTGTTGTACATTTCCGAACGGTCCTCGAGCGGACCGGAAATGATCAGCGGCGTGCGGGCTTCGTCGACCAGGATGGAATCGACCTCGTCGACGATGGCGTAGCTGTGACCGCGCTGCACCATCTGGGCGCGCTCGTATTTCATGTTGTCGCGCAGATAGTCGAAGCCGAGCTCGTTGTTGGTGGCGTAGGTGACATCGGCGGCGTAGGCGACGCGGCGCTCCTCGTCGGACAGGCCGTGGACGATGACGCCGACCTTAAGGCCGAGGAATTTGTAGACGCGGCCCATCCATTCGGAGTCGCGCGTGGCCAAATAGTCGTTGACGGTGACGACATGGACGCCGTTGCCGGCGAGCGCGTTGAGGTAGACCGGCAGCGTCGCCACCAGCGTCTTGCCTTCGCCGGTGCGCATCTCGGCAATGCCGCCATTGTGCAGCACCATGCCGCCGATCAGCTGCACGTCGAACGGCCGCATGCCGAGCACGCGGCGGGCGGCCTCGCGCACGGTGGCGAAGGCCGGCACCAGGAGGTCGTCCAGGCTGGCGCCGTTGGCGATGTCCTGGCGGAATTTGTCCGTGCGGGCCTGAAGCTCGGCGTCGGAAAGCGCCCGCATCTCGTTTTCCATGGCATTGATCGCCTCGACGCGCGGCCGGGTCGATTTGACCCGACGATCGTTGGAGGAGCCGAAAACCTTACGGGCGAGACCGCCGAGACTGACCATCCAATGGCCCTTTCGATAGCATTCCAAGTCATTGCGACGGGCGCCGGCCGGCCCCCATCAAATGCGCGTGAACGCGGACAAACGCAAAAAGCGCCCGGAAAACGGTTCTGGACGCAAAGTCGTTGGACAGATAAGAGGGGGCTCATTCGATGTCAACGCCGCGCTCGCCCTGTCGACCGCGCCAAATTCCGCCACAATCCTGCTGGTCTGGAAGCCATTCCGCTCTAGCTACCCCGCTTTGGAGATAATCGTAATGTCAGTATTGTTCCGCCGCGCGTCGCTCGCCAGCCTTGGTCTGGCATTCGGGCTATCGGCCCTCTCGCTGTCGCCGCTGATGGCGCAGGAAGCCGCCCCTGCCCAGCCGGCAGCACCCGCTCCGGCGGCCAAGCCGGTCGATCCGAACGCCGTGGTCGCCACCATCAACGGCCAGACGCTGACCGAGGCAGACCTTGGGCTTGCCGAGGGCGAGCTGTCACAGCAGTTCGCGCAGCTTCCGCCCGAGCAGCGCCGCGCCGCGGCGCTGTCGGCGGCGATCGAAATCCGCGTGATGGCGGCTCAGGCGGTGACCACCGGCCTCGACAAGGATCCCGACTTCCAGCGCCGCATGGCCTTCCTGCAGCAGCGCGCGCTGCATGGCGAAATGGTCGAGAAGGGCGTCGTCGACAAGGTTACCGATGCCGAGGTCCGCGCCCGCTACGACCAGGAAATCGCCAACACGCCGCCCACCAATGAGGTGCACGCCCGTCACATCCTCGTGAAGACGAAGGAAGAGGCAGACGCCATCATCAAGCAGCTCGACGGCGGCGCCGACTTCCAGAAGCTTGCCAACGAGCACACCAGCGATCCGAGCGGCAAGACCAGCGGCGGCGATCTCGGCTGGTTCGGACCTGGCCAGATGGTGCCGGAATTCGACAAGGCGGTGTTTGCGCTGGCGGTCGGCAAATATACCGACCAGCCGGTGCAGTCACAGTTCGGCTGGCATGTCATCAAGGTCGAGGACAAGCGCACCAAGCAGCCGCCGGCGTTCGACCAGGTCAAGGACCAGGCGCGCCAGGCGGTCATCCGCGACAAGTATTTCGCGCTGGTCAAGTCGCTGCGCGCCAACGCCAAGGTCGACATCCCCGATGCGAACCTGAAGAAGACGGTCGACGCGCTGGAAAGCGCCAAATAGGCCAGATTGGGCTACGACAGGGCGCGCTGCCGCCCTGTCGCTTCTATTTGGTAGGGCGAGCGATGATGCGGCGACGCCGCCGCCGGACCGCCGTGGCGTCGCCGGCATCGTCAGCGACGGTGCCTTTCAAGACATAGCCGACCGCCCTGCGCAGCGTCGCTTCGTCCTCGTCCAGGCGGTTCGTCAGAAGATGCGTCCAGGCGAACGAGGCGATCAGGTCGGCGACGACAGTGGCATCGACGTCGGCAGCTATCTCTCCCCTTGCCTTGGCGCGTTCGACCATCTGGCCGGTGTGGATGCGACGCCCTCTTGCGTATTCGGCGAGGGCGGCGGCGGCTTTTTCGTCCGACTGCGCCTCGGCAATCAGCGATCTGAACACGCTGCCCGACGATGTGTCGCGCCAGTGCGCGAACAAGCTCTTCAGGAAGCCGACGAGATCCTCCTCCAGCTTCCCAGTGTCGGGATTATCGACGCGCTTTTGCCGTTGATAAACGTCGAGCAGCAAGGCGGCTTTGCTTGGCCACCAGCGATAGATCGTCGGTTTTCCGGCGCGTGCGCGGCGCGCCACCGCCTCGATCGAGAAGCCGGAATAGCCGGCTTCGACCAGCACCGCCTCGGCGGCATCGAGAATGGCATCGGCGCTTTCCGGGCTGCGCCGTGCGCCAGCCGACTTGCGCCCGGGATCGGTGATTTCGCCCATCTTTTCTTCCTTACCCGCGATTTCAGCAGCCATCATATACAACTCTTGACGAAACGGAACGATCCGTTTTATATGTAACGAAACGTTCCGTAACGATAAGGAGGACAGCAATGACTTCGACCGCCGCCACGCGTTTTTCGCGCCTGCGCTTCGCCCTGCTGGTGCTGCTCGGTGTGTATCCGCTGATCACTGCCATTTTGTACGTGGTTTTTCCGCTGACGCAGGAATGGCAAATCTGGCAGCGCACGCTGGTCATCGCGCCGCTGATGGTCTCGATCATGATCTGGGGGCTGATTCCGGGCGTGCAGCGGGCGTTTCGCGGGTTCATCAACCCAGCGGTCCGCTGATGTTCATTCCAGCGCTTGCGACGTTTCCGACGCAACGCGCCACGCGCCATCGGCCAGCACGAGTTCCAGCGTCACCCGCGCCTTGCCGGTCAGGCGCTGCGCCGATTTGTCCTTCGGCACATAGTCGTAGCGCATGGCGAAAACCACGTCGGCACGGTCCTTGCCGTGCGGAGTCACCTCAAGGCTGCCGGGCTCGAGACCGAACGACCACGATGCCCATTGCGCGAACCAGTCGGTCTTGACCTTGACGATCGCCTCGCTGTCGTAGCGCGTGCCGTAGATGGTGGCCGACGCACCGTAAAGCCGCTTGACGGTTTCGCGCATTCTCCTGGCATCAGGCGCCAGATAGTCCTCGCGCAGAAACTGCTCGATGGCGCTCTTGTCGCCGACGGAGCGTTCGAGCGCAGCCACCTGCGACGCGGGAGCCGGGCTGACAGCCGGTTTCGGTTGCTGGGCAGTGTCTCCGCCCGGAACGAACTCGAAACGCTCGAGCAGCGACCCTTGCTCCCAGGGACGCTGCGCCTCGCGCGTTGCGGAAACGACGTCGCGGCGCACCGCGATCATCATGTCGTTGATGCTTTGTCCGGGCTCGGCCATATGCCGCAAAAGTGCCGCCGCAAAGGGCGAGTTGCGCCCCGTCCCGTCCATTGCGACGGCGCCGGGCGCAGTCGAGAAGGCGATGAATGAGCCGCGTGTCGACTCGAACTGGGCAAGACCGGCGAGAGCCGTCGCCGAGCGCGTGATGGTGCTGCGGCTGAGACTTCGGGCAAACGGGTTGTTGCGGCAGGCATCGAGGAAGACCAGGCTGACCTTGGTCTGCTGCTCCATGATGTCGAGAACCTCGTCGATCGGCACCGCCTCGAGCTGCAGCTTGACCGGCATGTCCAGCCTGGCGTCGACCGGCACGATGAAGTTGCGCCCGTCGACCTGCAGGCCGTGGCCGGCATAGTAGAACAGCCCGGCACCGGCACCTTGCAGCGCATCTGAGAATTCGCCGATCTTGCGTTCGAGCTCGCGCTTGCCGAGATCGTTGCCTTCGATCACCTCGAAGCCGATGGCGCGCAGCTTGTCGGCGATGTCGAGCGCATCGTTGACGGGATTGGCCAGCGTGCCGGCTTCGGCGTAGCTGCCGTTGCCGACCACAAGCGCCACGCGCCGCGCCGTCTGCGCATCGGCGCGCAGCAGCAGAAAGCCCAGAAACGCCAGTGCCAAGACCACAAGCCTGCCCATGGGGCAGGATCATAGCGCTATCGGTCGCAGCGACGCCAACAAATTTGCAACAGCCTGCTTGCTGCATGAGGCGGTGTCAGGCTTCCGGCACCCGTAACGGCTGTGAAACGCCTTGCGCCAGCGCGTGCTATCGGGCAAACCGGCGTTCCTTTCGCGATTTTTCCCGCCCGGGGTCTTCCATGTCCACACAGGTTTCGCCGCTCGCGCCGAAGAAATATGCCAAGATGCCGGCCATCGAGGGCGTGCGCATCGCCACCGCCGAGGCCGGCATAAAATACAAGAACCGCACCGACTTGCTGGCCATGGTATTCGACGCCGGCACCACCGTCGCCGGCGTGTTCACCAAGTCGAAATGCCCTTCAGCGCCGGTCGATTTCTGCCGGCTGAACCTCGTGGCTGGCAAAGCACGCGTGCTGGTGGTCAATTCCGGCAATGCCAATGCCTTTACCGGCCAGAAGGGCCGCGCCTCGACGGCACTCACGGGCGAGGTGGCGGCGAAAGCGGCCGGCTGCACAGCGGGCGAGGTGTTCCTGGCCTCGACCGGCGTGATCGGCGAACCGCTCGACGCCGGCAGGTTCAGCCATCTGCTGGCCGGGCTGGTCAAGGACGGCAAGCCGGAATTGTGGACCGAAGCCGCCAAGGCGATCATGACCACCGACACCTATCCCAAACTGGCGACCGCGACGGTCAAGCTCGGCGATGCCGAGGTCACCATCAACGGTATCGCCAAGGGCGCCGGGATGATCGCGCCCGATATGGCGACGATGCTTTCCTTCATCGCCACCGATGCGCCGATCGCAGCGCCGGTGCTGCAGGACCTCCTGTCGCGCGGCACGGCCAAGACCTTCAACGCAGTTACCGTCGACAGCGACACCTCGACCAGCGACACGCTGCTGATGTTCGCCACGGGTGCTGCCGCCAGGCGCGGCGCGCCGGCAATTTCCGACCCCAAGGATGCGCGCCTCGGCGCCTTCCGCCGTGCCCTCGGCAAGGTGCTGAAATCGCTGGCACTACAGGTGGTGCGCGACGGCGAGGGCGCCCGCAAGCAGGTCGAGGTCACCGTCACCGGGGCCAAATCGGCCCGCTCGGCCAAGCGCATCGCGCTTTCGATCGCCAATTCGCCGCTGGTCAAGACGGCAGTTGCCGGCGAGGACGCCAATTGGGGCCGCGTCGTCATGGCCGTCGGCAAGGCCGGCGAACCGGCCGACCGCGACCTTCTGTCGATCTGGTTCGGCGACAACCGCCTGGCCTATCAGGGCGAGCGCGACGCCGCCTATTCCGAGGAGGCGACTTCGGCGTATATGAAGCGCGACGAGATCCGCATTCGCGCCGATATCGGCATCGGCCGCGGCAAGGCGACGGTGTGGACCTGCGATCTCACCAAGGAATATGTCGCCATAAACGGCGATTATCGGAGCTGATGGCGTTGGCTTCCAGACATCCGGCAAGCGTGTTGGCGATCGTGCGCCGCTATGAGGCGGCCGGCTTTCGCGCCTGGCCGGCGGCCGCCGTCCATTATGACGGCACCTGGGTGGTTCGGCTGACGGCCGGCCACCCGGCCAAGCGGCTGAATTCGGTCAATCCGCTCGATCCGGGCGACATCCAGCACATTGCCGAGCGCATCGGCCGCGCCAGCCGTCGGTTCGACGCCTATGGCAGGCCGCTGACCTTTCGCATCTCGCCGCTGTCGGGGCCGGATCTCTCAAAGTACCTCGACGGCGAGGGCTGGAGCATATTCGCGGAGTCGCTGGTCATGCGGCTGCCGCTGGCGGACGCTATGCTCGACGACGCCATGGACCAGATTCCGTTGAAGGACATCAGCCGTTTCATCGGCGCGGCGCTCAAGGTGAGCGGCTCGGATGTGTCGCTGCGGCCCGGCCTGTCGGAGATCATCGGCGCCATCCAGCCGGAGGCCGGGCTGTTTGCGCTGGAGGCCGGCAGCGAACCGCTGGCAACGTTGATCTGCGTGCATGACGGCGACCTTGCCGGCCTGTTCGAGATCGCCACCGACAGGTCGGTGCGCAACCAGGGCCATGGCCGCCATCTCATCCGGTCGGCGCTGAAATGGGCGCGGCTGCGCGGGGCGCGGGAAGCCTGGCTGCAGGTCGAGGCGGACAACGCGCCGGCGCTGGCGCTCTACCGTTCGCTCGGATTCGACGAAGTCTATCGCTATCGCTATCGCCGGCCACCCGGCGCATGAGCGGCTTGGATACGATCGGCAAGCGCCTGCTCCTGGTCGCGGCCTGCGCGCTGGTCGATGCCGACGGGCGCGTGCTGTTGGCGCAGCGGCCCGAAGGCAAGCAACTCGCCGGCCTGTGGGAGTTTCCGGGCGGCAAGGTCGAGCCCGGTGAGACGCCGGAACAATGCCTGATCCGCGAATTGTACGAGGAGATCGGCATCGAAACCGACATCCCTTGCCTGGCGCCACTCACCTTCGCCAGCCATTCCTACGATGATTTTCACCTGCTGATGCCGCTGTTCGTCTGCCGTCGATTCCGCGGCATTGCCCAGCCGAAGGAAGGCCAGGTGCTGAAATGGGTGCGGCCGCGCCAGATGCGCGATTTTCCAATGCCGCCGGCCGATGCCCCGCTGATCCAGTTCCTCATCGATCTGCTGTGATTTGCGCCTTCACAGGGTTAATCGAACATTAGCTAGTGCGAAAGCTTTCCAAGGCCTCACGGCTACTTAGCTGGTCCATAGTTAGGACTAGTTAGGAGCAGCAGCCGAATTTTGACTTTGATGCGGCAGCAGCCAACACGTGTTAGATTGGGGAAGTCGTGGCGGGCGAAGAAGTCCCCCAATCCAAGCCCACGGCTCGCTGGACCTAGCTAAGCGGCAGACTAAGAATTAGATGCCGGACCGTTTCAGGAGACAACGGTTTCATCCAATTGGCCACGATCGCAGCGCCAAGACGAGCGGAACCCGCCCAACGGCTTACGCTTGATATTCCTCGAACACATTGAGCAATAACGTTTCAAGATGGCTCGCCGCCATGTTCGATCCGACTTTCAAGCTGTTTGGATGACCGCAGCCATTTCGAAGCTTTAAGGCCTTCAGCAATTCCTCTTTCCGATTCTTCCCGACTACCCCGATGGCTGCGATCCGATTAAGGAAATCCTCTTCCCCCATACGACCGAGGCCATCTGCATCGAGCGCGGGCTTCCATCTGGAATCCACTCGCTGGGCTTCTGCGTTGAACACTGCCAGGTGTTTGGCTACCACCTCATGATGAAGTACATCGACAGCGGCAATCCATGACATAACGATAGCTGATCGAAAGAGCTGAGCTTCGTGGCATTTCATCGCCTCTTCTGCAAACGCTCGTGTTGTGGGGTTTTTGATTTTTTCGAGATGTGTTCGGAGATCAGCCGCCACCTGCACAGCGGCTGGACTAAGGGTTGTTACTCCGAGGTTTCTTAGATGGCTTTTTCCCGAATCAGTGATTTCCCAACCGTCGGGGATGCGGATCGCACGTCCCTCGCTGCGACCCAGGATATCTGATAGGTTCCAACCTTGTGGAACCTTGAAGCCAGCCTTGGCGGCACGGTCGCGGATGCCATTCAAGTCTGTTGGCGTGTCAAATGAGGCAAGGACCAGAAGCAGCTTATCCAGTCGGCTGAGCTTGCGATGCAGCCACTCTTTTAGGCCGTTTTGGTCAAGCAAGAGCAGCTTCCAACTTGTCATGCTCGGATGACGTCAAGGAATATTGATCAGAGCCAACTTGATTGAATTTGCTTCCAACAAGTCCCTCTAATATTTTGGTTAAATTACCTGTCATATTCGCATTGTAGTATTTTGTTGCAGCTTTCATTGTTGCCGAAAGCTCTTGCCGAGAAAATGTGTCCTGCTCTGCCATGAGTTGTAGATAGGCTGCTGCTGCAAGAGCCACATCTGGGCCTGTCTTCGCGCCGATTTTTGCTGCGATACTATTCACATGCAGTTTGTTGGCGCCCTTAGGCGGTGGAGGAGCCTCGTTGCCTTCGCTGCTACTACCGTCTTCAGCGACGGCTGCTCCACCAGACGCCAGTGTAGGGACCGTAAACAGAGTTTCGATGTGCGAAAACAGGTCTTTGATGTCGCTGATCGACAGTTCAGTCTCGCCTTCGTACTCAAATTCTACCGGACCTGCTTTGATCCGCACTTTAGCTGACATGCCCAAACCCTTTGGTTGAATCGCCCCAGAAGAAAACTACCAAACATTGAGCGGTAGTCAAACTAGGTTGGAATTCCGCCCTCGCTACAGTCACTTTCGATTGAACTAAGCAATTTGCAGAACTGAACGGATGCGTTGTTTCATCAGCAAATCCGGCGCAAACGACCCGACGTTCAGTCTGCATCTGCTTGCCATTGAACTGGCAAGAGGCGCGGCTTGGCAGGCTCCTTGACCTAGGTACTTGCGAGCCTGTTCGGGGCGAGACCTAGGCCTTCGTTTGAAACAAGAATCAGCATGGTGGCTATTGCCACGGTCATGTCCGAGATACGCTCTTGGCAACGCTGGAAGCATATCTGGGATGGACAGGACCCTGAGCCGACCGTCGCTTTCGAAATCAATTACCAGCCTCGGCAGATTCCGATCTCAAAGACGGCTGGTCTCGTGTGGTCCTGCAAAAAAGAAAACCAAACCAGTATTTTGGAACATAGCGAGATATAACGGCAAATTACGATGAAGCGTTAATACAAGATTTATCTGACCGTGAAAAATTGACGCTAGGCGGTTACGCCGATTCCACCGCTGGGGAGCGATTTGCATGAGCCTTGAAAAGGACTGGGACTCGCCTTGGCCCGACCGCCTTCCTGGCGCCGCCAATGCCGGCATGGGAATATTGCGCATCGCTCTCTTGTTCGGCTCGGCCGCGGTGGCTCTGGCCTTGATCGCGACGCCCTACCTCGACAGCCGGACCCGCTCGCAGTTTGCCCGCGACGGGCTTGATACGATGAGCACCGGCTCGATCGGCCAGCGCGATAGCTATACGCTACGCAAGAGCGTGCTGCAGCCGCTGCCCAGTTCGGTCTGCGTTATACGGGCCGATGGCAGAAGCAGCGGCGACTGCTGACTCCTCAACAGATCTCTAGGATTCGGCTGTTTCCTAGAATGCAGCTGGTTCACCGCGCGTTAAGCCTGTCGCATTAACCTTTCTTAACGGGTCGGCGCTAGGTTCGGGCAAGAGGGATGGGCGCCCATGAAAATCTTGTTGCAACGATTTTTAGAAGACGAGAGGGGTGCGACGGCTATCGAATATGGTTTGATCGTCGCCGTGCTGTCGCTTGCCATTGTCGCTGGTATTGGCCAGGCTGCCGGCGCCATCCAGTGGTTGTTCAGCGACAACAGCAGCAAGCTTGCCAACGCTTTTGCACAGTGACCCGCTTAGCTTTTGCGTGGGATACGCTTAGCTTTTGCGCAAGGATCCGCTCAGGGGCCGCCGGGGTTTTCCAGGATTGTCTTCAGCGATATTTTTGCGGAGCCCGGCTTCAGCGGCTTTTGCTGAGAGGCATCGGGCGCCCAGCCTGACATCCAGACCACCGAGAAACTCGCCCTGACGCGGCCATCGGCATCCGAAAACCGCTCCGCATAGATTTCGGCGGCGCGCGCGAACAGCGCTCGCGTGCCCGGCCGCCTGCTGCGGTCGACAAGCGCGCTGGTCTCGCCCATGGCGCGCAGGTCGGCGACCAGGCCAAATAGCGAATCGTAGCGCACCGTGATCGTCTCGACGTCGGCAACCGGCAGTGCCAGGCCGGCGCGCTGCAGCAGCGCGCCGGCGTCGCGGACGTCGGTGAACGGGATCACACGCGGGCTGGCGCCGCCATAGAGCTCGGTCTCGGCGGCAAGCAGGCTTTCGCGCAGTTCGGAGAGCGTGCCTGTGCCGGCGAAGGCGCCGAGGAAAAGCCCGTCCGGCTTCAGCGCCCGGCGGATCTGCACCAGCATGCCGGGAATGTCGTTCATCGCCTGCAGCGACAGCAGCGAGACTGCGAGGTCGAGGCTTTCCGGTTCGAATGGCACGGTTTCCAACGGCGCCAACAGTCCTGGCTGGCCGCCCAGGAAAGCGGCGTCGGCCTCGACGCGCACGTTTTCCGTCACCTTGCCGCTTTCGGCGAGCACCTCTGCTGCTGCCGGCGTCTGGCAAAACAGTGAGGCCGCCTTGCCGAACCTGCGTTCGACGGCGGCGAGCCGGTCGGCAAGATCCTCGGCCGCCCGCCGCATGAGGAAATCCGCGCCGGCGATGGGACGGGTCAGTGCCCGGCGCTTGCGCGCCAGCCAGAGCGAGGTGTCAATTACAGGCTGCAATGGGCAGGTCCTTGTGCTTCGCTCTCTGATATAGTGATGCGGAGGACCAACCACGTGGCCGATCCCATGCCAGAGATCAAGCGTATTGCGATCAAGAGCATTGCCCGCAAGGCATTGGGCTGGCCAGCGCGCCTCTTGTTCCCGCCGGTCTGTGCCGGCTGCCGCCGCCATGTCTCGCAGCCCGGCGTGTTGTGCGGCGCCTGCTGGCCGAAACTCAGGTTGCTGGAACGGCCATGGTGCCCGGTGATGGGCACGCCGTTCACCCACAGTATGGGTGAAGGGTTCCTTTCGGCGGAGGCGATAGCCGACCCGCCGCCGTTCGAACGCGCGCGGGCGGCGGTCGCCTATTCCGGCGTTGCCCGCCAGATGGTGCAAGGGCTGAAATACCAGGACCGCACCGATCTGGCGCCGTGGATGGCGCGCTGGATGCTTCGCGCCGGTGCCGAGCTCATCGCCGAGGCCGATGTGGTCGTGCCGGTGCCGCTGCACTGGCGACGCTTCTTCAGGCGGCAGTTCAACCAGTCGGCGGAACTGGCGCGGGCGGTGGCGCAGCTCGGCGATCGGCCTTTCGCGCCATCAGCCATCAAGCGCGTAAAACTCACGCGCCAGCAGGTCGGGCTGGAGCGGCGGGAGCGCGAGGAAAATGTTCGCGCCGCATTCAAAGTGCCTGATGAGGCGGAGATCGAAATCGCCGGCCGCCGGGTGCTGCTGATCGACGATGTCTACACCACCGGCGCCACCGTCCGCGCGGTCGCCAGGGCATTGAAGAAGGGCGGTGCCGGCGCGGTCGACGTACTGACCTTCGCGCGTGTGCTGCCGGGGGACTTTCGGGCCGACGAATCGGCGCCTATATAGCCTAGATGACAGCGGAACGAGGCAGGGTTGCTGACCGATGGTCGATGTGACGATCTACACGCGGATGATGTGCGGCTATTGCACCGCGGCCAAGCGGCTGCTCGACAGGAAGGGTATCGCCTATACCGAGCACGACGCCTCCTTCTCGCCGGAACTGCGCCGGGAAATGATTTCCCGGGCCCACGGCCGTTCCACCTTTCCGCAGATATTCATCGGCGACACGCATGTCGGCGGCTCCGACGATCTCCACGAATTGGAGGCGGAAGGACGGCTGGACAGATTGCTCGCCAACGGCTCGACCAGATAGGGACATGACGATGGGTGCTTTCAAGGCGGCGGCGATCCAGATGCGTTCGGGAACCAGCCCGGAGCGCAATGCGGTCGATCTGGAACGGCTGGTGCGCGAGGCGGCAGGCCTTGGCGCGAGCTACATCCAGACCCCGGAAATGACCGGCGCGCTGATCCGCGACAGCCAGGCGCGGGCCGCTTCGTTCACGTCCGAAGACAAGGACATCGTCGTCTCGATTTCGCGGAAGCTGGCCAAGGAGCTCGGCATCTTCCTGCATATCGGCTCGACCGCCATTCTGCGCGCCGACGGCAAGCTCGCCAACCGCGCGCTTTTGTTCGGGCCGGACGGCGCAATCCTTGCCGTCTATGACAAGATCCACATGTTCGACGTCGATCTCGACAATGGCGAGAGCTGGCGCGAATCCGCCGCTTATGAGCCGGGCACCGAGGCTGTCGTCACCGAAATCGAGGGCGCGAAGCTCGGCTTTGCCGTCTGCTACGATCTGCGCTTTCCGCAGCTGTTCCGTGCCGAGGCGCTGGCCGGCGCCGATCTGCTTTCGGTGCCCGCCGCCTTCACCCGCCAGACCGGCGAAGCGCATTGGCATGTGCTGCTCAGGGCGCGCGCCATCGAGAACGGCGCCTATGTCGTCGCCGCCGCGCAAGGCGGCGTGCACGAGGACGGCCGCGAAACCTATGGCCATTCGCTGATCGTCGATCCCTGGGGCCGCGTCATCGCCGAGGCGGCGCATGACGAGCCGGCGGTGATCGTCGCCGAGATCGACCCGGCGCAGTCCGTCGCCGCGCGCAAGAAGATACCGAACCTCAAGAACGCACGCGATTTTGCGGTAAACGCCGGTTCGGCGGAGGCAATGCCGCTCAGGGGTGCCGCCTCTTGATCCGCTTTTCCCTGATCTGCGAGCACGAGCACCAATTCGAGGCCTGGTTCCGCAGCAACGACGATTTCGACACACAGAAGAGGCGCGGTTTCGTCGATTGCCCGGCCTGCGGCTCGCACAAGGTCGAGAAGGCGCTGATGGCGCCTGCCGTCTCCACCGGGCGCAAGCGCGAAAGCATCGCGCTGGCCATGGGCGAGGCGCAAAAGCAGGCGCTGGCGCAGCTCAAGGCCATGGCCGACAAGGTGCGCGAGAATGCCGACTATGTCGGCGACAAATTTGCCGAGGAAGCGCGCAAGATCCATTTCGGCGAAAGCGATCCGCGCGGCATCTATGGCGAGGCGACGCTGGACGAGGCCAAGAGCCTGGCCGAGGATGGCGTCGAGTTCATGCCTATTCCAAGTTTCCCCGACGACCGCAACTGATCCGTCAACCTGCTCCGTACATAGCGAGGCATCTCTTCGCCAGGCAGCGCCGTGAAGGTCGGGGCGGCGCCGAAGGGCGGCGATGCCGCCACCCCCGCACAGGCGTCTAGGCCGAGCAGCAAGGATGGGGCTCGCGGGCAATCGTTTCGCTGCTTCTTTCATGCCCACTGCCTGACGGGCTTGCTTCCGCATAGGCTGCAAACTGGCGTTCAAGCGCCTTGACTGCACTGCTGCGCCAGCCCTCCGCCAGGGATTCCGACATGGGATCGGGGAAGATTTCCTCTTCGCCGTTCTCCACGCCGTTCAGGATTGCCCGCGCGACAGACTCCGGAGAGGCTTTCGCGATGTCCAGGCCCCGTGTCATGTCCGTGTCCACCGGGCCGGGAAGGACCCTGTGGACGCTGATACCCCGTCCGGCCAAAAGGGTGCGCAACGACTGCGACAGCGAGAACGAGGCCGCCTTCGAGATCGAGTAAGCCGGACTGAACGGCACGGCCGCAATCGAGGCCAGCGACAGAATGTTGACGATGGCTCCCCGCGACCGGGCCAGCAACGGCAGCAGAGCCCGGGTAACGTCATACGAGCCGAAGAGGTTTACGGCGAGCTGTTGTTCGAGCACACGACGGTCGCTGAGGTCATCGAAGGGCGATACGCCGGCGTTGTTGATGAGGATATCGAGAGCATCGATCTTCTCGACCGCCTCCCGGATCTGCGCAGCGTTGGTCACATCCATGGTCAGGGACGTCACACGCCGGTCCGGGTGGGCCATGGCTTGGCGGGTTGCAGCATAGACGCGCTTTACGCCTCTGCTCAGGGCTTCCTCGACCAGTGCCCGACCGATGCCCCGATTGGCTCCAGTCACCAGGATGGTTGAACCTTCGATCTTCATTGCGTCTCTCCTAGTGCTTATCGTTGCGTTCGAGCTCAGTGCACAGTCTAGCCGCGACTCAAGGTTGGCGCGCCGCAACTCAGGTTGGCTACAGTCGCCGTTGTCGATACGACTGGTTGGTGAGATGGACTTAGCGCCGGATGTCGAAGCCATGGGAGTGACAAGTGTGACGGGATTCCGATGGACTCGCTGATCACGGCCGCGGCGCATGCGCTCGCGGCGGGCGATCCGCTCGGCGCCTTGAAGCGGGTTGCGCTGCGCGACGATGCGCCGGCACTGGCGTTGCGCGGTATCGCGATGGCGCAGCTTGGCGACCTGGTTCGGGCGAAGGTTCTTCTCAAGAGGGCGGCGCACGCATTCAGCCCGAGGGAGGCTGTGGCCCGCGCGCGGTGTATCGTCGCCGAGGCCGAGATCGCGCTCGTCTCGCGGGACCTTACCTGGCCGGCCAAGGCACTCGACGCCGCACGGGCGACGCTTGAAAAGCATGGCGACCGCGTCAATGCCGCGCATGCGCGCAACCTCGACGTTCGGCGCCTGCTGCTGATCGGCCATCTCGACGAAGCCGAGCGCAGGCTGGACGGCTTCGATCCCTCGCCGCTGCCGCCGGCATCGCGGGCCGCCCACGAGCTGGCTGTCGCCGGCATCGCCATCCGCCGCTTGCGGACCGGCCCTGCGCGCGCCGCGCTTGGCCTGGCGGCGCGGGCGGCGCGCGCGTCCGGCATCCCCGCGCTGATCGCGGAGGTGGAGAGCGCATCGCTGGTGCTGGACACGCCGGCCGCGCGCCTTGTCGCGCGTGGCGGGGAACGGCCCCTCCTGCTCGATGAAGTCGAAGCGCTCCTGGCGTCGGGGGCGCTCGTGGTGGATGCATGCCGCAATGTCGTGCGGGTCGCAGACAACGTCGTCTCGCTGGCGACCCGCCCGGTGCTGTTCGCGCTGGCCCGCGCGCTGGCCGAAGCCTGGCCGGGGGACGTGGCAAGATCGACGCTCATTGCGCGCGCTTTCCGCGGAAAGGACGCGGACGAATCACATCGCGCACGATTGCGCGTCGAAGTCGGGCGGCTTCGCGCGGAGCTTCGGAGCTTGGCGGATGTGAGCGCGACGAAGCGGGGCTTTGCGCTGGCCCCGCGCCGCGCAGGTGAGGTCGTCGTGCTGGCGCCGCCCGTCGAAGAAGAGCATGCCGCCGTGCTCGCCTTCCTAGCCGACGGCGAGTCTTGGTCGAGTTCGGCCCTGGCGATTGCGCTTGGAGCCAGTTCGCGTACCGTGCAGCGAGCGCTCGAGCAGCTCGCCCAGGCCGGCAAGGTGCAGTCGTTCGGCCGCGGACGGGCGCGTCGCTGGATGACCCCGCCGCTGACGGGTTTCCCGACAATCTTGTTACTCCCCGGCCCACTGCCGGGCTACTAGGATGGAATCATGGAACGATCCGCAGCCGAAATCCTTCGAGAATATGGACCCTTTCCGGGTGTCGACCACGTGGACGGCGTTACCTTCGACGGTGAGCATGTCTGGTTTGCCTCAGGCGACAGATTGAACGCCTTCGATCCGGCGAGCGGCAAAGTGGTGCGCTCGATCGATGTCGCGGCACACGCCGGAACGGCCTTCGACGGCCAGCACCTCTATCAGATCGCCGAGGATCGTATCCAGAAGATCGATCCGAAGAATGGCCAGGTCCTGGCCACGATCCCGGCGCCCGGCAATGGCGGTGATTCCGGGCTCGCCTGGGCCGAAGGAACACTCTGGGTCGGGCAGCATCGGGGCCGAAAGATTCATCAGGTCGATCCCGAGACAGGGGCAATCCTTCGCACCATCGTTTCCAACCGCGTCGTCACCGGCGTCAGCTGGGTCGACGGCGAGCTGTGGCATGGCACCTGGGAGGGTGAGGAGAGCGATGTCAGGCGGATCGATCCTGAAACGGGAAAGGTCCTTGAGAAGCTAGATATGCCGCCGGGAACAGGCGTGTCGGGGCTCGAATCCGATGGCGGCGACCAGTTTTTCTGTGGCGGCGGAAACAGCGGCAAGATCAGAGCTGTTCGCCGGCCCAAACGAGGCTCGGCGACCAGGATCTGAGTTTTTCCATCCCCTCGGCCCGGCCCTTGGCCGGTTCGGTTAGTTCAGGCTCGCTATCAGTTTTTCGAGCAGGCGTGCGAGCATGATCTGCTCCGGGCGTGCTAATCCAGAAAGTATCTGGTGCTCGTTGGCGACGTGAGCGGTAACCGCCTCGTCAATCAACGCCAGACCCTTTTTAGTCAGCTGCACGACAATGCCGCGGCGATCGTCGGGGTGCGGCCCGCGCTTGATCAGGCCGGATTTCTCGAGCCGATCGAGGCGGTTGGTCATCGCGCCCGACGTCACCATCGTCGCCTCGTAGAGAGCCGTCGGCGTCAGCGCGTATGGCGGCCCGGAACGACGCAGCGTCGCCAGCACATCGAATTCTCCGGATTGCAGCCCGTAACTTGCAAACAGCGGCGCCAGCCGCTCTCGTGCGATCAGCGAGGCGGCCTCGTTCAACCGTCCGAGCACGGCCATCGGCGAGACATCGAGATCCGGCCGTTCCCTTTTCCATTGCCCGATCGCTTTTGCTGCGCGATCCATGTCTCTCACCGTTATGTATCTTGACGTGAAGAATCTTTACCTTATCTTACCTCAGCTTGCGATATTGGCCAAGTGCCGCGAACGAGCGACGGGACGGTGCGATGAAATTTCTCTGGGACTCGGCGCTTGGCCTTCTGGTTGTCACCGGTGGACTGCTCGGCCTGACGCTGCCGTTCGGCAAGATCGCGACGGCGGCCGGCGTGGCCGCCATGGTCTGGGCCTTCGTCATCTCGCTTGGTGCCGGCGGCGTGCTTTTATGCGCATTGCTGCTCAACGGGAAGCGCATGCGGCTTACGCCGCACAGGCTGCGCTATTTCTTCGTCACCGCGGCCGTCTCATATGCAATCCCCAATCTGCTGATGTTTTCGGCCATTCCGCATCTGGGCGCCGGCTACAGCGGCATCATGTTCACGCTGTCGCCGGTCGTCACGCTGGTGTTCTCGATGCTGCTCGGCGTCAGGCGCCCGACCATGCTGGGCATCGTCGGCATAGTCGTCGGTTTTGTCGGCGCAGTCATGGTGGCGGTGACGCGCGGCGAAGCGGGCCAGCCGGCCGAATTTTTCTGGGTTGCGATGGGCCTGCTCATCCCGGTCAGCCTCGCCGCCGGCAACATTTACCGCACCGTCGACTGGCCCGAAGGCACCGGCCCGATCGAGCTCGCCGTCGGCAGCCATCTGGCAGCAGCCTTGATGCTGTTTGCCGGCATTCTGGTCCTGCTTGGCGGCAATGCATTCGGCTCGCTCGGCGGCGTGCCGCTGGTTGCTGCGGCACAGGTGGCATCAGCCTCGGCGATGTTCGCCTTCTTCTTCCGCCTGCAAGCGGTCGGCGGCCCGGTCTATCTCAGCCAGATCGGCTACGTCGCGGCGGCGGTCGGGCTGTTTGCCGGGACCCTCTTCCTCGGCGAGCGCTATCAACTGCTGACCTGGGCCGGTGCCGTCATCATCACCGCCGGCGTGTTCATCACCACCAAGGCGCAAAGCCAGAGGCTATAGAGGCCAGAAGGCGTAAGCTTCAGACGGATGCCTTCTCCGCCAGCACCATGTAGTTGACGTCCATGTCCTTCGAGCGCTGCCAGCGGTCGGCGAGCGGGTTGTAGGTGACGCCGGTGCGGTCGATGACGGTCAGGCCGGCGCCGGCAAGCGCCTTTTCCAGTTCCTCGGGGCGCACCAGCTTGCCGAACTGGTGGGTGCCGCGTGGCAGCCAACGCAGCACATATTCGGCGCCGATGATGGCCAGGCCCAGGGCCTTCAGCGTGCGGTTGATGGTGGCGACGAACATGATGCCGCCAGGCTTGACCATCTCGCCGCATTTGGCCAGGAACAGATCGACATTGGCGACATGCTCGACCACTTCCATGTTGAGGATGACATCGAATTTTTCGCCGGCATCGGCAAGGTCTTCCGCGGTCGTGGCGCGATAATCCACGCTCACGCCGACTTCCGCCGCATGCAGCTTGGCCACTTCGATGTTGGTGGCGGAGGCATCGGCGCCGACCACTTCGGCGCCAAGCCGCGCCATCGGCTCGCACAAAAGCCCGCCGCCGCAGCCGATGTCAAGGAAGCGCAGGCCTTCGAACGGCCGTGCCGCACGCGGATCGCGGCCGAAGCGGGCCGCCACCTGGTCGCGGATATAGGCAAGCCGGATCGGGTTGAACTTGTGCAACGGGCGGAACTTGCCGTTCGGGTTCCACCATTCGGCGGCAAGGGCGGAAAAGCGTTCCACCTCTCCGGCATCGATCGTCGATCGTCGGGGCTCTGGCATGGCGTGGTCTCCTCGGACGCTAGGAAGTCGGGCGCGAGGCTGCGAATGTCAAGGCGCGAAATTCACCGCCGGTGGTGCGATGGGCGCGATGCCTTCCGGCGCCGCCTTTTGCCGGCTGCATTTGTGTCAGCACGTGTCAGTTGATGGTGTGCCGGAAGGAAACGCCTAGGCTTTGGCGGACGAAGCAGAGACATCGGGTTCGGAGGAGTGCGCAATGATGCGAGCGGTTGCTTCCATTCTTTGGCGCCGGCTTGACCAGGAAGGCCACGACGCTTGCCTTCTGTCGGAAGCGAGTTCCGGGTGGAACCTCAGGGGACACGCGCTTTTCGTCCAGGACGGCGAGCCGTGCAGCATCGCCTACGAGGCGGACTGCGACGCCGATTGGCATACACGATCGGCGCGCGCCGACGGCTTTCTCGGCACGCAAGAGCTGCATTACAGGATCGACCGGCTGACCGAGCGCCAATGGACGCTGAACGGCGAGCATCAAGCGGAAGTAGACGGTCTCATCGATGTCGATCTCGGCTTCACGCCCGCCACAAACCTTTTGGCGCTTCGCCGTTTTGCCCTCGATGTCGGTATGGCGACGCCCGCGCCGGCAGCCTATCTGACATTTCCCGAACTCAGGCTCGTTCGCCTCGAGCAAACCTATCAGCGCGTCGATGCTGCACATTACGCCTATGCCGCCCCGATGTTCGGCTACCACGAGACACTGGAGGTCTCGCCGCTCGGTTTCGTCCTCGACTATCCGCGGCTGTGGCAGGCCATCGTGCGGACGGGCTGAACCGCCCGCGTTGGGAGTGCAGCTGGCCGGTGTGGCTTAACGGCAAATTTACGATATTGGCGGTTTCTTAACGTTGGGTCAGTGTTTGGCATTTAGATTGCTGTCCGAGTAGGGGCAGCCCGGTGCGCATAAGAACCCAGATAGTCGCGACATTGTTCAGCGCCGTGGCCTTGATCGGCCTGGTCGGCGGCGTTGCGATCGTCTCGCAGATATCGCTGACCAAATCCGTGGCGCTGGCCGAGGCGACAAGCGTCGCACGGCAGTTGGCCGAAACTATTGCCTTCAGGGCATCGGACGCGCCGCGTTCATTATTCGAGAGACCCGATGCGCTCCGCGAATTCGTGACTTTGCAGCACGGCCGCTCGAAACGCGATCTCGTCATCGTAGACAAAAACAAGGTTATTTTCGCCGACGTTCCGGGAGAAGAGCAAAATATCGGCACGACGTTCGACTACGATCCCGGCAATGAAATCGCCCGGACGATTGACGACGGCGTGCCGCGCAACTTCGTCGAGGCCAGTGCCGACGTGGCCGATCCGATTGACCTGGTTGCGGTGCCGATCGAGGATGCACCCGGCAAGATCGTCGGCGCCGTCCTGTTCGAGTACACGCCGCTGCTGCGTGCCGCACAGCAGCGCACGAACGATATGCTGTGGCTTGTGGGCCCGTGTACCGCGGCAGCCGTGCTGATCGCGGCGGCCTCCGCCTTCCTGTTGTTGCGAGGCTTCAGTAAAGGCCTTGCTGGTCTCAACCGCGGCATCGAATCGCTGGCGCGCGGCGACGCCGGGGCACGTATCGGCCGCACCTCCGATGACGAGTTCGGACAGTTGGCGCAAGGGTTCGACACTATGGCCTCCGAAATCGAAGCCTCGCGCGCTCAACTTGTCGATCAGAAGGCCTACATCGAAGACATCGTCCAGACCGTTGCCGAAGGCATCGCCGTCATCGACGGCAAGGGTCAGGTCGTGTCCGTCAATCCGGCGGCAGCCGAGATCATCGGGCGGCGCAGCGACAAGGTCGTGGGGCAGGACTGGCAGTCGGCCCTGGATATCAGGGGGCCGTCGGGAGACAAGCCCGCGTCGGGAACATCTCCGGTCGAACTGGCCATGACCACCGGCCGCCGCCACCAGAATGAGGTGAGGCTGGCAAAACCGGATGGGACCTCCTTGCCCGTGGTCGTCAGCTGCAATCCGCTCAACCGCGCCGATGGCGGCATCGTGCTGACGCTCAGCGACATCAGCGACCTGCGCAGTGCCGAGCGGGCGGTGCACGATCGTGCCGAAGAACTGGCGAGGCTCAATCGTGAACTGAAAGAGACATCGGAGGCCACGACTCGCCTGGTCAAGCTCGGCGAACTGCTTCAGGCCTGCGTCACTTTTCACGAGGCATTTTCCGTCGTCGGCTCCGCCATGCCTGATTTCTTCGGCGGATTGAGCGGAACCGTTCACCTGACCAGTGCGTCGCGCAACCTCGTGGAGGAGATGGCGCATTGGGGCACCATCCGGTCGAGCGTCGGCCAGTTCGGACCGGAAGGTTGTTGGGCGCTGCGGCGCGGCCAGGAGCACATCGCCGGTCCAGGCATGCTGACGCCGCGCTGCAACCACATCACCGAAAATGGCGGCCGCGGTTATGTCTGTATGCCTCTAGCAGCGCAGGGAGAGACACTTGGCATCCTGCATCTGTGCGAGCCGAATGCCGTTGACAAGCCGGAGTGGCTTGCCGAACGGCAGCAGATACTGCGTGGCGTCGTCGATACGCTGGCGTTGGCGCTTGGCAATCTGCGTCTGCGCGAGACGTTGCGGCAGCAGTCGATCCGGGATCCCAACACCGGGCTCTACAATCGCCGCTACCTTGAGGAGACCAGCAGCCGCGAGCTCAGGCGCCTGGAACGTGCCGAGCAGCCGCTGACGTTGATCATGCTCGATGTCGATCATTTCAAGCAGTTCAACGATACGTTCGGCCACGAAGCGGGGGATCTCGTCCTCAAGCAGGTGGCCGCCACGCTGGTCGACCATGTCAGGGAAAGCGACGTGGTTTCGCGCTACGGCGGCGAGGAATTTGCCTTGATGATGCCTGGAACGTCACTGGCCGATGGCGCCGATCGCGCCGAAGCTCTGCGAAAGGCGATCAAGCAGCTGCATGTCACGCACCGCGGCCGCACGCTCGGCACCATCACCGCGTCGTTCGGGGTCGCCGCCTTCCCGGAGCTCGGCGCCTCATGGGCGGAGATCGTCAATGCCGCGGATCGCGCTTTGTATCAGGCAAAGGCTGAGGGCCGTGACCGCGTCATCGCCGGAGCGGGTCTCGCCCGTGTCGAGCAGCAAAAGCCAAAACTCACCAAGAGCGTGGCTTGAAATCTGGTTGATGGACGGGCAAGGCGACGGAATCCTCACCGCCTTGCGAAACCGCGATCATTTGGCTAAGGAGGCCGCGCATTGAGCGCCCGGCCACAGCTTGGCGCATTTTTCCGCTTTTCGGCCTCCGGTCCGGCATCCAGTCAAAGGCATTTCGCTTCTATGGCGCGCATCGTGATGAAATTCGGCGGAACCTCCGTCGCCGACATCGCCCGCATCCGCAATGTGGCGCGTCATGTCAAACGCGAGGTCGACGCCGGCCATGAGGTCGCCGTCGTGGTCTCGGCGATGTCCGGCAAGACCAACGAGCTCGTGCAATGGACGCGCGAGGCCTCGCCGATGCACGATGCGCGTGAATATGACGCCGTGGTCGCGTCCGGCGAGCAGGTCACTGCCGGCTTGCTGGCGATCGCGCTGCAGAATATCGGCGTGCATGCCCGCTCCTGGCAAGGCTGGCAGATCCCGATCAAGACCGACAACGCGCATGGCGCGGCGCGCATTCTCGATATCGACGGCGGATTCCTGATCAAGCGCTTCGGCGAAGGCCAGGTGGCGGTGGTCGCCGGTTTCCAAGGCATCGGGCCGGACAACCGGATCGCAACGCTCGGCCGCGGCGGTTCCGATACCAGCGCTGTCGCCATCGCGGCAGCGGTCAAGGCCGACCGCTGCGATATCTACACCGATGTCGACGGGGTCTACACGACCGATCCGCGCATCGAGCCGAAGGCGCGGCGGCTGGCCAAGATTTCCTTCGAGGAAATGCTCGAAATGGCCTCGCTCGGGGCCAAGGTCCTGCAGGTGCGCTCGGTCGAGCTTGCCATGGTGCACAGGGTGCGTACGTTTGTGCGGTCGTCCTTCGACGATCCCGACGCACCCGGAATGGGGGATTTGCTCAATCCGCCGGGAACGCTTATTTGCGACGAGGAAGAGATCGTGGAACAGCAGGTCGTCACCGGAATTGCCTATGCCAAGGATGAAGCGCAGATTTCGCTGCGCCGCGTCGGCGACCGGCCGGGCGTCGCCGCCGGCATTTTCGGGCCGCTGGCCGAGGCCAACATCAACGTCGACATGATCGTCCAGAACATTTCCGAGGACGGCAAGTTCACCGACATGACCTTCACCGTGCCATCCGGCGACGTCGACAAGGCGCTCGCCGTGCTCGAGCGGCTGAAGGCGACGATCGGCTACGACGTGGTGCAGTCGGAAGCCGGCATGTCGAAGGTCTCGGTCATCGGCATCGGCATGCGCAGCCATGCCGGCGTCGCCGCCACCGCCTTCAAGGCGCTGGCCGACCGCGCGATCAACATCCGCGCCATCACGACGTCCGAAATCAAGATTTCGATCCTGATCGACGGTCCCTATACGGAACTAGCAGTTCGCACTTTGCATTCCGTGTACGGTCTGGATAAGCAGTAGCAGACTGCATCGGCCCGAAAATCGGAATCGATTTTCGGAAGGCAGGATGCAGCGGATCGAAAATCTTGGAGCGGTCTTTATGCGTCCAATTGGACGATGGCGCTCTAATTGAGTTGTTGCGTTTGTGCCGCTGTGCAGGGCAACCTGCACCGGTTGAAACGCTATTGGAGAAGAAGCCGCGATGCGTGATTCGGCCAGTGGCCCGCGCGTTTTGCTGAAACGGCTCCGCGAGCTCATGCAAGAGCCGCTGGAGCCGCAGGAGCGGCTTGACCGAATCGTGCGCGACATCGCCTCCAACATGGTTGCCGAGGTCTGCTCGCTCTATGTGCTGCGCGCCGATTCGGTGCTCGAACTCTACGCCACCGAAGGCCTGAACCCGAACGCCGTCCACCTGGCGCAGCTCAGGCTGGGCCAAGGCCTGGTCGGCACGATCGCGGCCTCGGCGCGGCCGCTCAACCTCTCCAATGCACAGGAGCATCCTGCCTTCGCCTACCTGCCGGAGACAGGGGAAGAAATCTATAATTCCTTCCTCGGCGTGCCGGTGCTGCGGGCAGGGCGGACACTCGGCGTCCTGGTCGTGCAGAACAAGACCATGCGCCATTATCGCGACGACGAGGTCGAGGCGCTGGAAACAACGGCGATGGTGATCGCCGAGATGATCGCCACCGGCGATCTGGAGCGGCTGACAAGGCCCGGCCTCGAGCTCGATCTGCGCCGCCCGGTAAGCTTTACCGGCCTGTCCTTCAACGAAGGCGTCGGTCTCGGCCATGTGGTGCTGCACGAGCCGCGCATCGTCGTCACCAATCTTTTCAACGAGGACAGCGAGGAAGAGGTCAGGCGGCTCGACGCCTCCCTCGGCTCGCTCCGGCTCTCCATCGACGACATGCTGGAGCGCCGTGACGTCGCCTTCGAGGGCGAGCATCGCCAGGTGCTCGAAGCCTATCGCATGTTCGCCAACGACCGCGGCTGGGTGCGCCGGCTCGAAGAGGCGATCCGCAACGGCCTGACGGCCGAAGCGGCGGTCGAAAAGGTGCAGAGCGACATGCGTGCCCGCATGCTGCACATGACCGATCCGTATCTGCGCGAACGGATGAGCGATTTCGACGATCTCGCCAATCGGCTGCTGCGGCAGCTGATGGGGCGCGGGCCGGAGGACGTCGCGGCCTCGCTGCCCAAGGACGCCATCATCGTCGCCCGCTCCATGGGTGCTGCGGAGCTGCTCGATTATCCCAGGGACAAGCTGCGCGGGCTGGTGCTGGAGGACGGCGCGGCGACCAGCCATGTCGTCATCGTGGCGCGGGCCATGGGCATTCCGGTCGCCGGCCAGATGAAGGGCGCCGTTTCCATGGCGGAAAACGGCGATGCCATCATCGTCGACGGCGAGGAAGGCGCTATCCATCTGCGCCCGCAGCCCGACCTCGAGGCGGCCTATGCCGAGAAAGTGCGTTTCCGGGCGCGGCGGCAGGAGGTCTACCGCGAGCTGCGCAAGAAGCCGTCGGTGACTAAGGACGGTGTCCAGGTCGACCTTCTGATGAATGCCGGGCTGGCGGTCGACCTGCCGCAACTGGCCGAAGCGGGCGCGGCCGGCATCGGCCTGTTCCGCACCGAGCTGCAATTCATGGTCGCCTCGACCTTTCCGCGCGCGGAAGCCCAGGAGCGCTTGTACCGTGACGTGCTCGAGGCGGCGCGCGACAAGCCGGTGACGTTCCGCACCATCGATATTGGCGGCGACAAGGTGCTGCCCTATTTCAAGGGCTCGATCCAGGAGGAAAATCCGGCGCTCGGCTGGCGGGCCATCCGCCTGACGCTCGACCGGCCCGGATTGCTGCGCACCCAGATCCGCGCGCTGCTCAAGGCGTGCGGCGGGCGCGAACTGAAGCTGATGCTGCCAATGGTGACGGAACTCGGCGAGATCGCGCAGGCGCGCGAGATCATCGATCGCGAGGTGCGGCATCTGTCGCGCTTTGCCCATCATTTGCCGACCAGCCTGAAGCTTGGGGCGATGCTGGAGGTGCCGTCGTTGCTGTTCCAGCTCGACGAACTGATGAAGGCGGTCGATTTCGTCTCGGTCGGCTCGAACGACCTGTTCCAGTTCGTCATGGCGGTGGATCGCGGCAACACCCAATTGTCCGACCGCTTCGACCCGCTCTCGACGCCGTTCCTGCGTGTCCTGAAGCAGATTGCCGACGCCGGGGCGCGCAACCAGACGCCGGTGACCTTGTGCGGCGAACTTGCCGGCAAGCCGATCTCGGCGATGGCGCTGATCGGCCTTGGCTATCGCTCGATCTCGATGTCGCCGGCATCGATCGGCCCGGTCAAGGCGATGCTGACGGAACTGCCGCTCAGCGAACTGGAAGCGTTCTTCGACGACAATCTGATGGCGCCGGGGCATGGCCTGCCGATGCGGGCGCTGCTGCAAGCCTTTGCCGACGACCGCTCTATACCGCTATAGACTTCGCCATGATCAACCTGCCCCGCGACCGTATGGATCAAGTCGTCAAGCGTTTCGACATGCTCGAAGCGCAGATGTCGGCCGGGCCGGCGGCGGACGCCTATGTCAGGATGGCCTCCGAATATGCCGACATCCAGGAGATGGTGGCAAAGATCAGGGCGATGCGCGCCGCCGAGCGCGAACAGGCCGATCTGGAGGCGATGCTCGCCGACAAGGGCACCGACGCCGAGATGCGGGCCTTGGCCGAGGCCGATCTGCCAGGGGTCAAGCATCACATCGAGGCGCTGCAGAAGGACATCCAGATCCTGCTGTTGCCCAAGGATGCCGCCGACGACAAGAACGCCATCCTCGAGATCCGCGCCGGCACCGGCGGCGACGAGGCGGCGCTTTTCGCCGGCGACCTGTTTCGCATGTACGAGCGCTATGCCGCGGCGCATGGCTGGCGTTTCGAGACGGTGTCGGCCAGCGAGGGTGAGGTCGGCGGCTACAAGGAAATCATCGCCACCGTTTCGGGCAAGGGCGTCTTTGCCCATCTGAAGTTCGAATCCGGCGTGCACCGGGTGCAGCGCGTGCCGACGACCGAGGCGGGCGGACGCATTCATACCTCGGCGGCGACGGTCGCGGTGCTGCCGGAAGCCGAAGAGGTCGACATCGACATCAGGGCCGATGACATCCGCATCGACACGATGCGCGCCTCGGGTTCCGGCGGCCAGCACGTCAACACCACCGATTCGGCCGTGCGCATCACCCATCTGCCGACCGGCATCATGGTGGTGCAAGCGGAAAAGTCGCAGCACCAGAACCGGGCGAAGGCCATGCAGATCCTGCGCGCCAGGCTCTACGACCTCGAGCGCAGCAAGGCGGACGAGGAACGTTCCGAATCGCGCAAGTCGCAGGTCGGCTCGGGCGACCGCTCGGAACGCATCCGCACCTATAATTTTCCGCAGGGTCGCGTCACCGATCATCGTATCAACCTGACGCTCTATAAGCTCGACCGGATGATGATGGGCGAACTCGACGAGATCATCGACGCGCTGATCGCCGATCACCAGTCGAAGCTGCTCGCCGATATCGGCATCGATGGCTGACAGCCTGCCCGCCACGCTGGCGCCGCTGCTGCGGGAGGCGCGAAACCGGCTCACCGCAGCCGGTGTCGCGGATCCGGCGCTCGATGCCAGGTTGATCGTCGAGCATTTTTCCGGCACCAGTCGCACGCAGGCCATCGCCGATCCCGGGCGCGCTGTCGATGCGGACGTGACGGCGGTAATCGAAGCCGCCTTGCGGCGGCGCATCGCCGGCGAGCCGGTACACCGGATCCTTGGCTACCGCGAATTCTACGGCTTGCGCCTTTCGCTTTCGCCGCAAACGCTGGAGCCGCGGCCGGATACCGAAACGCTGGTCGAGGCTATACTGCCCTTCGTCAAGGCAATGGCGGCACGCGAGGGCGGCTGCCGCATCCTCGATCTAGGGACCGGTACCGGTGCCATCGCGCTGGCGCTGCTCAGCGCCGTTCCGGCCGCGACCGCCACCGGCGGTGACATTTCGCAGGAGGCGCTGGCCACAGCCATGCGTAATGCCGGGGAATTGGGGCTCGCCGGCCGGTTCACGCCGCTCAAATCCGACTGGTTTGAAAAAGTTTCTGGCCGGTACCATGTAATTGTCGCAAACCCTCCCTATATACCCTCAGACGACATTGGAAATCTGCAGGACGAGGTCCGCGGTTTCGATCCACGCCAGGCCCTCGATGGCGGTGTGGACGGTCTGAGCCCCTACAGGAAGATCGCCGCGGGAGCGGCAGCGTATTTGGAACTCCAAGGCAGGATTGCGGTCGAGATCGGCCATACGCAGCACCAACAGGTTACGGAGATATTCTCCGCGGCCGGGTACCGTTCGGTCGGGGTGTTTCGTGATCTCGGCGGAAACGACAGAGTTCTTGTGTTCGAACGGTGAAAGCCGTGATGCAGTGCGAAAAAAGCGCTTGGCAATACCGGGGAATGCGGCTAGGGTCGCGTTAACCGGATGAGACGAAGCAGGCAGTGCTCTTAGCGATTCGGTTTTCCTTGGAAATAGCTGCCTTCTTGCGCAAACGACGCCCAAGCTTCGTGCGGGAATCGTCCGGCAAGTGAAGTAACCGGAACAGGATGGCACGTGGCGCCAACGCAATTGATGCGGGCGAACGCCGGTGAAGGAACGAAACGGCTGGTCGCATGAGCGCCTCCGTTCGTGAAGAGTTTTTCGAAAATTTCAAAGTGAAGAGAGTCTAATGAGGCCACAACAGCAAAACAGGCGCATGCGCGGTCGCAACAACAGTGGCGGCGGCGGCAACAACAATAACAACAACAACCGTAAGGGGCCGAATCCCCTGACGCGCAACTACGAGAGCAACGGCCCGGACGTGAAGATCCGCGGGTCGGCTCAGCAGATTGCCGAGAAGTACGCAACCCTTGCCCGTGACGCGCAAAGCTCCGGCGACCGGGTGATGGCGGAAAACTATCTCCAGCATGCAGAGCACTATAACCGCATCATCGCAGCCGCTCAGGCGCAGATGCCGATCCAGAACGCCCAGCAGAATCGCGACGATTTCGACGATGACGGCGACGAGGATCGCGACGAGTTCGACAATGCCGGCAACAACAATGCCAACGAGACGTCGGGTTCGGCGGTCAATCACGGGGCCGGCCCGCAGCCGGTCATCGATGGCACGCCGGCCGAGCTGGCGCTGAACCAGGAAAACAGCCGCGACAATCGGGGCGGCCGCGACAACCGTGACGGCCGCGACAACAATGGCGGACGCCACCGCGACCGTCGCCCCAATGGCGGTTACGGCCAGAACGGCCAGCGCGGCGAGTATGGCGCGCGCGGCGAGCAGCAGGGTGGCCAACGCGTCGAACAGCCACGGCGCGACGAGACGCCGGCGCAGGCGGAGCCCGTGCCGGCCGCTGAGCCGGTCTTTGTGAGCGAGCCCGCACCGCAATTCGAAAACCTTTCGCCAGCGGGTCTCGCCGCCCAGGCCGAGCTCAACGAAGCCGCGGCCGAAAACAGCCCGGCACGCCGCCCCAGGCGTCCGCGCCGTCCGCGGCTCGATGTCGAACAGGCAAATGGCGGCAACGACAACGCCGGCCGTGACAGTGCCGAGACAAGCAGTGCCGAGACAAGCAATGCCGAGACTGGCAATACCGACGCTGGCAATGTCGATGCAGCGCCGGCTGAGGGCCCCGGCGGTCAAGCTGTGATCGCAGACGTCGAGAATTGATCGAAAAAGCGTTCAGCCGACCTTAGCGCATCCTTTAGCCCAAAAGCGCGTCGCGTTCGACCGGCCTCATGCGACGCGCTTTAGGTTCTGTTTTGATGCATGTCGTTATCGCAAAACCGCTGCACACTTTTGCGCGACATGCATAGACGGCGGAGAGAAATCTCCGCCGTTTTTGTTTTGCGCGCTCGGAATATTATGCGTTCGCCAGTGTCGAGTCTTGAGGGTCCGTGGTTTGCGTCCCATATCTTGCGTGAACAGGATCCGGCTCGAACGGGCGGGTCCGTCACCGCAATCTGATCCGGTGCCGCGAAGCGGGCCGGTGACGGAAGGAGACAGGCATGAATCTTGAAAAATATTCCGAGCGCGTGCGCGGCTTTATCCAGTCCGCGCAAACCATGGCGCTTTCCCGCAGCCACCAGCAATTCACCCCCGAGCATATCCTCAAGGTCCTTGTCGATGACGACGAGGGCCTGGCTGCGTCGCTGATCGAGCGCGCCGGCGGCAATGTCCGTGACGTCAAGCTCGGCGTCGAAACGGCACTGGAGGCAATGCCCAAGGTCGAGGGCGGCAATGGCCAGCTCTATCTGGCGCAGCCGCTGGCAAAGGTGTTTTCGACCGCCGAGGAACTGGCCAAGAAGGCCAGTGACAGCTTCGTCACCGTCGAACGGCTATTGCAGGCGCTGGCCATGGAAAAATCGGCCAAGACCGCCGACATCCTAGCCAAGGCCGGTGTCACGCCGCAGGCGCTGAACCAAGTCATCAACGACGTACGCAAAGGTCGCACTGCCGATTCGGCAAGCGCCGAGCAGGGCTACGACGCACTGAAGAAATACGCGCGCGACCTGACGGCGGACGCCCGCGCGGGCAAGCTCGATCCGGTCATCGGCCGCGACGACGAAATCCGCCGCACCATCCAGGTGCTGTCGCGCCGCACCAAGAACAACCCAGTGCTGATCGGCGAACCCGGCGTCGGCAAGACGGCGATCGCCGAAGGGCTGGCGCTGCGCATCGTCAATGGCGATGTGCCGGAATCGCTCAAGGACAAGCAGCTGATGGCGCTCGACATGGGGTCGCTGATCGCCGGCGCCAAGTACCGCGGCGAGTTCGAGGAGCGGCTGAAGGCGGTACTTTCCGAAGTCACGTCTGCCGCCGGCGGCATCATCCTGTTCATCGACGAGATGCACACGCTGGTCGGCGCCGGCAAGGCGGATGGCGCCATGGATGCGTCGAACCTGCTGAAGCCGGCGCTGGCCCGCGGCGAACTGCATTGTGTCGGCGCCACCACGCTCGACGAATACCGCAAGCATGTCGAGAAGGATGCGGCCCTTGCCCGCCGCTTCCAGCCGGTCTTCGTCAATGAGCCGACGGTCGAAGACACTGTCTCGATCCTGCGCGGCCTGAAAGAGAAATACGAGCAGCACCACAAGGTGCGCATCTCGGATTCGGCACTGGTCGCGGCCGCAACCCTGTCCAACCGCTACATCGCTGACCGCTTCCTGCCGGACAAGGCGATCGACCTGGTCGACGAGGCCGCCTCGCGGCTCCGCATGCAGGTCGATTCGAAGCCCGAGGCGCTGGACGAGATCGACCGCCGCATCATGCAGCTCAAGATCGAGCGCGAGGCGCTCAAGGTCGAGAAGGACGATGCCTCGAAGGACCGGCTCGCCCGGCTTGAGAAGGAACTCTCGAACCTCGAGGAGGAATCGACCGAGCTGACCTCGAAATGGCAGGCCGAGAAGCAGAAGCTCGGGCTTGCCGCCGACCTCAAGAAGCAGCTCGACGAGGCGCGCAACGAACTTGCCATTGCCCAGCGCAAGGGCGAATTCCAGCGCGCCGGCGAACTTGCCTATGGCAAGATCCCGGAACTCGAAAAGCAGCTGAAGCAGGCTGAAGCCAGGGATGGCAAGGCCGGCATGGTCGAGGAAGTGGTCGGCCCCGATCACGTCGCCCATATTGTGTCGCGCTGGACGGGGATCCCGGTCGACAAGATGCTGGAAGGCGAGCGCGACAAGCTGTTGCGCATGGAAGACGAGGTCGGCAAGCGCGTCGTCGGCCAGGGCGAGGCGGTGCAGGCGGTGTCGAAAGCGGTGCGCCGTGCGCGCGCCGGCCTGCAGGACCCGAACCGGCCGCTCGGCTCGTTCATGTTCCTCGGGCCGACGGGCGTCGGCAAGACCGAACTGACGAAGGCGCTGGCCAGCTTCCTGTTCGACGACGAGAGCGCGATGGTGCGCATCGACATGTCGGAGTTCATGGAGAAGCATTCGGTCGCCCGGCTGATCGGCGCGCCTCCCGGCTATGTCGGCTACGAGGAAGGCGGCGCGCTGACCGAAGCGATACGGCGGCGGCCCTATCAGGTCGTGCTGTTCGACGAGATCGAGAAGGCGCATCCTGATGTCTTCAACGTGCTGCTGCAGGTGCTCGACGACGGCCGGCTGACCGATGGGCAGGGCCGCACGGTCGATTTCCGCAACACGCTGATCATCATGACATCGAACCTCGGCGGCGAATATCTGGTCAATCTCGGAGAGGACCAGGATGTCGACGTCGTGCGCGACGAGGTGATGAATGTCGTCAGGGCTTCGTTCCGGCCGGAATTCCTCAACCGCATCGACGAGGTAATCCTGTTCCACCGGCTGCGCCGGCAGGATATGGGTCGTATCGTCGAGATCCAGCTCAAGCGCCTGGAAAACCTGCTTGTCGACCGCAAGATCGCGCTTTCGCTCGATCAGGAGGCGATCGACTGGCTGGCGGCCAAGGGTTACGACCCGGCCTATGGCGCGCGGCCGCTGAAGCGGGTGATGCAGAAGGAATTGCAGGACCCCCTGGCGGAAAAGATCCTGCTCGGCGAGATCCTCGACGGCTCAACCGTCAAGGTCACCGCCGGCTCCGACCGCTTGAACTTCCGCTCGAAGCCCGCGGTCGTGGCAACCGAGGCAGCCGCCTGAGCTCAAGCCAAGAGCCTGTTCCATCCCGATCGAATCGGGATGGAATTCCTGTCTTCAATCTCGACCATGATCCTTTCCGAAAAACCGGCATACCCTTTTGTTACGCCGGCCTTCGGTTCATGGTCCAACATCACTGGCGGGGCGCAGATGACGCTGGACGACTATAACAGCTTCTGCGCCTCGCTGCCTTCGGCGACCCATGTCGTGCAGTGGGGCGGCGCCCATGTCTGGAAGGTCGGCGGCAAGGTCTTCGCGATCGGCGGCTGGAGTGAGGGCAAGGAGCCGTTCGTTACCTTCAAATGCTCCGACATCGCCTATGACGTGCTGAGGGAGCAGCCGGGCCTTCGGCCCGCGCCCTATCTTGCCTCACGCGGCATGAAATGGATCCAGCGCCAGACCGGCGAAAGCATGGATGATGGCGCGCTGAAGGATTATTTGCGCGAAAGCCACCGTCTTGTCGTGCTGAAGCTGACGAAGCAGGCACGCAAGGAATTGGGACTCGCTGCCGGTTAATCGGTCAGAAATCCGCCATCTTCATGCCCGGTTCATATTGGAACCTTATCGTTGGCAACTGATTTGCTGGCGAAGGGGTTCGCCTACCACATCGGCCCGAAATCGAGTTTTGATTTTCGCAAAGCACGATGCGGAGATTTAAAGCGTTAGAGCGTCCTTTGCGCGTCGAAAAAGACGCGCGGCGCTTTGAAGAGACAATGCCGGCGGCGGCAATTACGGACCGGAGAATTTGGCCATCATGTTGCGCACCATCTTCACCCTTTCAGCGCTTGCTGCCGGGCTGCTGGCGTCGAATGCGATGGCCTCGCCAATAGTGGATACCGCGCCACGGGTGGTTCGTGCCGCCAATGGCGGCGGCATTCTTGTCGCCCAGAACGGCAATCTCGATATCTACTACGATGCCAGGGGAAACCGCGTCATCGTCGATGCGGAGACCGGCAAGGTCATCGCCATCCAGCCGCCGCAGACCAGGCTCGACCGCCGCGCCTTGCGCCGCGAGCGCTTGCGCAACCTCGGACCGGTCGAGGACGACCCCTATTATCTCGACGACCCGCAGGACATGGCGCGCTATCGCCGCAGGCAGATGGAAGACGAGGGCAGGGTCATCATACCGCCGGCTGACGAGTACGACCCCTATGGCGACAATTCGGTGGAAGCCTTCCCCGAAGCGCCACGGGATGACGGCTACGGCAACGGTTATCCGGAGGCAGCGCAGCCGGTAAAGCCGCGCACCATCGAGCGCCAGCCGCTCAACGAGGCCTCGATCGAGCCGGTCGAGCCGACGGTGCCGAACGAGCAGGCGGCCTTACCGCCAGACACAGCCCCGCCGCCAAGCACTGGCGGCAAGACGGCGGTCGACCCGTCGCTTGCGCTCGGCGCCCGCGAGGACGTGGCGGCACTGCAGGTGCTGCTCGACCGTGCCGGTGCATCGCCCGGCGTCATCGACGGACGCTTCGGCTCGAATGTCGACAAGGCGCTCGCCGCCTATAATGAGATCACCGGCAGCAATCTGAAATCGACCGACGCAATCGGCATCCAGGCGGCCCTGGCGCAATCCGGCGGCGATGCCTTCGCCTCCTATACGATCACGCCCGAGGATGCGGCCGGTCCCTATGTCGCCTCGATACCGGAGGACTACAGCCAAAAGGCGCAGCTCGATCGGATGGGCTACACGTCGGTACCCGAAGCGCTGGCCGAGCGCTTCCATATGGATGAAACCTATCTGAACAAGCTCAATCCGGACGCCAATTTCAATCGTCCGGGCACCATCATCAAGGTCGCCAATTTCGGCAGGCTGGTGGCGACGCCGGTGGCGCGCATCATCGCCGACAAGTCCAATAAGCAGGTCCGCGCCTATGATGCGGCGGGCAAGCTGGTCGCAGCCTATCCGGCGACTATCGGCTCGTCCGACACGCCGTCGCCGTCCGGCACACATGCGGTGTCGCGTGTCGCATTGGACCCGAACTACACCTACAACCCGAACATCAATTTCAAGCAGGGCGAAAACGACAGGATCCTGACCATCCCGCCGGGGCCGAACGGCCCGGTCGGCTCGGTCTGGATTGCGCTGGACAAGCCGACCTACGGCATTCACGGCACGCCGGATCCGTCCAAGATCGGCAAGACCGAAAGCCATGGCTGCGTGCGGCTGACCAATTGGGACGCGCGCGAGCTTGCCAAGATCGTGACGCCCGGCGTTATCGTGGAGTTCGTCGACTAAAGCGCAACGCCTTCGCCCGAATTACCCGATGACCTTGCGCAGCAGTGGCGCGCGCAGCGCTGCGGCATAGATCAGCTGCACCACCAGGATGAAGCCGACGCTGAGCAACGGGCTGATCAGGCAGAGTGCAGCGCCGACGGCCCACAGGATCTGTGCCTTGACGATGCGCAGATAGACCGTTCGGGTGGTCTCCGCGTCGACACCTTCGGCCAGAAATCCGTTTTTGTCCGCGTAGCGTCAACTGGCGAGCAGCGTCAGTCCGAGCATCAAAAGATTGAACCAGTAGACGAGCACCGCAGTCCTGAATTCGAGGAAGTCGGCGAGAAGGTCGGTCGAGAACGGCAGCAAGGCGATGAAGCCGAGGAAGCAGAGGTTCAGCGTGGCAAGCCGCCGGTCGGATTTTGCAATCAGCCCGTGTTGCGCCTGCTGGCCGAACCAGAAGATGGTCAGCGTCAGGAAGCTGAGCGCATAGGTCAGGAAGCGCGGCGCCAGTGCTGTGATCGCTGTGATCAACTCGCGTTCGGAATGCACCGTTTCATGCGCCGGCACCCTGATCTCGAGAACGATCAGGGTGAGCGCGATGGCGAACACGCCGTCGGTGATGCCGACGACGCGCCCGCGTCCTTCCGCCGAGGGTTCGAGCGGTCGTTTCATGCGGTATTTCCCCCTTGCCTGTAGCGCTGCGAGAAGCTTAGCACGGCACTTGCCGTTTGCACCCTGAGCGGCGTGATCCTGGCTGTGTGGCCAGGTTGGGCCTGGTTTCAACGAGAACAGCGTGCTGGCCGGTTGTCGCCAGCGCGCCGGCGATCTAGGTAAGGCGGCATGCACACGCCAACCAAAGTCGGTACCGGCGCCGTTCCCCTGACCGGCTCACTTCCCGCCGATACGTTCTGTCCGCAGGCGCAGCGGCGGTTCGTGCTGATCGCCGCGATCCTGGCTTCTGCGCTCGGCTTCATCGACGGGTCGGTCCTGGCCATTGCGACGCCGGCGATCCGCGTCGACCTCGGCGCCAGCCTCGCCGAGGCACAATGGATTTCCAATGCCTACGCATTGACACTCTCAGCCCTCATTCTCGTCGGCGGCGCCGCCGGCGATCGCTTCGGCCTGCGCCACTCCTTCGTCGCCGGCATCGTCCTGTTCATTGCCGCCTCGCTTGCCTGCGCGCTGGCGCCTAACCCGACGGTGCTTATTGCGTTTCGGGCTATCCAGGGTGTCGGAGCGGCCATCATGGTGCCGGGCAGCCTGGCCATTATCGCCAAAGCCTATCCGAAAAAGGAACGCGGCCGGGCGATCGGCATCTGGGCCGCAGCATCAGCACTGACGACGGCGCTCGGCCCGGTGCTGGGCGGCTTCGTGCTGTCGGCGTTCGGCGACGGCATCTGGCGGGCGATCTTCGCCATCAATCTGCCGCTCGGCCTTATCTCGGTCTATCTTCTGCTGGCCAAGGTCCCTGCCGACGCGCCGGCGGAAAAGCGCGGCCTCGATCTCGGCGGCGCTGCACTCGCCATATTGGCGTTCGGAGCTCTCGCTTACGGTCTGACCTCGATGAGCGGCGACGGGGAGGGGCTGATGTCCGGCCCGAGTATTGCCGCCGGTGCGGTTTTGCTCGTCGTGTTCATCGTCTTCGAGCGCCGGCGGCGCGAGCCGATGATCGAGCTGTCGTTGTTTCGAATCGGCGCGTTCGCGGGCGCCAATGTGGCGACCTTCTTCCTTTATTTCGCGCTGTCGGCCAATCTGTTCTATCTGCCGATGCTCATGATCGCCGGATGGGGGCTGAGCGCGGCCGAGGTCGGTTTCATCTTCCTGCCGCTGTCGGCATTGATCGCAGTGTTGTCCGGACCGGTCGGCCAGTGGTCCGACCGCATCGGGCCTCGCTTTCCGATCGCCAGCGGCAGTCTGGTTGTGGCTCTTGCCTTTGCCGGACTTGCCTTGCTGGCCTATTGGGGCATCCACAATTTCTGGATCGGGGTATTCCCGCTGATGGCTCTGATGGGGTTCGGCATGGCGGTGGTGGTATCGCCGCTGTCGACCGCAGTCATGACGGCGGTCGAGGACAAGGATACGGGTGCGGCCTCGGGCATCAACAACGCCGTCTCGCGCATCGGCGGCCTGATTGCCGTGGCGGCGATGGGATCGCTGGCGGCCTGGGTCTATGCTGGCGTGCTCGGCACCGCTGCCGGCTCCGGCATTCCGGGTTTCGGCGAACCGCCGCCAGCCGGCCTGGCGCCCGGCCTCGATGCGGCACGACTTGCCGCCAGCGACGCGGCATTCGCCGCCGTTGCCGCGGTGACCGCGCTGCTTTGCCTGTTTTCGGCAATCACCGCGTGGACGACGGTTTCCGGCGAGCGGCTGCCATGGGCGCGCGACACGGCGAATCAGCAGGGCTGACGACGAAAAACGTCGGCTCAGCCTTCGATCTTGGCGCTCGCGACCTTCAACTGATTGCTGTCTTCCTGCTTGAGCAGGTCGTCGATGCGTTCGCGCTCGCGCTTGAAGGCGACGAGGTCGTCGCCCTTCAGCGTCTTGCCGACCGGTAGGCGGACGCGCATCGAATCGACCTTTGTGCCGTTGACGATCAGTTCGTAATGAAGATGCGGACCGGTGGAGAGGCCGGTTGAGCCGAGATAGCCGATAACCTGACCCTGGCGAACGCGAACACCCGGCTCGATGCCTTTGGCAAAGGCGCTCTGGTGATTGTAGGACGTCTCGTAGCCATTGGCGTGACGCAAGATGATCTGCTTGCCATAGCCACCGGCCCAGCCGGCTTTTTCGACGACGCCGTTGCCCGCGGCAATGATCGGCGATCCCACGGGAGCTGCCCAGTCGGTGCCGGTGTGCATTTTCACATACCCCAAAATGGGATGACGCCTGGCACCGAACCCGGACGTAAACCGGCCATTGGGCAAGGGATTGCGCAGCAGAAACTGCTCGGCGCTGCTGCCGTTTTCGTCGA